>CAYRZF010000012.1:31431-35997 GCA_964428805.1 uncultured bacterium | reverse complement strand
CAAGGGTTAGCAAGCCTTGACCGGCCGCTCAGGCATCTGTTACACTGACTCGGCGTAACTCATTACCAAAAAAAGCAAATAGATGTCCTGGGACCTCCGGAAAAAGGCGCAGGCCCTCCTGGCTCTCGAGCAGGGAGGGATACTGAAAGACTGGGGCGGCAAGATCTCGGTCGCCCTGGTCTACCCGAACACGTACGCGGTCGGCATGTCCAATCTGGGCTTCCAGACCGTGTACGCGTACCTGAACCGGCTCCCCGACGTCGTCTGCGAGCGCGCTTTCTTCCCGGATCCCGAGGATCTGGACGAGTATCTCCGAACCCGAACCGCACCGTTTTCCCTCG
This sequence comes from uncultured bacterium, assembly GCA_964428805.1. Lineage (GTDB taxonomy): Bacteria > Methylomirabilota > Methylomirabilia > Rokubacteriales > CSP1-6 > CAYRZF01. The sequence goes on along the minus strand of CAYRZF010000012.1, from coordinate 35,656 downwards.
AAACCCAGCGACCGCTCTCCGACTTCCACCTCGTCGGGTTCTCGGTCACCTACGAGGGCGACTATATCAATGTGCTGCGCCTCCTTACCATGGCGGGGATTCCGCTTCGCTCCCAGGCGCGCCGGCCCCAGGATCCGCTGATCCTGATGGGCGGCGTCTGCGCGTTTGCGAATCCGGAGCCGCTCGCCCCGTTCATGGATTTCATCGTGGTGGGGGAGGGCGAGGAGGTCGTCGGCGAAATCGTGACCGCCTACCGCGAGGCTTTTGAGGGCGTGGACCCTGGCCGCCGGACCCGAGAGGCTTTCCTCGACCGGCTGGCGCCGCTCCTGGGCGTGTATCTGCCGGAGGCATATCAGGTGCGCTACGCCGACGACGGCAGTGTGGCGGCGGTCGATCCGGCTCGATCCGGGGTGCCGCCCGTTGTGGTCAAACGCCGGCTGAAGGACGTGAACCAGTTCGAGACCATCTCGCTCCTGAAGACGCCCCGGGCCGAGTACGGGCACATGTCCCTCCTCGAGGTGGGGAAAGGGTGCGGACGTGGCTGTCGGTTCTGTCTCGAGGGCGAGATCTATCGTCCGGTCCGCCATCGGAGCCTCGACGCGCTGCGAGAAACGGTGGCCAAGATCGCCAAGGACGGCAAGCGTGTGGGGTTGGTGGGGGCGTGTGTCTCAGACTACCCGTGGATCGGGGAACTGATGAAAATCCTCGAGGAGTATGGAGTCGAAGTGTCCATCTCCTCGCTGCGTGCCGATAGCCTCACGGAGGACCTGGTGGCGTCGCTCAAGCGCGGCGGACATCGCACCCTCACGATGGCACCGGAGGCCGGCACCGAGCGGTTGAGGCATGTGATCCGCAAGGCCATTAGCGACGAGCAGCTGTACACGGCGTGTCACCTCGTCAGGCGTCACGGCATTCCGAACCTCAAGTGTTACTTCATGATCGGCCTCCCGAGCGAGACGCGTGAGGATGTCGAGGCGATCCCCGATCTGGCGGCCCGGCTCCTCGACAGGCTCCGCGTCCCCGATCCGGAGGGCCATCCGTTCGGCAAGCTGACGCTGTCGATCTCGTCTTTTGTTCCCAAGCCTTGGACGCCGTTTCAGTGGGCCCCGTTTGACGACCCGCGGAGCCTCGAGAACAAGCTCTCGATCATCAAGCGCGGCGTCGGGCGCCTCTCCAACGTTCGGGTGCTCCACGAGAACCCCCGGGAGGCTTCGCTCCAGGCGCTCCTGGCGCGGGGAGACCGGCGGGTGGCTGACTTCCTCGAGATCAGCGCGCAGCTCGGGGGAGACTGGCGGAAGGCGTTGAGGGAGTGGGACGGCGACCCGGCCTTCTACACGAGCCGTACGCGGCCGCTCGAGGAAGTGTTCCCGTGGGATCACTTCGATGTCGGCGTGAAGAAGGCGGGCCTGATCCGCGAATACCAGAAGGCCGGACTCGCGCCAGCCGCTGCGTGCGCATAGGGAGAAGCCATGGCGGAGCAGACGCCTCCGGGACGCTTCATGGTCTACACCTGCTTCCGGGCTGTCCCGGCGTGGTACGGTCTTGCGAAGGACGAAAAGGGGAAGGCGATCACCGAGTACCTGGCCCGCGTGGACGACTTCAAAGGGCGGCTAATTCTCCGAACGTACTCGACGCTTGGTTTGAAGAAGGACTCCGACTTCCTCCTCTGGATCATCTCCCCCGAGCTGGACGCGATCCAGGCCTTCCTGGAAGGGGTCAGGAAAACCGCCATGGCCCCGCACCTGGAACAGACCCACAGCTTCCTCGCGGTGACACGAGAATCCATGTATCTCAAGGGACACACCGAAGAGGCGAAGGTCACGGTGGAACCGGGGCACAGCAAATACCTCTTCGTCTATCCCTTCGTGAAGACCCGGGAGTGGTACCTGCTCCCCATGGAGGAGCGCCAGAATCTCATGAACGAGCACATCCGGGTGGGACACCAGTTCCCGGGGATCCGGATCAACACCGCCTACTCCTTCGGGCTCGACGACCAGGATTTCGTCGTCTCCTTCGAAGGCGAGGATCCCAAGGAGTTCGTGACGTTGGTTATGCGGCTCCGCGAGACCAAAGGGTCACTCTACACGGTCCGCGACACGCCCATCTTCACCTGCGTCAAGCGGCCGCTGGAGGAGATCCTCTGGTCTCTCGGCTGACCGCGGTGAGGGGAACACAGGATGGGGACATTCACCAGAGTCGCCGAGACGGCTGACCTCAAGCCCGGAGAGGGCAAGGTCGTCGAGGTGGCCGGGAAAATGCTGGCGCTTTTTAACGTGGACGGGACCTTTTACGCCCTCGACAATACGTGCCTACATCGCGGAGGTCCGCTGGGAGAAGGGGAGCTGGAGGCCACCATCGTGACCTGCCCCTGGCACGGCTGGCGCTGGGATGTCACCTCGGGCGCCAACACCAACAATCCGGCGGTGAAAGTCGCCTGCTTCCCGGTCAAGGTGGAGGGGAGTTCGATCTTCGTGGACCTCTGACGCCGCCGATGTCCTATTTCGACACCCTCGGCCGCCCGCTTCGAAACCTCCGGATCTCCGTCACGGACCGCTGCAACCTCCGCTGCCAGTACTGCATGCCGGAAGAGGAGTATGTCTGGCTCCCCCGCGAGGACCTGTTGCGTTTCGAAGAGACCAACTCCCTCGTGGACATTTTCGCCGAGTTGGGGGTGGACAAGGTGCGGCTGACCGGTGGCGAACCGCTCCTGCGCCGCGATCTGCCCACGCTCGTCAGAATGCTGGCGGCCAAGCCCCGGATCCGCGACCTGGCCATAACCACCAATGGCGTGCTGCTGTCAGAGCAGGCTCAGGCGCTCCACGACGCCGGCCTGGGTCGCGTCACGGTCAGCCTGGACACGCTTCGACCCGAGCGCTTCAAGCGGCTCACCCGTCGCGACGACTTCGCCAGGGTGCTCGAGGGGATCAACGCGGTGGGCCGCGCGGGCTTCAAGGGGCTCAAGCTCGACAGCGTGGTCATGCGCGGGATCAACGACGACGAGCTGGTGGACCTCATCGAGTACGGCAAACGGGTGGGCGCCGAGGTGCGCTTCATCGAGTACATGGACGTCGGCGGGGCCACGCTGTGGTCCATGGACGCGGTTCTTCCCCGGGCGGCGATGCTGGAGCGGCTGGAACGGCACTACGGCAGGATCGAGCCGCTGATCGAGGAGAGCACGGCTCCGGCAGACCGCTTCGTCCTGCCGGATGGAACCATATTCGGCATCATTTCATCCACCACGGCGCCGTTCTGCCGCTCGTGCGACCGGAGCCGGCTCACGGCGGACGGCATATGGTACCTCTGTCTCTACGCCAAGGACGGGACCGATCTCCGCGGTCCCCTCCGCGCCGGCGCGTCGCCCCAGGCGATCAAGGCCCTCATCATCCCCACCTGGCAGAACCGCACCGATCGCGGCGCCGAAGAGCGGCTCGCCCTCGCCCACCGGGCACCTCTCGTTCAGGTCAGCGAGCTTCGACGCGACCCCCACCTCGAAATGCACACCCGCGGCGGCTAACGGATACCGAAGCGATTCGCTCCTCTGTCACGTCGAGAACGATCCCGCCAAGCCGGTGCAGTCGGTGAAACCAGAAGGAGATGAACCAATGAGTAAGGCAACACTCTATGAGCGTCTTGGCGGCTATGACGCCATCGCTGCAGTTACCAACGACCTGTTGCCACGCTTACAAGCGGATTCGCGACTGGCTCGCTTCTGGCAGCATCGAGGAGAGGATGGCTTAAAGCGGGAAAACCAGCTCCTGATTGATTTTCTGTGTTCGAGTGCAGGGGGTCCCCTGTACTACAGCGGACGAGATATGAAGACCTCCCATAAAGGGATGAAAATCAGTGAAAGCGATTGGGCGGCATTTTTGGGGCACCTCAATGCCACTCTGGAGGCTTTTCAAGTCCCTCCGGCTGAACGTGACGACGTAGTCGCATTTGTACAAAGCACGAAACCAGACATCGTCGAAGCATAGCTGCGGGCGCGCCTGGAAACCTTTGGTATCCGTTGCTGAATCTTGTGGCTACGTTTATTGACGGTCTGGCTTCCGGGCCCAAAGGTGGCACGCGGGCCGCGTACATCGCCTATCTGAAGGCCAACTGTCCTGCTCTTTCCGGCGCCATCGGTGCCGAGGTGTTCTACGACAACTACCGCAACGCGGCGGTACACGAGTTCGCTTTGATGCCCGGCTACGCGATCGGCCGTGACTCAGGTCTTAAAGGCGCG
>CAYRZF010000012.1:0-31331 GCA_964428805.1 uncultured bacterium | reverse complement strand
CTGGTTCAAGCGCGGGCTGGCAAAGCACCCTAACCGCGCGGTCGACACCGACACTTTGCAAGTGCTGCTCCGCGTGCTCGCGCGTCCCGGTCACCGCGATACGTTAGACAGCCGGGGGCTGCTTTCCTTGCCGCTGCAGAAGGCATGCGCCAGAGAACAGGTCGGCGGCATCCCCCGCTAGCGCGGGGTCAAGCCAGGGCGCCTCGCGCCTCCCAGGCGGCGAGATTCTTCTCGATCCGGCCCGCGTGTTCTTCTAGGTGGATTAAGGAAACGGGACAGGAGGTCGGGGCGACCCGGCGGCATCGGCAACCCCAGTGGGGCTCGCGAGCACCCGGCGCCGGCCGCTCAGTTGACGGTGTATCGGAAATGGGACTCGCCAATTCCTGTTAGACGGTAGCATCTCTCCGGTATATACTTGAGCCATGAAATACAAGATCGCGTTGAAGAAGAGCGACGAAGGCTATAGCGTTTCGGTTCCGGGGCTGCCGGGGTGCTGGTCGCAGGGTGCCACCGAACAGGAGGCGCTGGCGAACATCAAAGACGCGATTCGCGAGTACCTCGCCGCGCGTGAAGAACTCCTGAAAGGGGCGGTCGTCCGCGAAGTCGAAGTCGCCTCATAGGCGTGCCAAAGATCCCGGGCGTCAATCACCGAGACGCCGTGCGCGCGCTGAAGAAGGCTTGATTCCGTGTCGTCCGCCAAGGCAAGCACGTTGTCATGACCGACCGCGTCCGGATTCTCACCATTCCCCGTCACAATCCAGTGAATGCCTACACGATGGGCGGCATCGTACGCGACGCCGGCCTAACCGTCGAAGAGTTTCGCAAGCTTCTATGAGTGCCCGCTAGCGCGGGGTCGAGCCGGAGGCGCCTTGCGCCTGCCAGGCGGCGAGGTTGTTCTCGATCTGGCGGGCGTGTTCTTCCAAGTGCTCGGCGTAGATTGTCAGCCAGTCCTCGGCTGTGTAGCGGCCTGACTCCGAGTGCCGCCCTTCCTTCGTCCATGCTTCCTCGGGCAGACGCCGAATCAACGCCGCGGTGTTGGCGCGCATGGCGTCGACGACGGTCAGGGCGGCATCCAGGGGATGGTTGTGATAGTCGAACCGGACGGCCCATGCGTTCTCGTCATACCCCAGGACGACGGGATCCTTTTCGGCCACGACATACCGGATGCGCGCCGCGGCGTTTGTTTCGGAGTCGGCGCAGTGGCAGACGACCTCGTGCACGGACCACTCGGCGGGGGCCGGCCGCCATTTCCGGGCGTCCTCGGGCACCTTCGCCAGGGCGCTCCTCAATCGGGATGGACCCTCGGTGTACTGGTGGATCAGGCGTTGTCGCTCTGCCAGTGTCAGCGGCATCGGGTCAGGGTAACGGGGCGGGGAGGTCGGAGCGGCCCATGAGGTAGAGATCGATGCCGCGGGCGGCGCTCCGGGCTTCGGCGATCGCCCAGACGATCAAGGATTGTCCGCGCTGCATGTCCCCCGCGGTGAACACGCCAGGAACGCTCGTCATCCAGTTCTCGCCCCGCCAGACGTTGCCACGTTCTGTCAACTTCACGCCCAGCTGGCCGAGGACGCCATTCGTCTCCGGCCCGAGGAAGCCCATCGCCAGGAGAACCAGCTCCACGTCCATCTCGAAGTCGGTGCCCGGGATTGGCCTGAAGTCCAGCCGGCTGCCCTCGCGGACCATCTCCACCCGATGGGCGTGGAGCTTTCTGACCCAGCCGTTTTCGCCTGAAAAGCGGGTGGTGAGGACCGAGTATTCTCGGACCCCTCCCTCCTCGTGGGCGCCAGAGGTGCGAAAGATGTTGGGCCACTGGGGCCAGGGGTTATCGGGCGCGCGCTGGTCGGGGGGGCGGGGGAGGAGCTCGAACTGGTGGACGGAGACCGCCCCCTGACGGTGCACCGTGCCCAGACAGTCGGCCCCGGTGTCGCCGCCGCCGATGATGACCACCCGCTTCCCCCTGGCCGTGATGAACTGATCGTCAGGGATCAGGTCTCCTTCGCAGCGTTTATTCTGGAGGGTCAGGTACTCCATCGCGAAGTGAATCCCGCTGAGCTCGCGACCGGGGACCTTGAGGTCGCGCGGGAGCGTCGCGCCGCCGGCAAGCAGGAGGGCGTCGAACTCTCGCCGGAGATCCTCTGCTGAAACGTTGCCCCCCACGTTACACTTGACCTGGAAGTCGATCCCTTCCTTGCGCATCAGCTCGAGGCGCCGGTCGAGGACCCACTTCTCCATCTTGAACTCGGGGATCCCGTAGCGGAGGAGGCCGCCGATTCGATCATCCCGTTCGAAGACCGTGACCCAGTGGCCGGCACGGTTCAGCTGCTGGGCGGCAGCGAGCCCGCCCGGGCCTGAGCCGACGATGGCCACCTTCTTGCCCGTGCGGACGGCGGGGGGTTCAGCCTTCACCCATCCGGCCTCGAAGGCGTGGTCAATGATCGTCAGCTCGATGGCCTTGATCGTCACCGGGTCGTCGTTGATCTCGAGGACGCAAGAACCCTCGCACGGGGCGGGGCAGAGCGTGCCGGTGAACTCGGGGAAGTTGTTCGTTGCGTGAAGGCGGTCGCTGGCCTCCCGCCACTTGTCGCGATAGACGAGGTCGTTCCAGTCGGGGATCAGGTTCCCGAGGGGGCACCCCTGGTGGCAGAAGGGGATCCCGCAGTCCATGCAGCGGGCGGCCTGCCTCTGGAGCTTGGCGGTGGGCCAGGGGAGCATCTGCTGCTTCCAGTCGCGGACGCGCTCAGCGAGCGGCCGGTAGGGCTGCTTGTCGCGCTTGAACTCGACGAAGCCGGTGGGCTTACCCATGCGCGCCTTCCATCACCGCCTTCTCCCAGGGGATCCCTTCCTCCTGGGCGCGCTTCATCGCGTCGAGGGCCCGCTTGTAGTCGCGCGGCATCACCTTCACGAACTTGGGCTGCGTCTTGCCCCACTGGGCGAGGATTCCTTCCGCCACCGTGCTCTGGGTGTAGCGGACGTGGCGGCGGAGGAGCTCCCTCACCTCGCGCACATCTTCGTCCACGACCAGGGGCTCGACATCCACCATGCCGAGGTTGCAGCGGATCCTGAAGTCGCCGACCTCGTCCAGCACGTAGGCGACGCCGCCGGACATACCAGCCGCGAAGTTTCGGCCCGTCTCCCCGATAACGACAACACGCCCGCCTGTCATGTACTCGCAGGCGTGATCACCGACACCTTCCACCACCGCGCGCGCCCCGCTGTTCCTGACGGCGAAGCGCTCTCCCGCGACGCCACGGAAGTACGCCTCGCCGCTGGTTGCGCCGTACAGGACCACGTTGCCGACCAGGATGTTCTCCTCGGGGACGAAGGTGGACTCCCGCGGCGGATACACGACGAGCTTGCCGCCGGATAGACCTTTCCCGAAGTAGTCGTTGGAGTCACCCTCGAGGACGAGCGTGATCCCCCGCGGGATGAATGCGCCGAAACTCTGACCGGCCGAACCTGTGAAGTGGACCCTGATCGTGTCGTCCGGCAGGCCCTCGCCGCCGTATCGGCTCGTCACCTCGTAGCCCAGAAGGGTCCCCACCGCCCGGTTGACGTTTCGGATCGGCAGGCGCAGGTCCACGGGCTCGCGCCGTTCGAGGGCCGGCCGGCAGAGCGGGATAAGCGTGGTCCTGTCGAGGGCCTTGTCCAGGCCGTGGTCCTGCTCGCGCACCTTGCGGATCGCCACGCCGGGCCCCACGGGGGGCTGGTAGAGGATCGAGGCGAAGTCGAGCCCGCGCGCCTTCCAGTGATCCAGCGCTCGCTTCATGTCCAGCCGGTCCACGCGGCCGATCATCTCGTCCATCGTCCTGAAGCCCAGCTTCGCCATGTACTCCCGGACCTCCACGGCGATGAACCGGAAGAAGTTCTGGACGAACTCGGGCTTGGCGTCGAATTTCTTCCTGAGCTCCGGGGCTTGCGTGGCGATGCCCACAGGGCACGTATTCAGGTGGCAGACGCGCAAGCCCCGGAGCTCAGACGCGCATCATGATGCAGCCCATGACGACCAGCGGGGCGGTCGAGAAGCCGTACTCCTCGGCGCCGAGCAGCGCCGCCACGACCACGTCGCGCCCGGTCTTCATCTGCCCGTCCACCTGGACGGTGATCCGGTCGCGGAGCTTGTTCAGCACGAGGACCTGCTGAGTCTCGGCGACCCCCAGCTCCCAGGGCAGGCCGGCGTGCTTGATGCTCGAGAGGGGGGAGGCCCCGGTGCCGCCGTCGTGGCCTGAGATCAGCACGACGTCCGAGAAGGCCTTGGCCACGCCCGCGGCCACCGTCCCGACTCCTACCTCTGCGACCAATTTGACGTGAATTCGGGCATTTGGATTACTGTTCTTCAGATCGTGGATGAGCTGCTTGATGTCCTCGATCGAGTAGATGTCGTGGTGAGGGGGCGGGGAGATGAGGCCCACCCCGGGGGTGGAGAAGCGGACCCTGGCGATCCAGGGATAGACCTTGTGGCCGGGGAGCTGGCCGCCTTCGCCGGGCTTGGAGCCCTGGGCCATTTTGATCTGGAGATCGGTCGCATTGACCAGGTACTCGCTGGTAACGCCGAATCGGCCGGAGGCGACCTGCTTGACCGCGCTCCGGCGCAAGTCCCCGTTCTCGTCCGGCTTGTAGCGCGCGGGGTCCTCCCCGCCCTCGCCCGTGTTCGACCGGGCGCCCATGCGGTTCATAGCGATGGCCAGGGTCTCGTGGGCCTCCTGGCTGATGGAGCCGTAGGACATGGCGCCGGTGGCGAAGCGCTTAACGATTGACTCGACCGGCTCGACCTCCTCTATGGGAATCGGCTGTCCTCCGAACTTGAAGCCGAAGAGCCCCCGGAGGGTGCAGAGGTTCCGGTTCTGGTTGTCCACCTTCTCGGTGTACTCCTTGAAGATCTTGTACTGGCCGCTCCGGGTGGCGTGCTGGAGCTTGAAGACCGTCTCGGGGTTGAACAGGTGGTACTCGCCGTCCCGCCGCCACTGGTACTCGCCCCCCCAGTCGAGGTCGGGCTTCCCGACGGGGCGGTCGGGGAAGGCGCGCTGGTGGCGAAGGCTTGCCTCCTCGGCGATCACGTCCAGGCCGACGCCGCCGATCCGGGAGGCGGTCCAGGTGAAGAACTTGTCCACGAACTCCTTGTTCAGCCCGATGGCCTCGAAAATCTGGGCCCCCCGGTAGGACTGAATCGTCGAGATCCCCATCTTTGAGATGACCTTGAGGACGCCCTTGTTCAACGCCTTGATGTAGTTCTTGACCGCCTTCGCATGGTCAAGCCCCGGCAGCAGCCCCTGTCGGATCATGTCGTCCAACGTCTCGAAGGCGAGGTAGGGGTTAATCGCCCCCGCCCCGTAGCCCAGGAGCAGCGCCGCGTGGTGGATCTCTCGTGGTTCCCCGCTCTCGATCACGAGCCCAACCCGTGTGCGCGTCCCCTCGCGGACCAGGTAGTGGTGGACCCCGGCCGTTGCCAGGATGGCCGGGATCGGCGCCAGGTTCTTATCCACGCCGCGGTCCGACAGGATGATGAAGGTGTAGCCCTCGCCAATCGCCTGGCTCGCCTTGAGGCAGAGTTCCCCCAGGGCGCGGTCGAGGCCCGCGCCGCCCTCGGCGACGGGGAAGAGCATCGGCAGCGTGACGGCCTTGAACCCCGGCCGATCCACGTAGCGGATCCGGGCGAGCTCCTCGTTGTCCAGGATCGGCGTCTTGAGCTTGATCTGGCGGCAGCTCTCGGGCTCGGGCATCAATAAGTTCCGCTCCGGCCCGATCGTGGTGGACATCTGGGTGACCAGCTCCTCGCGGATCGCGTCCAGCGGCGGGTTGGTGACCTGGGCAAAGAGCTGCTTGAAATAGTCGTAGAGCAGGCGCGGGCGGTTGGAGAGAACGGCCAGCGACGTGTCGGTCCCCATCGAGCCCACCGGCTCCTCGCCGTTCAGGGCCATGGGCCCCATGAGGATGCGCAGGTCTTCGTGGGTGTAGCCGAAGACCTGCTGTCGCTGAAGCACCGTCTCGTGGTCCGGCTCGTGAACGTGCGGCGGCGCGGGGAGCGCCTCCAGGGGGACCAGATTCTGCTTCAGCCACTCCTTGTACGGGTGCTCGCTCGCAAACGCGCCCTTCAGCTCGGCGTCGTCGATGATCCGGCCCTGGGAGGTGTCCACAAGGAAAATCCTCCCGGGGTGGAGGCGTTCCTTGATCAGGACCTTTTGGGGCGGGATGTCCAGGACCCCGACTTCCGAGGCCATGATCACGAGGTCGTCCTTCGTCACGTAGTAGCGGGAAGGGCGGAGTCCGTTCCGGTCCAGGACCGCTCCGATCACGGTGCCGTCGGTGAAGGCGATGGAGGCCGGCCCGTCCCAGGGCTCCATCAGGCAACCGTGATACTCGTAGAAGGCCTTGAGGTCGTCGCTCATGGACTCGTGGCCGCTCCACGCCTCCGGGATCATCATGAGGATGGCGTGGGGCAGGGGGCGGCCGGTCATGACCAGGAACTCCAGCACGTTGTCGAAGATCGCCGAATCGCTTCCGCCCTCGAGCACGATGGGGAAGATCTTTTTCAGATCGGGCAGCAGGTTCGACTCGCAGAGGGCTTCTCGGGCCCGCATCCAGTTGATGTTTCCGCGCAGGGTATTGATCTCGCCGTTGTGGGCCAGGTAGCGGTATGGGTGCGCCAGCGGCCAGGAGGGAAACGTGTTCGTGGAGAAGCGCTGGTGGACCAGCGCGAGCGCCGACTCGATGGCCGGATCAACCAGATCAGGGAACATGGTCTCGATCTGGTCCGCCGATAGCATCCCCTTATAGATGAGCGTGTTGGAGGAGAGGCTCGGCAGGTAAAAGAGCTTGCGCTGCGGCATGTCGGTGCCGTACACCGCGTGCTCAACGCGCTTGCGGATGACGTAGAGGGCCCGCTCGAACTGCCCGTCGTCTCGAATCGCAGGATTACGCGCGATGAAAACCTGCCGGATCACCGGCTCGACGGCCTTGGCGCTCGGCCCGATCGGAGAGTCGTCCGTGGGCACCTCCCGCCACCCGAGGAGCGTTTGCCCCTCCTCGCGGATAATCTCCTCAAAGATCTGCCGGCACCTGGTGGCCTGTCCCGGATCCGTCGGGAGAAACACCAATCCGGCCCCGTACCGCCGGGGGCCGGGCAGGCGGATACCGACCCCCGCGCACTCGCGGGCGAGAAAGGCGTGGGGCATCTGGATGAGGATCCCCGCACCATCGCCCGTGTTGACCTCGCAGCCACAGGCGCCGCGATGGAGCAGATTCTTGAGGACCATCAGTGCCTGTTTGACGATGGCGTGGGACTTGCGCCCCTTCATGTCCACCACGAAGCCGACTCCACACGCGTCATGCTCGTGGGCGGGGTCGTAGAGGCCCTGCCTGGGCGGCAGCCCGGCGGGTGTCAGCGCCGCGTGGTCCGTCTGGTCACTCACGAGGACCTCCTCGACCCTTGTGAAGGATCGGTACAATCATTTCGGCGAGGATACACGAACTCAAATCATAAGTCACGCCCAAAAGAAAAATACTGTGCATGAGCTTTACTAATAATGTAACGTGGGGGCATGAACCTGGAAACTCTGCAACTCTATTGCGACGTGGTCCGCCTCCGCAGCTTTTCGCGCGGCGCCGCCGCCAACGAGGTCTCCCAGTCAGCCGCCAGCCAGGCAATTCAGCAGCTCGAGGCCGACCTGGATGTCCACCTGCTCGACAGGACCAAGCGCCCGTTCACAGTGACCGCCGAGGGGCGCGTGTTCTATGAGGCCTGCCGGGACCTCCTCGACCGCTTCAGGCAGGCCAGGGCCCGTGTCTCTTCCGCGCGGACCCGCCTGGACGGGACGATCCGGGTGGCCGCCATCTACTCCGTTGGGCTTCACGAGGTGAGCCGCCACATGCAGCCCTTCATGTCGGCCCACCCCCAAGCCAGGATCCAGCTCGAATGCCTTCACCCCCACAAGGTGGTGGAAGCGGTCATCAACGACGAGGCGGACATCGGGATCATGTCGTACCCACCGGCGATGCGCTCCCTGGCGGTGATCCCCTGGCGCGCGGAGAAGATGGTCCTCGTCTGCCACCCGGGGCATCGTTTCGCCAAGCGGCGGGTGGTGAGGCCGGCCGACCTGAACGGGGAGAAGTTCGTCGCCTTCGACCCGGACCTGGGGATCCGAAAGGCCATCGATCGGAGCCTGAAGCACGGGAATATCCGGGTGAGCGTCGTGATGGAGTTCGACAACATTGAGACGATCAAGCAGGCCATCGCGATCGGCGCCGGTATCAGCATCCTCCCCCAGCCGACCGTGGTAAAGGAGATCGAGATCGGCAGCCTCGCGGCCGTGCCGCTCGGGATCCCAAACCTCGCGCGGCCGGTGGGGATCATTTACCGCAAGCAGAAACACCTCTCTCCCACGGTTGTCCGATTTATCGAGTCGCTCAGGAAAGCCAGCGACCGCGGGTAGTTCGCGCGGATTGAACGGCCGCGGTGCCCGCCCGGGTTGGTTGAGACCCGGTAGACCGCATGTTATCCTAGCCCCCGCATGAACAACGACACGGCGCTTCTCCTCATCGCGGCCAGCGAGTCGGACTCCAACCTGTACTACGCGACGCGCTTCCTGGCACCTGACCCCTTCGTGTTCCTGCAAATCGGGGGACGCAAGATCCTGCTCATGAGCGACCTGGAGATCGACCGGGCGCGGGCCCAGGCCCGGGTTGATGAGGTGCTGTCCCTCTCGGAGTACGAGGGCAAGGCTCGCCAACGCTGGCAGTCCCCCCACCTCATCGACATGGTCGGCCTGCTCTTGGAGGCCCACGGGGTCACGGTGGTCAGCGTCCCGTCGAACTTCCCGCTGGAGTATGCCGACCGCCTGAGGGACAAGGGGGTGCGTGTGTCGGCCCGACCCGATCCCTTCTTTCCCGAGCGCCTCATCAAGTCGGAGGACGAGATCGCGGCGATCGCTGAGACACAACGACATACGGAGACGGCCTTTGAAGCGGCGGTGGGGGTCCTGAGGGAGAGCCAGGCTAGGGGGGGGCAGGTGTCCTGGCAAGGCAAGCCCCTGACGGTTGAACACTTGAAGAAGGTCATCAACGTCTCGTTGATGGAGAACGACTGCGTTGCCCAGCACACGATCGTCGCCTGCGGAATTGACGGCGTGGACCCCCACAATCAGGGCTCCGGCCCCATCCGGCCCCACCAGTCCATCGTGTTCGACATTTTTCCCCGTTCCAGTCGCACCCGATACTTCGCCGACATGACGCGGACCGTCGTGAAGGGAAAGGCCCCCGATGAGCTCCGACGGATGTACGACGCCGTCCTGGCGGCGCAGCTCCGGGGGATCGAGCTGATCCGAGACGGCGCCTCGGGTCAGGCCATTCACGCGGAGGTCACCCGGACCATGGAAGGCCGCGGGTTCGAGACCGGGTTCGTGGACGGCCGGATGCAGGGGTTCTTCCACGGCACCGGGCACGGGGTGGGGCTCGACATCCACGAGCCGCCACGCATCAGCAAGGTGGACCAGGTCCTCAAGGCCGGCCAAGTCGTCACGGTGGAGCCGGGTCTTTATTACTCCCGCTGGGGAGCCGTTCGCATCGAGGATCTCGTCGTCGTCGAGGCCGCCGGCTGCCGCAGCCTTACCCGCACCCCCAAGGCGGCGCTTCTTGAGCTGTAGCCCCTTTCCCCCTGATTGCCTTGCTATTCCCCGGTCGCTTCGATATCATAGAAATGGTCCGCCCGCTTGAGGGCGGAAGTCGGTCCAGGGACGTCGGGCCTCAATGTTTGAACTCACGCCACGACGGCAGGCGCCTGCGTGCGGGGCGTGAAAGGCAGGTGGACGTACATGAGCGATTTTCAGGACGAATACTCCGAGTCTCTCGAGATTGAATTTCAAAAGCTCCAGGGGGCGCTCCTCAACGACTCTGTCAGCCTGCTCGCGCCCAGCGAGCCGATTCGTTTCACCGCCAATGCCACGGTGCACGAGGCCATCACGAAGATGCTGGCCAACCGCCGGGCGGCGGTCGTGATCGTGGACGGGGAGGGACGCCTGACCGGCATCTTCACGGAGCGCGACGTCCTCACGCGCGTCGTCGGGCAGGGGCGGGACGTCCACCGGACGACGCTGGCTGAGGTGATGACGCCGGAGCCCGAAGCGCTCTCCCCCCAGGACCGGATCTGCTTCGCGGTGAACCGGATGAACAACGCCGGGTACCGGACCGTCCCGCTCGTGGATGCCGAGCGCCGGCCCATCGGGATCGTGACGGTGAGTGACGTGGTCAAGTGGCTGGCGGAAATTTTCCCGGAAGCTGTGCTGAATCTGCGCCCGGGAGACGAAATCAAGCACCCGCTCCAGGTGGACGCCGGTTAAAGGGGAGAAGGAGCCCATGGGCGACGTCGTCGCATCGGCACCGACAATCCAGAAGCCGCGCCGCCAGCTCGATCGTGCCGTGGTGCGGTTTGCCGGCGACTCGGGGGACGGCATGCAGGTCACCGGCGAGCAGTTCGCCACCGAGGCCGCCTGGGCGGGGGCGGACATGGTCACGCTGCCGAACTTCCCCGCGGAGATCCGGGCGCCTGCCGGCACATTGTTCGGTGTGTCCAGCTACCAGCTCCAGTTCGGCAGTCGGCGCGTGTACACGCCCGGAGATCGCCTCGACTGCCTCGTGGCCATGAACCCCGCCGCGCTCCGGGTGCATCTCGGGGACCTCAAGGAAGGCGGCCTCCTGATCGTCAACACGGCCTCCTTCGAGCAGAAGAACCTCGATCGGGCCGGCTACACCAGCAACCCGCTGGACGACCGGGCGCTCGAGGACCGGTACCGCGTTCACAAGATGGACGTGACCCGGCTCACGATGGACGCGCTCGAGGGGCTCCCGCTCAACGTGAAAGAGAAGGAGCGCTGCAAGAACTTTTTCTCCCTCGGGATCGTCTCGTGGATCTACACGCGTCCCATCGAGCCGACCTTAAGCTGGATCGCGAGGCGGTTCTCCAAAAACGCGGCGATTGCCGAGGCAAACACCCGGGCCATCAAGGCCGGGTACCACTTCGGCGAGACGGCCGAGATTTTCACCGAGTGCTACGGCATCGAGCCGGCGCAGATGCCCCCCGGGCTCTACCGGAGCATCACCGGCAACCGGGCGCTCGCCTGGGGGATCCTGGCGGCGGCCCAGCGCACCAAGCTCCCCGTCGTGTACGGGGCGTATCCGATTACGCCGGCCAGCGACATCCTCCACGAGCTGTCGCTCCACAAGCGATTCGGGGTTCGAACCTTCCAGGCCGAGGACGAGATCGCCGCCGTCGGTGCGGTGATCGGCGCCGCCTTCGGCGGGGCGATCGGCATCTGCGCTTCCAGCGGGCCGGGGATGGCCCTGAAGGCCGAAGGCATGAACCTGGCCGTGATGGCGGAGCTCCCGATCATCGTCTTCGATGTCCAGCGGGCGGGGCCCAGCACGGGGCTGCCGACGAAGACCGAGCAGGCCGACCTGCTCATGTCCCTCTACGGGCGGAACAGCGAGTCTCCCGTGGTCGTGCTGGCACCGATGACGCCGGGCGACTGTTTCTTCATCGCCTACGAGGCGATCCGCATCGCCGTGAAGTACATGGTCCCCGTGATCGTCCTGAGCGACGGCTACCTCGCGAGCGGCGCCGAGCCCTGGCTGATCCCGGACCCAAAGACATTGCGGGAGATTCCGGTGGCGTTCCGGACCGACCCGCAGGGGTTCTTCCCGTACGTCAGGGACGAGGGGACGCTGGCCCGTCCGTGGGTTCGCCCGGGAACGCCCGGCCTCGAGCACCGGATCGGCGGACTCGAAAAGCAAGATGTCACCGGCACCGTCTCCTATGACGCGGACAACCACGACTTAATGGTGCGACTGCGCGCGGAGAAGGTGCGCCGCGTCGCGCAGGAAATCCCCCCGACCACGGTCAACGGCCCGGCGGCGGGCGATCTGCTCGTCGTGGGCTGGGGGAGTACCTACGGCACCATCACCGCTGCCGTGGAGGAGCTCCACGAGGAGGGGAAGGCGGTGGCGAGTATTCACCTGCGCCACCTGAACCCCCTCCCGCCGGACCTCGGGCAAATCCTCCGCCAGTACGAGCGGGTTCTGGTCCCGGAGATCAACAGCGGACAGCTCGTGCGTGTCCTCCGCGCAGAATATCTGGTGGACGCCGTCGGCTTCAATCGGGTGCGTGGGCTCCCCCTTCCAACCCAGGAGCTTCGGGAAACCATTGAGCAACTATTACAGGATAAGAAATGAGCGATCCGCCGAGCGTCGCTGAAGTCCCCCGGAAATACACGAAAAAGGATTTTGAATCCGACCAGGACGTTCGCTGGTGCCCCGGGTGCGGAGACTACGCGGTTCTCAGCGCGATGCAAAAGATGATGCCGGACCTGGGCATCCCGCGCGAGAACGTCGTGTTCGTCTCGGGAATCGGCTGCTCGAGCCGATTCCCGTACTACATGAACACGTACGGCTTCCACACGATCCACGGGCGAGCGCCGGCCATCGCCACCGGCCTCCGGTTGGCTCGACCCGACCTTAAAGTGTTCGTGGTCACGGGTGACGGCGATGGCCTGTCCATCGGCGGGAACCACCTGCTCCACGTCCTCCGCCGAAACGTGAACGTTACCATTCTGCTCTTCAACAACAAAATCTACGGCCTTACGAAGGGCCAGTATTCCCCCACCAGTGAGGTTGGAAAGGTGACGAAGTCGACCCCGGCAGGTTCCGTGGATCGGCCGCTCAGCCCGTGCGCCTTTGCGCGCGGCTCGGGAGCGACGTTCGTCGCCCGCACGGTTGACCGCAGCGTCGCGCACATGGAAGAGACCCTCAAGCGCGCGGCGCGGCACACAGGTGCGGCCTTCGTCGAGATCCTCCAGAATTGCAACGTCTATAACGACCTCGCCTGGAACGTCATATACGACCGGGAATCCAAAATCCTGTATGAGCTGCGCCTCGAGCACGGTCGGCCGCTGCTGTTCGGCGCTGTGGATGATCGGCGGTCGCTCGTGCTGGACGGCCCGACGCCACGCGTCGTCCGGGCAAAGGACGTTCCTGAAAGCGCGCTCTGGGTCCACGACGAGACTGATGCGTGGAAGGCCTCGGTGCTGACGAAGCTGTCGCCCCCAGAGTTCCCGATCCCGATCGGCGTCCTGGAAAGCGTTCAGGCGCCCGTGTACGAGGACATTCTCCTTGAACAGGAGCGGAAAGCCATCGCCGAACGGGGACCCGGAGACATGGCCGCGCTCCTCGTCTCGGGCGATACCTGGAGGATCGGCTAGGAGCGCGAGGGCGGCGCGGGGAGCCGCCCCTTCCGCACCGCCCCCGGGACAGGTCGAGGGCAGAGCCCGCACTTGAACTGTGTCCTTACGCGCCGGCCCCTACCAGGGGTCGGCAAGTTTGTTTTGAAGGGCCGGCAATGAAGATCAGGGTCGAGGACCACGTCCAGTTTCAACCTCAGAAGCTGGCGAAGATCGCCCTGGCGGCAACCGGACGTTTCCAGCTCGACCTCTACTGTGTGGCTCCGGGCCAGACGCAGAAAGCCCACACCCACGACGCGCAGGACAAGGTATACTACGTTCTCAAGGGCGCGGGCCGGTTTTCCCTCGCCGGGAAGGAGGAGAAGCTCGGCGAAGGGGAGGCGCTCGTGGCCCCCGCCGGGGTGGAGCACGGGCTGGTTAACGACGGCCCGACTCCGTTGGTGGTTCTGGTAGTGGTGGCTCCGCCCCCGACACATTGAACCTCGAAGATCACCGAAAGCTATGGCCGCGCCGGTTCGCGCCTCACTGTTCGTTACCTGTCTCGTGGACCTGTTCTACCCGGAGGTCGGGGTGGCCATCGTCCGGCTGCTGCGCCGCCTCGGCGTGACGGTGGACTTCCCGGCGAATCAGACCTGCTGCGGGCTTCCGCTGTTCAACTCTGGCTACCATGGCGAGGCCGCGCGGGTGGCCCGCCGTACCCTCCCGCTCTTTGCCGCCTCCGAGTATGTCGTGGTTCCATCCGGGTCTTGCGCCTGGATGGTGAAAAAGGAATACCCGGGACTGTTCGACGATGAGCCGGCGCTCAGGAAGGAGGCCGAGGCGCTGGCGAGCCGCACCTACGAGCTGTCCCAGTTTCTCGTCAAGATACTGGGCCTGAGCCGCGTGACCACGAACTTCAGAGGAAAGGTGACGTACCACGACTCCTGCCACCTCCTCCGCGGCCTGGGGGAGGCGCAGTCCCCACGGACTCTCCTGAAGAACCTGGAAGGCGTGGAGCTGCTCGAGCTTCCTGGCGCGGACGAGTGTTGCGGATTCGGAGGGTCGTTCTCCGTCCGGCTTCCGGACGTCTCGACATCGATCCTTGGCAAGAAGATTGCCAACATCGAGAAGACCGGGGCCGAGTGCCTGGTCGCCTGCGACGCGGGCTGCCTCATGCAGATGGGCGGAGGCTTGTCGCGGAAGGGATCGGCGGTGCGGGCGCTGCACCTGGCCCAGGTCCTGGCGGGCACCGACGGCATATGAGACATCTCCCGTCCTCGCTGAAAATCCCGTTTCCCGAGCGCGCGGGAGCAGCGCTGAAGGACGCATCCCTCCAGGAAGCGCTGACCAATGCCACGACCAAGTTCATCGGCCTCCGGAAGGACGCCTTTGCCAGCCTCCCCCAGGGCGACCTGTTGCGCGACCGGGCACGGGCCATCAAGGAAGCCACCCTCGAGCGGCTGGACTACTACCTTGAAATGCTCGCCGATAACGTCGAGAGGCTCGGCGGTCGCGTTCACTGGGCGGCCACCGGGGAAGAGGCCCGGGACATCATCCTTCAGCTCTGCGGCGACAGGGGCGTGAAAACGGTGGTCAAGTCCAAGTCCATGGCCACCGAGGAGATCGAGCTGAACGAGGCCCTGGAGCACGCAGGTGTGACGCCGGTCGAGACCGACCTCGGCGAGTACATCATCCAGCTCGCCCGGGAGAAGCCGTCGCACATCATCGTCCCGGCCATCCACAAGACCAAGGGTCAGGTGGCCGACCTGTTCTCCCACGCGCTCAAGGGGCGCTTCGCGGCCGACCCGGAAGTGCTCACGGCCGTGGCGCGGAAGGAGCTGCGTCAGAAGTTCCTCCAGGCAGACATGGGAATAACAGGGGCGAATTTCGCGGTCGCCGAAACCGGCACCATCGTGCTCGTGACCAACGAGGGCAACGGACGCATGGTCACCTCGCTGCCGAGGATCCACGTCGCCCTCATGGGCATCGAGAAGGTGATCCCCTCGATGACGGACTTGGTCGTGTTCCTCGCCATCCTGGCGCGGAGCGCCACCGGCCAAAAGCTTTCCGTCTACACCACTCTCGTGCGGGGACCCCGCCAACATGGGGAACTGGAAGGTCCCGAGGAGTTCCACCTGGTCCTGATGGGCAGCGGGCGCTCCAATCAGATCGCCGGCGAACTCCGGGAGGCGCTCTACTGCCTGCGCTGCGGTGCCTGTCTCAACGTGTGCCCGGTCTACCGGCAAATCGGCGGTCATGCCTACGGCTACACCTACCCGGGCCCGATCGGCATCTTGCTCACGGCCATGCTGAATGGGGATCACGCGGTAAAGGACCTGGCCCACGCCTCCTCCCTCTGCGGCGCGTGCCACGAGGTCTGCCCCGTCAGGATTGATATCCCGCGGATGCTGATCGAACTGCGCCAGCGCCTCGATCGGGAGCGGATTGCTCCCCTGGCGGAGCGCGGGGTGTTCAGGGTCTTCGGTCGCGTGCTGGCTTCGCCGACGCTGTTCAGACTGTCAGCCACGCTCGGGCGAATGGCCCAGCGACCCTTTGTCAGGGAAGGGCGGCTCGGGAGCCTGCCGCTGGTCTTCGGCAAGTGGACGAAGACCCGCGACCTTCCCCCGGTCGCGTCCAGAACCTTCAGCGAGCGCTGGAAGGAGCTCCGGTAGCCGTGGCGACGCGCGCCGACTTTCTCAGCCGCATCCGCAAAGAGGTGCGGCGGACGCCCGGGCTTTTTCCCGCCTCGACCGCGATCCCGCCCGACAGGCCGTCGGAGGCCGCTGCGGCGATCAGACGGCAGATGTCCGAGCGCTGGCCCGAAGCACTTGAGCGTTTCAAGCAGGAGTTCGAGCAGGTCAGCGGCGTCTTCCACCGCGTCACCCATATCGAAGAAGTCCCCGGGGTGATCCAGGCCCTCGCTCGGGAGAAGGACGCGCGGGAACTGATCACGTGGGAACCAGGCGAACTTGGACTCGATCTCCGGCCACACCTGGAACCTCAGGGGTTGAGCGTCACGGTGGCCCCGTCCGACGCGCAGGACGGGGCGCGGCTCTCCTACCGCGAGGCAGCGGCCCGGGCCCAGATCGGCGTCACGGGGGCCGACTTCGTGCTGGCGGAGACCGGGACGCTCATCCTCATTTCCGGCTCCGGCCGACCCCGCTCCACCTCGCTCCTGCCCGAAACTCACATCACGATCTTCGGCAAGGAACGGCTGCTCGAAACGCTGGAGCAGGTGGGCGTCATACTCGAAGACCTTCACGTGGACCCCACGGGCACGATGAGCGGCGCCGTCATCAACTTCATCACCGGGCCCAGCCGGACCGCCGACATCGAGCTGACCCTGACTCGCGGCGTCCACGGGCCCAAGGAAGTCCACGCGATCTTCGTGGAATCGCTCTGAGGGATACGGCGTGGAAGGTGGGTCCAAGAGATACTTCATGCCGTATCAGGTCGAAGCGCTGATCCCGGAACTGACGGAGATCATGGGGCGCTTGATCGAGATGCAGAGTGAGATGCAGGAGATCCGTTCTGGCTTTCGTCAGGAACAACACCGGATCGCGATGGCGGGGGGCGGAATCCTCGACCGGGAAACCTGGCGGGAACGAACCCGGCGGCTCGAGGAGCTCACGCGGCAGCTGCAGGAAGGAATCGCCGCCGTCGTCACACTGGGGGGAGTTCCCAAAGACCTGGGCACAGGTCTGGTGGACTTCCCACACCTGATGAACGACCAGGAGGTGAACCTCTGCTGGCGCTTTGGCGAAACCAAGATTAGTTTCTGGCACGGCCTCGACGAAGGATACGCCGCCCGCAAGCCCCTTTAAAGGAGACCTGAATGGAACTGATTCTGACCACCGCGGGGAGCTATCCTCGGATCGGGGACGCCCCCGAACTGCAGCGCCATCGCCAGGCTTACGCGCAACGGGAACGCGGCGAGATTGGCGAGGAGGCGTTCCGAAAAGTCGAGGACGAGGCAACGGCCGAGGCGATCCGGGAGCAGATTGAGGCGGGAATCGATCTGGTCACCGACGGTCAGATCCGGTGGTACGACCCCTACTCCCATTTGGCGCGTGGCCTGGAGGGAATCGAGATCAACGGCCTGCTTCGCCTCTTCGACACCAACTGTTACTTCCGCCAGCCGGTGGTGAAGGGGCGAGTCCGGCGCAAGGGGCCGATCCTTCTCCGAGAGTACGAATTTGCCCGTTCGGTATCGTCGCGGCCGGTCAAGCCCGTGCTGACGGGGCCGTACACGCTGGCGCGGGGGTCGATCCTCGGAGGGGGATACGGCTCCGTGCGCGCCCTGGCTTCGGCCTACACCGAGGTCCTTGCCGAGGAGGTCAGCGGCCTCTCCCGGGCTGGCGCCCCGCTCATCCAGCTCGACGAGCCAGCCATCCTTCACCATCCGGAGGATTTGAATCTACTCGAGGAAGCGCTGGTGGTCCTGGCGCGTGCGCGTGGAACGGCGAGGCTGGCGCTTCACACTTCGTTCGGGGACGTGGCGCCGCTGTATCGCGATCTCCAAGCTCTTCCGGTGGACGTGCTCGGGCTCGACTTCACCTACAGTCCCAAACTCCCCGCGCTGATCGCTGATGCGGGCTCCCAGAAAGTGCTGGCGCTTGGCGTGATCGATGCCCGCAACACCAAGCTGGAAACGGCGGAACGCGTGTTTCCCATTCTGGACACGGTGCTGCCCGCGCTGAAGGCCAGCCAGGCCTACCTCACGCCGTCCTGTGGTCTCGAGTTCCTCCCGCGGGACCGTGCGCGCCAGAAGCTCGAGACCCTGAAGCGCCTCAGGGACGAGTACCTCGGAGGACGATCATGAGCCGACAGAAGCTCAAGCGCCTCGGCCTCGATTTGCCGCTGCTCCCCACAAGTACGGTCGGGAGTTTTCCCAAAACCCCGGAACTGGCCGCGGCGCGGACGAAGTACGCCCGGAAGCAAATCACCAAGCGCGAGCTGGAGGCGCTGGAGAAGAAAGCCACCGAGTTCTGGATCCGAACTCAGGAGGAGATCGGGCTCGACGTCCTTGTGGACGGAGAACAGTATCGGGGTGACATGGTGGCTCACTTTGCCGAGATTATGGCGGGCTTCCAGACGGGGGGACTGGTCCGTTCTTACGGCAACCGGTACTACCATAAGCCCGTCATCGTGGGCGAGGTGAAATGGCCGGGCCCCATGACCGTCTCGTGGTGGCAGTGGACCCAGGCCCTCACCGACAAACCGGTGAAGGGAATGCTGACCGGCCCTTACACGGTCATGGACTGGTCATTCAACGATTACTACCCGGACCGGAAGTCCGCCTGCCTGGCCCTGGCGCGGGAGATCCGAAAGGAGGTCGAGGCACTGATCGAGGCCGGGGCCAAGATTATCCAGATCGACGAGCCGGCCATTTCGGTCCGGCAGGAAGAGTTCCCCTTCGCGATTGAGGCCATGCACCTCACCGTTGACGGGCTCCCCGCCTACTTCATCACCCACGCCTGCTACGGGGCCTTCGAGACGATTTACCCTGACATGCTCGACCTTCCCGTGGACAACCTCGATCTGGCCATTTCAAACAGCGCACTCGATCTCCTGAAGATCTTCGAGAAGGACCCCTTCACCAAGGATCTTTCTCTCGGCGTGCTCGACGTCCACAGCCACAGGATCGAGGCTCCGGCCGAGATCGGCGCGCGCATCATGCGCGGCGTGCGAGTCCTCCCGCCGGACCGGATTTGGGTGGACCCGGATTGTGGGCTGAAAACCCGGACGGTCGAGGAGAGCCGGGGGAAGCTCGAGGCAATGCTCGTCGCTGTCCGCCGGATTCGTGAGGACCTAGCGCTCACACCGTAGCAGGGCGCCGGCCTCGCCCACCGTGTCCACATTCGTCCCCCGCCTGACACGTTTTCGCCTTTCAAGTGCCAAAAATGCACCCTCGCCTCTCCTCACATAGCAGGATGGCCGGGAGACTCGGGCGATATAGAATGGGAATAGCGCTCATTCCCGCGAGGGGGAGGGCAGGAAGGAGCGAGGGGAGGAACCCAAAGGACCTCCGCATTGTGGCACGGTTGCTGCACGGTAGACAGTCATACACGATGAACTAGTGGTCTGTCCAGCCGAGGTCGAGGGTTCGGGAATCGACAGACGACGGTAGCGACATGGCGATCTCGGGGATTCGTGAGGCATCGCGGCTTATCTTCCTCGATGAGCTGACGGGGCTCTACAACCGTCGGTTCATGCGGCAGTATCTGCGGGAGCGCCCGGCCCAGCTTGCCCAAAACCACACCCCCCTCTGCGTCATCATGCTCGATCTGGACGGCTTCAAGCAGGTCAACGACACCTACGGTCATATCGAGGGAGACTTCGTCCTCAAACGGCTGGCTCAACTCATCACTGGGGCGCTCCCCCCGGAAGCATACGCGATCCGCTTTGCCGGCGACGAGTTCTTCGCCTTCCTGGAAGGAGTGGACGGAGCGGGCGGCGTGAGTGTGGCGGAGGGACTTCGGGTAAGGGTCACGGCCGAACCGTTCGTTACCCCGAAAGCGTCCTCCGGGATGCTGGTGCGGGTCAGCATCGGCGTCGCCGCCTTTCCGGAGGACGCCACCAACCCGTCCGAGCTCATCGAAGCCGCGGACCAAGCGCTCTACCGATCCAAACGCATGGGGAAGAACTGCGTCAGCCGGGCGGGGGGCTGGATGCTTCCCCCCGAGGTGGAGGTCCTGAAGCGGTTTCCCTGCCCCCGCCTCGTGGGTCGGGAGGCAGCCCTGGCGGAGCTCGAACAACCGCTCGGGGAGTCTGGCCAGAAGGGGAATCGATTCTTCTTGGTGGAGGCGAACCGGGGCCTGGGGAAGAGCCGCCTCCTCACCGAGTTGATAGACCGCGGCCTCAGACGAGGACTCCGGTGTTACTTCCAGCGCTGCCTGGATCCGCATCGGGCCATCCCGTACAGCAGCCTCGCCCCGATCCTCGCTGAGTGCTTCACGCGAGAGCCCGAGCAGCTTGCCGCTGCCAGGGCGCGGCTCTCACGCCCGACGGTGACCGAGCTGGCGACGATCGTTCCCGCGCTCGCGACACCCGACGCACGGCCTGAGGAGATCGCCCCCGAGGAACGGAGGAGCCTGCTCTTTCACGGCATGGGAGACCTTCTCTGCCTCCTCTCGGAAAAGAGCCCGCTCCTGCTGTTCCTGGATGATATTCACTTCGTGGACGAGGCGAGCCTCGAGGTCCTCTATCGCCTCCTTGACCGGGAGGACGGCCGGATCATCGCGTATGCCGCCGCCCAGTCCGAGGCGCTTGCCCAGCGCGAGGGAGCCCCGCTTCCCCTGGTGCGGCTCTTCGCCCTCCTGCACCAATTCCCGAACTTCCTGAAGGTGAACCTCGCCCCCCTGACGCTCCCCGAGGTCACAGCCATGGTCGCGGAGATCCTCGGACCGCACACGGCCTCGCCGGGCTTTTTCGACCGCCTCTACGAGGCCAGCACCGGGATTCCGTTGTTCGTGGAGGAAACGCTCAAGGGCCTTCTCGCCAAGGGGGCCCTGAAGACGACGGAAGGGCTGTGGGATCTCGAGGCGGTGGACTCCGCCGGGGTACCGGCCTCGCTGGAAGCGGCCGTGCTGGGGGGGTTGGAGGTCCTCGACCAGGAGACGCACGCGATGATCTCCAAGGCGGTGGTCGTGGGCCCCCACGTGGACCTCACGCTCCTGGCAGAGGTGTTAGGGAAAGATCCGGGAGAGACCCAGGAGCTCGTCGATCGGGGGAAGAAGTCCCGGGTGTTCGAGGAGTCCGGGCCGTTGGCGGATGAGGAGGAAGTACGGTTTCTCAGCCAGTGTTTCCAGCAGATCGTCTACTCGCATCTGGACTATGACAACCGCCGGCAAACTCACCGGGTGGTGGGCGAGGTCTCCGAGCGGCTGGCGGGGCCCCGGGTGGAGCAGGCGTTGGGGCCGCTGGCCTACCACTTCGAGCGGTCGGACGATGCGACCAAGGGGGAGTTCTACCGCCGGCGGGTTCAGGAGTTCTCGGGGCGGCTCTTCTCCGCGGCCGAGGTCGCGCGCGAGCTAAGCCTGAAAGTGGGTGCCGAGGCCGTCCGCCCGCTGGACGAGCGGACCTGGCCCCTGGCGGACCGCTTTTTGAGGGCCCTGACCGTGGCCGTCAAGAATATGCGTGTGTACCCGGAGGGGAGCCAGGTCGTCGAGCAGGGCGTGGCCGCGGTCAAGCAGCGCCTGCTGGAGCTTCTGGAACGCGTCGAGGCCGTGACCTTCGCCGAAGAGGGTCAAGTTCTTCAGATCAATGGCGAACCGGCGGCGAGCATCGGACTGCTTCCGGTCGCTCAGGACCTCCTGAGGATCTACGCGGACCACGGAATTCGCCGGTGTACCTTCGAACGCGGGATGACCGCTGCCGACCTGATGGGTCTTCTGAAGATTCTCAGCGGGCCGTCTAAGGGGGTCCAGCACGATGTGGGGTACTGGGACGGCCGGCTCAAGACGGAAGGAATCACCCACGTGCACGTGTTCCCGGTCATCTTTCTGGCGGCGGGAGCGGGGAAGACCGTCTGGAGGCAGGAACAGAAGGAGGCGCGCCTTGACGATCCGACGCTCGCGCTGGTCCGCGACACGCTGCGCGCTCTCGCGACAGCGGTGGACAACATCCGGCTGTACCCGCCCGAGAGCCAGCTGATCACCCTCTCCCTCGATCAACTGGAGCGTCAGGCGGAGGCTCTCTTCACGCGCATTCCGACCCTGACGGTCGGGATGGCGGAGGGCACCATCGTCGTCAACGCGACCCGGCCCCACCCGCGCCTGTTCGGCATCACGATCGAGATCTTGCAAAGGCTCATGGAGGACAGCAGCCTCACGAGCCTGACTCTCCGGCGGGGCGTGACCCGAGAAGCGCTACGGGTGTTTCTCACTCAGCTCGCCCAACCCCTCGAGGAGGCGCAGAAGATCCCCACCTTCTGGCGGAGCCTGCTGGAAGGGCGCGGGATTACCACGATCGAGGTCGGGACCCGCACGTACGCGGCCGCCGCTCGGATCGAGGAGGCAGAGGTCCCGGAGCCGGAAGCGCCAGGGCCGGAGATCCCGCCAGAGCATGCTGCCGCGGAGTCGGAGGCGGAGCTGACGGTCCGACGGGCCTCCCAGTGGCTCGCGGAGCCGCTGGGGAAGTTCCTGGATCGGGCGGTCCAGGTGGAGATTCCGGCCGTCCTCGGGGCCCTTCGACGCCTCGGTCGGGAGGATCTCGCCCGGCAGCTCGTGGAGCGGACGACGGCGGCGCTTACCGAGTCGGAGGGGACCCTCCGTCGAAAAGCGGCCGCCGGCCTGTCCCTCTTCCTGACGGGCGTGGAGGATGAATCCGTCCACTGGCTCTTGGACCAGGCACTCCCGCCTCTCGGCCAAGCCCTGAGGAAAGAACCACAGCTGGACGTGTTTCAGGTGGAGGTGGAGGTCGCAGCGACACCCCTCAAGCGGCTTCTGCTCGATGGGGATCTCAACCGTGCTGCGCGCCTCGCCGAGGCCCTGGGCACCGCCACGCACAGGCTGGACCGGGCGAACTTCGTCGGCAGCGTCAGGGGCCTGGTGGACTCCCTGGCGACCGCCGGGGCGTTTCAGCCCGTGGTGACGGCGCTGACGGACCCCGATCCGGCCCGCCGCCAGCAGGGGAGCGCGGTCCTGGCCGGGCTGGGACCTGGAGCGGTGCCGTTCTTGCTGGGCCTGATACTCGAGGGCGGCGACCAGGAGATCCGCCGAGCTGCCGCCGCGATCCTGCACGCGCAGGTACACGCCAGCGTCCGCCTCCTGACCCAGGAGGTGGGGGAGGACGCTCCGGTCGAAAAGGTATGCCGAATCATCGAGGTGCTCGACATCGTCGCCCCATCGCTTGGGGGGGAGTTTTTGTTTCTCCTAAGTCACCCAGAGGTGGAGATTCGGGCCGAAATGGCCCGCACGCTGACCCGGGTCCAACGGGACCACGCCATACGATTCCTCGGGCAGGCGCTGGCCCAGCCGAAGCCCGAGGTGGTGCTGGGAGCACTCGAGTGCGTGCGGGGACTTGCCGGGGTAGAGCTGCTGGACTCCGTGACGAACCTTCTGGAGCAACCGCCGAACGACCATGTTATGAGGATTGCCTGCCTCTGCCTGGGTGGGTTGAAGGATGCCCGCGCCATCGTCCCGCTCCTCCAGGTGCTCCAGCGCCGCCCCCGATTCTTCGGTCTGGTGAAGGGCCTTCCGGAGGGTATCCGCGCGACCGCAGCCCGCTCCCTCGGCGAGCTTCAGTCCCAGGGGGCGCGCGAGGGCCTCCAGGTGGCTCTAAGGGATTCGAGCAGGACGGTTCGCTCGGCGGCCCACATAGCTCTCCTCAGAATTCAGCAGGAACTCGAATCCAGGCCGAAGAAATGACGGTCCCGTTCCGCGATCCCGCACGGCTTTTCTTCCTCGACCGCCTGACCCAGCTCTACAACTGGTGGTTCATGGCGCAGTACCTGAAGGAACGCTTTGCCTGGCTTGCCGAGCAGAAGATCCCGCTGTCGGTGATCATGCTCAACCTCGATGACTTCAGAACCATCAACGACACCCACGGCCGTCTGGCGGGAGACGTGGTGCTCAGGCGGGTGGCCGAACTGCTCCTCGAGGGCCGGCGCAAGGGGGGGTATGCCATTCGCTATGCCGGCGACGAGTTCTTCGTCTTCCTGGAGGGGATGGAAACTGCCCGGGCGCTGGCCGTGGCGGAGGAGATCCGGCAGCGGATCAGCGCCCAGCCGATTGTCCTCCCTCACATGCCGAGCGGCATCCCGGTCCAAGCCAGCCTGGGAGTCGCCGCGTTTCCCGAGGAGGCCCAAACCGCATCGGGCCTGATCGAGAAAGTCCGCCGGGCCGTCGCCCGCTCGAAGCACCTGGGCAAAAACCGCGTCAGCCAGGACACGGGTGAAAGGCTCCCGACCGAGAAGGAGGCGCTGGAGCGACTCCATCGCCCGAGACTCCTGGGTCGGGACCAAGACCTGGCGCGGTACAAGACGCTCTTCGAGCAGGCACGCGCCGGAGGAAATCTCTTTATCCTCATCCAAGGTGAACACGGGGTGGGGAAGAGCCGCTTTCTGGCGGAGTTGCCCGGGTTATCCAGGAGCGCGGGCCTCGAGTTCGTCCAGGGCGGGTGCCTGGCTCAAAGCCAGGCAGTGCCCTACAGCGCCCTGACCCCATGGCTCCAGGAGTACTTCGACCGGTCGCCGGAGAAGGTCGCGCCGATCACGGTGCGGCTCGCGGGGCCGAAGCTCGCGGCGCTGGGGTCCCTGCTCCCATTCCTCACACCGAGCAAGGGCGAGGGAGAGGCGATCCCGGCGCCAGAGCGGCGGCGCCTGCTTTTTGAGGGGGTGGTTGACCTCCTCTGCCTGATCTCCCAGACCGCCCCACTGGTGGTGCTCCTCGAAAATCTCCATTGGGCCGACGAGAGCAGTCTGGCGGTCCTCCTTCACCTCTTGAGTCGGGAGGACGGCAAGCTCCTGGTCTGCGCCACGGCGGTGACCGACGGCCGCGCGGAGCCCGAGTCGGACCTCCGCTCCCTCCCGCGTTTCCTGCCCCAATTTGAGGCCTCAGCCCAGTGTCATCGAGTGACTTTCGCCCCGCTCACGTTTTTGCAGGTGGCGGAGCTGGCGATGAGCCTTCTTCGCCACTCCATCCCCGCCCGCTTCCACCAGCTTCTCTACCAAGTGAGTCGGGGCATCCCGTTGTTGGTGGAAGAGACCCTGAAAGGCCTGATCACACGAGGGGTGCTCAAGGAGGAGGAGGACGCGTGGAATTTTGACCAGGTGACCCTCGAGCACTTCCCCGCCACCCCCGACGAGGCGATCGCGAGGCGTCTGGAGATCCTGGAACCGGAAACCCTCGAGCTGGTCTCGGAGGCATCGGTCATCGGCCCCGAGCTTGATCTCCCGGTGCTGGCGGAGGTGCTGGGCCAGGACCCGGCCGAGACTCTCCAGATCGTGGATCGCGGGCGTCGTCACGGCGTGTTCGACAAGATTGACCCCGTCGCGGACCCGGGTGAGATCCGGTTCACTCACGAGCGCCTCCAGGAGGTCGTGTACGACGGTCTCGATGCGGCGCATCGACGCCAGACCCACCGGAAAGTGGCCGAGGTGTACGAACGCTTGAAGGCTCCCGAAAGTCATGAGGCTCTCGGGCCGCTCGCGTATCATTTCGAGCGCTCCGACGACCCGGGCAAAGCCGCCATCTACCGCGAGAAGCTTCGCGAGCTCCGAGAGTGGCTGTTCTCATGGATGGACGTCGGCGCCGTGGAAAAAGGCGAGGCCGGGGGAGGGGAGGCCGGAACGGTTAAGGTCCGAATCCAGGAAGCCACACGGCTGATCGACGAACGCACCGTTCCGCTGGCGGTTCAGTTCGTTAGGACGCTGGCCGTCGCCGCCAAGAACATGCGGGTCTTTCCGAAGGAAAGCCAGCTCGTCCGCGAGGAGGTCGCCGCGGCAACGACCTCCCTGTTGACGCTGGTGGAATCGGCCGAAGCCGTGACCTTGGCCGAGCACCGCCAAGCGCTCTTGGTGAACGGCCGAACCCTGGAGGCAAAGGCACTGGGGGGGGCGACCCAGGATCTCCTCCGTTTCTTCGCCGAGCACGGGATTCGGAGTGTGACGTTCGTGCGCGGGGTCAGTGAGTCCGAGGTGGGAGAAACCCTGAAAATTCTCAGTGGTCCCCCGCTGGGGATCCGACCGGAAGTTGCCAGGTGGGAGGAACTGCTGAGCTCCCGCGGGCTCGTTCACGTGGGAGTGCTTCCCGCCCTTTACCTCGACGTCCGGAAGAAAGAGGCGGGCAGGCCCGTGGGGAAGGAAGCGCTGCTCGACGACGAGGCCCTCCGCCTGGCGGCGGACATGTTCCGTTCCCTCATGGCGGCGGTGGACAACGTACGGCTGTACCCGCCCGAAAGCGAGCTCAACCTCTTGATGCAGGAGAAGTTGGACCGCCAGGCCCAGGCGCTCCTCGACCGGGTTCCGGCGGTGACCATAGCGCTCGCCGACGAAACGATCGTCATCAACGGCGCCAAAGCCAACCCGAAAGTGTTCGGCATTACGATCCCCCTCCTGCGCAAGCTCTTACACGACAATGGTCTCACCAGTTTGACTCTTACCCAGGGCGTGAGCCGCGCGGACCTCGGCGTATTCGTCAGCCAGATGGCTCGGCCGCGTGAAGCGGACGCGGTGACCCCTCTTCTCTGGGGAAAGCTGCTGGAGGATCACGGGATCAGGACCATCCAGGTGGGAACCAAGTCCTACACGGCGGCGCGGGCATGGGTGGTAGAGGGCGGGAGCCCCGGAGCGGCCGTGCCGGGCGGTGCCGCTGCCCCGGGTGGGGCGCTCACCGAGGAGGACCGGCTCTTACGGGACGTGGCGCAATGGCTGGAAGAAACGGGCGCGACCCCTGGATTTCGCCAGGAGCAGATCCCCTCAGCCCTGGACGCCTGGCTCGGCTCCGATCGGGAGGACCTGGCGCGCCAACTCTGGGAGCGCATCATGGCAGGTCTCGCCAGCCTGATGGCGGGCACCCGTCAGCGCGCGGCCGCCGCTCTCCACCTCCTGCTGACGGGGGGGACCCCCCGGATCCTCTCCTGGCTTCTCAGCTTGTCCTTCGAGCCGCTGGAGAAAGCCCTGCTCAAGGAAATGAGCCCCCATCCCTTTCAGTGGGAGGCCCGCGCCGCGGCTGAGGCCCTCAAGCTCTTTCTGAAGGAAGGCGACCTTGCCCGCTCGGCTCGCTTGGCCGAAGCCCTGGTAAGAGGTCAGAAAGCGAAACCCAATGAGAAGGAGTTTCTCTCCCTGGCGGCCACGGCCGTACAGACCCTGGTGGCGACCGGCGCCCTCCGACCGATCCTCGCCGCGCTGAGGGAGAGCGATCCGACGCGCCGCGAACAGGCGAAAGCTGTCCTGAGCGCCCTGGGAGAAGGGGCCCTCAACACCCTTGCCGAGCTCATCGTTGTTGAGGACGATGAGGAAATGCGAAAGGTGGCCGCCACCCTTCTCCGGTCGCTGCCGAATGCCGGGCTACAGCTCCTAGTCCCTCAACTCCGTCCCCCGGCCTCGGGGGAGACTTCCCGCAGGATCGTCAGCGTTCTGGATCTCCTCACCCCCCAGCTTGGCCCCGACTTCTTCTTTCTTCTGGCTCACCCTGACGTCCTCGTCCGGGCAGAATTCGCGGGTGTGCTTTCCCGCCTTCCGAGGGGCGCGGCCGTGAGGTTCCTGGAGCGCGCCCTGGGAGAAACGCAACCCGAAAGACTGGTCGGGGCGCTCGAGTGCATCCGGGGAATCCAGGCTACGGAGCTCTTGGACGCGGTCGTGCGGCTCCTCAGACGGGTGGCGCAGCCCGATGTGCTGAAGGCCTCCTGCCTGTGCCTTGGATACCTGAAAGATGAGCGAGGTGTCCGTCCCCTCGTCGAAGTTCTTCAGCGCCGCCCACGCTTTCTCGGGCTGGTCAAAGGCCTTCCGGAAACGGTCCGGGCTGTCGCCGCCCGTGCCCTCGGAGACCTTCCCTTCCCCGAGGCTGACCAGGGTCTGCGGGCAGCCCTCAGGGATTCGAGCCTGACGGTTCGCTCGTCGGCCCGTGTGGCCCTAGCGCGGCTCCAGCAGGGGCGCGAGCCGCGATGATCTTCTCCGCGATCCTCTTCGATCTCTTCGACACCCTCGTCCTGTTCGACCGGAACCGGCTACCCGAGGTTCACATCAACGGCCGGAGCTTCCGCTCCACCGCGGGCCACCTCTATCCCGTGCTCGCCCCCCACGCCCCCGGCGTGGATCTCCCCCGGTTTTTCGAAGCGCTTATCTGGAGCTGGCAGGAGGCGGAGCGCCTCCGGGCGGCCGACTACCGCGAGGTCGGGGCCCCCGAGCGCTTCAACCTCCTGTTCCGCCGCCTGGGTCTCGATCCCGGCCGAATTCCCCCCGAGGTGACGGAGGCCCTCCTCGAGACCCACAAGCGCTATCTGGCCCAGGCGGCGGAGTTCCCCCCCGATCACCGGGACCTCCTGACGGGCCTCTCCGGCCGCTACAGGCTCGGCATCGTCTCCAACTTCGATTACGCGCCGATGGCGCGGTGGATCCTGGACCGGGAGAGGGTGACCGACCTCTTCGAGGCCGTGGTCGTTTCGGCCGACGTCGGGTGGCGCAAGCCCAAGGCGGCCATCTTCGAGGCCGCTCTCGGTCGATTGGGCATCGCCCCCCGAGACGCGCTGTTTGTTGGGGATCGGGCCGACATTGACGTCCTGGGGGCAAAGGCGGTGGGCATGGCCGCGGCGTGGGTCAACCCGAATGGGGAGTCGGTTCCGCCAGGGATTCCAGCGCCGGACTTCGAGGTCAAGGCCCTCGCCGAGCTCGGCCGGATCCTGGCACCCGGGGGACGCGACGGGTAACCTTCCGAATCCCCCTGGCATCTAATAGAATAGAAACCACGACCCGGGGGGCCGCCAACTCAATGCCAATCCCGCGGAAAGTCATCATTATCGGATCGGGACCGGCCGCCTTCACGGCGGCCATCTACGCCGCGCGGGCGAATCTCTCCCCGCTCATGTTCATCGGGACCCAGTGGGGAGGGCAGCTCATGCTGACCACCCTGGTGGAAAACTACCCGGGTTTCGTGGACGGGGTCGATGGGCCTCCGCTTATGGAGATCTTCCGCAAGCAGGCCGAGCGCTTCGACACCGAGATCATCGGCGAGGACGTGACGGCCGTGGATTTCCGAGCGCGGCCGTTCCGCGTGACCGCCGGAGCCGAGACCTACGAGGCCCTGTCCGTGATTATCGCTACCGGCGCCTCGTCGAAGCTCCTGGGCCTCGAATCAGAGAAGAAGCTGATGGGTCGCGGCGTCTCCACCTGTGCCACCTGCGACGGCTTCTTCTTCAAGGATAAGAACATCATGGTCGCAGGGGGGGGGGACTCCGCCATGGAAGAGGCGCTCTATCTCGCGCGACTCGGCAGGAAGGTGGAAGTGGTCCACCGCCGGGACACCCTCCGTGCCTCCAAGATCATGCAAGAGCGCGCCTTCAAGAACCCCAAGGTCGAGTTCATCTGGAGCTCAGCGGTGGAGGAGGTGCTGGACGTGTCGAAGGGGATGGTCACGGGAGTCCGCCTGAAGAACCTCAAGAGCGGCGAGCTCACCGAGCGGCCGGTGGATGGGCTCTTCATCGCCATCGGGCACCAGCCCAACACGCAGCTCTTCAAGGGGCAGATCGAGCTCCTCCCCAACGAGTACATCAAGGTCGTCCCCGGAACGACCCAGACCTCAGTGCCAGGCGTCTTTGCCGCGGGCGACGTGCAGGACCACATCTACCGCCAGGCCGTCACCGCCGCCGGGACCGGTTGCATGGCCGCCCTGGAGGCGGAGCGCTACCTGGAGGCCCACCCCTAGTTTTCTCCCCAGGGCGATACAATACCCCTTCGGGCCGCGGCGACGCGCGGCGGGATGGGCGGTCCGACGCGACGGCTACCGCGAGGGACTGGAGGAGCCAGGAGTGGACATCGAGGTCACGCAGTCGAGTCAGGTGACGGTAGTCGTCCCCAAGGGTGACCTGGATGCGGCCGCGGCGGCACACATGAAGCAAGCGCTCAAAGAGCTCATCGACACGGGAAAGACCAGCCTCGTTGTGGACCTTGACGGCGTCCCGTACATTGACAGCGCGGGCCTGGGCGAGCTGGTGAGCGCCATGAAGCGGGTACGCCAGGCCGGTGGCGATCTCCGGCTCTGCGCCCTGCGCGCGGAGGTGCGTGGGATCTTCGAGATGACCCGCTTGATCGAGGAGATGGCCGTGTACCCCACGCGCCGCGCCGCGGTCGCTTCCTGGAGCTAGTCAGGCCCAAAGCGTACCCCCTTTTGGACGTTGCGCCCCGCTGCGCCTTCGCCATACTGGAGGGGAGGTAACAGCCATGCGGGCCAACGTTCCTGTCTTCGTGCTCCTCACTCTCGTCGCAGCGACGCCCGTCTTAGCCGAAGAGTGGAAACGGGCGAGGATCGAGCAGCTGCCCGATTCAGCCTTCGCAGTGGTCGAAATCGCCGAAGATGGAAAGCGAGTGCGCCACCTTCCGCACCACAATGAGCAGGGGGAAGTGGACATCGCGCATCTCAGGTCCGCGCTCTCGCGCCTGGGACAGGTCAAGTGGCTCGACCCGTCGAATGAATCGATCGCGCGACGGCACCTGGAGGACCACCAGCGGGAGCTCACGTCCCGGCCCTGAGGGTAGCGCCGTCGAGCTGTCGCTCCGTGCTATGATGGAAAATTAGAGGCGAGCCGATGGCGTCTGTCGTGCGACTCCGAGCTGCGCTCGAACGGCTCTATCGGGAATTTGACTGGGCAGCTCGCATCGACAGGGACGCCATCCGGTTCCCCCTCCGCTATCCCGACCCCGCCGATCGCGAGGTGGTGGCCCTCCTGACGGCGAGCTTGGCCTACGGCCGCGTTGACCTCTTTGGCCCCTGGGTGGATTGGGCCCTCACCCGGATGGGTCCCTCGCCCCACCGGTTCATCCTGGGGTTCGATCCCGAAAAGGACGGCCACGGCTTCGAGGGATTTCACTACCGGTTCAATCGCCCCCGCGACCTGGCGGCCTTCTGCCTGGCGTCCCAGCGACTCCTCCTCCGTCACGGCTCCCTTCGCCAGTATTTTGTCTCCGGTTACTCTGACGCCGATCCAGACGTGGGCCCGGCGCTCGAGCGCTTCGTCCAAGGATTTCTGACCCAGGACCTGAGCGCGATCTTTCCCCGGGGGCGGCTCTCGCGGGGTTATCGCCATCTCTTCCCTCTCCCCTCGAAAGGAGGTCCGTGCAAACGCCTGCACCTTTTTCTCCGCTGGATGGTGAGACGCGAGCCCCCTGACTTCGGCCTCTGGCGTGAAGTCTCTCCCGCCAAGCTTCTCATTCCCGTGGATACCCACGTGGAGAACATGTCTCGCGCCGTCGGGCTCACGAGGCGCAAGAGCCGCACGTGGCGGATGTCGATGGAGATCACGCAGCGCCTCAGGCGCCTGGACCCCGAGGACCCGGTCAAGTACGACTTCGCCCTCTGTCACAAGCGGATGTCCGGGGACTGCCGAGACCGCCGTCACCCCGTCGTCTGCGGGCCGTGCGGTCTCCGCCCCGTCTGCCGTCACTGGCAAGGACGCGCGTGATGCCTGACTGGACGA
>CAYRZF010000011.1:0-36583 GCA_964428805.1 uncultured bacterium | reverse complement strand
CAGGGACGCCGGGGCCGTCGGGGCCGCCAGGGACGCCGGGGACGCCTGGGCCGCCAGGGCCGCCGGGGACGCCTGGGCCGCCTGGGCCGCCTGGGCCGCCTGGGCCGCCCTGACGATCCTCTTTACTCGCCTCATGCGGTGGCAGGATGGGGAACCCGATCAATACACCGTGGGCCTTCGGGACGCCTACCGGCACGGCTGTGCCGTGGTCTTGCCGGTCGCCCCTACGGTCCTCGGATGGGCGATGGAAGAGACCCGCCTGGAGGAGCCGGATGCCTAAGACGACGATTCGACCAGGCCAACGATGGAAGATTCACGAGGGCACTCTTCGCACGTTCTATGATCTTCTGGTGAGACCCCGATGACCCCGCCGCGCTCGGCATTGGATTGGACGCAGGAATGCTATCAAAAATCCCATCGTTCCTACGCTGACCCCGACACAATGTGCGTGAGATGCGCGAATAAATACGCCGCCGAGCAGGTCGCCCAGGCGCGGGTGGAGATAGACCAAGCAGTGTTCTACGCAATCGTTAACACGAGCATCGGCGATTCACCGAACGCGGAACTGGTGCTGGAGCGTGTGCAGCAAAGAGTCGCCGCCGCCATCCGCGCCCGGACATGAAACTCCTTGACCTCTTTTGCGGAGCTGGTGGTGCCGCGATGGGCTATTCCCGAGCGGGCTTCGACGAGATCGTCGGCGTGGACATCAAGCCGATGCCCCGGTATCCCTTCACGTTCGTCCAGGGCGATGCGCTGGAGTACGTCGCCGCTCACGGCCACGAGTTCGACGCGATCCACGCGAGCCCGCCGTGTCAGAGATGGAGCGAGGCTACGCCGCTGTATTCGCGTGGCACGCATCCGGATCTGATAGCCCCGACCCGTGAGGCGTGTCTGGTCGTTGGCGCGCCCTATGTCATCGAGAACGTCGATGGGGCGAGGCGACTACTCAAGAGCCCGCTGCTCCTCTGTGGAACGATGTTCGGTCTTCGCGTCTGGCGCCATCGGTGGTTCGAGGCGCCGAGCATCTACAAACTCGTCCCTCAATGCGTCCATATCGGGCGACCCGTCATAGTCAGTGGTTCAGGTCACGGTAGGGGCGAGGCGAAGCCAGCAGAGATGATCACGGCGTTGGATGTGTCATGGATGGGCTCGCGTGCCGAGGCTCGTCAGGCCATCCCCCCCGCCTACACGGAGTTTATTGGGAAACAGT
The DNA here is from genome assembly GCA_964428805.1 of uncultured bacterium. Taxonomy (GTDB): domain Bacteria; phylum Methylomirabilota; class Methylomirabilia; order Rokubacteriales; family CSP1-6; genus CAYRZF01. Next base: position 35,373 of record CAYRZF010000011.1, on the reverse strand, counting down.
TGATCCAGACCCTTCGCGCCCGGAGGAAAATACAATGACACTTGGGGAACTAGTTAAGGCGCTGGAAAAAGCAGACCCTCGTCGAGTAGTTCCGTTCGGTTTTTCCAAACCTGGTTCTTATCGGGGCTACTACGACCAAGTGGCATTTCGTCCTGCTCAGAACGTCACGGTTGCCTCCATGCTCGCCTACGCCCGCGAGGCATTGGGGAGTACGTATATGGGCTACAGGGGGGGCGAGTTCACGATGGACGAACACACCGATGTCTGGATCGCGGAATACGGGGATAGCGCCGGTGATCTTATCGGGCCGACGCTCCTTTGCTACATGCTTGGCGAGCCGCGCCCGGAGGGGATGAGTGACTACTCCACTTAGCAAACAGGAGGGATGAGTGATGAGTGACCTATATCAATCCCAAACCCAAAATCACCTAGAGTATGCGACTTGGTGCTGTGATTTCCATAGGCAGAAAGATGCCAGGAGAGTCGCCGCCAAGGCCGCGCAGATCGCCGCGCTGGAGGCGGAGGTGGGGCGGTTGCAGGACGTACATGATTCTGGCGTTCGCAGGTTGCGGGAGGTGGAGGCCGAGCGCGAGTCAATCCGAACGGACTTTTCCCTCCATCGTCATGTTTGTAAAGAGGAGCGCGAAGAACTCCTCGCCCCCTACCGCGCGCTGGCGGAAGCGATGGAAAGGCATACCTGTTCACTAGGGCGAGAGGTCTTGTGGTGTTCCACTCACTTCGTCTTTCATTCCAAGGATATTGATATCGCCCTCGCCGCGCTGCCGGGGGAGGGGAAATGAAACGCAATTATCCTCTACTTCGCTATGGTCAATGGGCAGGAGAGCCAAACGGCCGTCCCTGGCTCTCTTTTCGCTGTGCCTACGAAGTTTTTCCCCACATAGGGATTCACTACCAATGTGTACGAAAGCCCGGACACGGGCCTAATGCACTTTTCTGTAAGCAACACGGGAAAATGGTACAGGCGGGGACGGAGGGGGGATGAGCGGTCGTCTCCGCACCTACGCCCCGCTCCGGGCCAGATCCCGCCGTGCGCTGCCTCGGGCCGTGCAATCCGAGGTATCCCAGCGGGCCGATGGCCGCTGCGAAGTGGTCCTGGTGGGGCTGCGCTGTATCCGGCGGATCGAGGACTCCCACCACGTCATCAAGCGGAGCCAGGGGGGAAGCGACACCCTGGACAATGTGCTGGCGATCTGCCGGGATCACCACGACCGGACGGACTGGCCCTACAAGCGAGGACGCCTCGTGATTCGCCCACTGGGCCAGGGACGGTTTGAGTGCGCCATCGTCACGGCCCCGGATAAGTTTGCGGTGCGGGGATGACTGATCAGCGGTTCCCATTGGCGTGGCCCGTCACCTGGCGACGCACAGCGGCATCGCATCGGCAACGCGCACGCTTTTCTCAGAAGGAGCGGCGTACGGAGGGCACTTTATCCTGGCTCCAGAGCCAGCAGCTCACCGTCGCGGCCGCCCGGAAGCTCTTGACGCCATGACGAACGCTCCCTATACCCCGCTCTACTTCCCCGAGATCCGGGCGCCCTGGCGCGGCCACCTCGCCCGCTTCCTCCGATTGTGCGAGGCCATGCCGATCCCCTCCAAGGAGCAGGGGCGGGTCCGGCTGAGCCTCTGGGCCACCCAGCGGTATGCCCTCGAAGCCATCTTCGCGGCGCTCTCCGACGACATTCACGATGTCGTGCTCTTGAAGGGGCGGCAGCTCGGGCTGTCCACGCTCCTCTGGGCGCTGGACCTCTACTGGCTGATGACCTTCTCGGGCATCCAGGGGATGTACATCGCCGATGACGACTCCAATAAGGAGCTCCACCGGGACCTCCTGAGCCAGATGTACCTCGGGCTCCCTCCGAAATGGAGCCGGGGTCCCTGGCGGGTCAATAACCGCCTGGAACTCGCCTGGCAGGACCAGGAGACGTGGCACGGGTCCCGGCTCATGTGGGCCTTCGCCAACAAGCAGCGCGAGGGGCAACTTGGGCGCTCCCGCGGTGTCAACTACATCCACGGGGAAGAACTCGACTCCTGGCGCGATCCCGAGGGCGTGGCGGCACTCACCGCCGCGCTCGCCCAGACGCACCCCTACCGCCTCTATGTGTGGGTGGGGACCGGCCAGGGGTACGGGCTCCTGTACCAGATGTGGGAGCAGGCCGCCCATGCCCTCACGTCTCGACAAATCTTCGTCGCGTGGTGGCGGCGGGCTGATTATCGGCTCATTCGGGACCAGAAAACGCTCTGGGCCGCCTACGGAGCCCCGCGGCTGACCCCCGATGAGCGCGAGTGGTGCGAGGAAGTCAAGAAACGCTACGAGGTGAACGTCCAGCGGGAGCAGCTCGCCTGGTGGCGGTTCACGCTCTCGGAGGGCAAGGGCATCAACGGCAACCAGGCCACGATGCTCCAGGAGTTCCCCTGGGTGCCCGAGCAAGCGTTCCAAGCCGGCGGTTCCCAATTCCTCTCGCCCACCACCTGCCTGCGGCTCCGCACCACGCTCCAGCGGGCCCCCCGAGCGGATACCTACCGCTACGAGTGGGGCGCCGCGTTTGACGCCAAGGATGATGCGCTGGTCCGGGTGCCCGCCGAAGCCGCCACGCTCACGGTCTGGGAAGACCCGATCCCCGGCGCGGTCTATCTCGTGGCGGGTGACCCCGCCTATGGCTCTTCGGCCGAGGCCGACCGCTTCGCCGCCACGGTCTGGCGCTGCCATCCCGACCAGGTGGTCCAGGTGGCCGAATACCTGACACCGTTGGGCGCGATGTATCAGTTCGCGTGGGTGCTGGCCCACCTGGCTGGCGTCTACCCGCGCTACTTCATCTTGGAGGTCAACGGGCCGGGGATCGCGGTCCTCCAGGAATTGGATCGGATGGGCAACTACGGGTTCGGGCTTACGAAACGACTGGGGGCGCTCCAGGAGGTGGTGGGGGCGATCCAGCACTATCTCTGGAAACGGGCCGACACGCTCTCGGGCCAGTACTCCCGTGAGTGGAAGACCTCGCCTCAGACGCGCCCCGCCATGATGGAGAAACTCCGGGACGCCGCCGAGCGTGGCGCGCTCGTGGTGCGAAGCCGCGCCCTCGTGGAAGAATTGGCCGCCCTCCGGCGCGACGACGACCGGGTGGAAGCTGGGGGCGTGGCGCATGACGACCTGGCCATCTCGGCGGCCCTGGCCGTGGAGTGCTGGACGGAAACGGTGATCCCCGAGATCGAGGACGTGATCGCGCCCCTGGAGCCGCCCCGCTTGGCCCCCCGGGATGCGCTGGAGCGGAACGTGATGACCTTCCTCCGCCAGGTTCAAGTGCCCGAGGAACCCGAGCCGACCGTCTACGGCATGCGAACGCGGATGCCCGGAGGGTAACCATGAACACGCGGCATGTGGGTCTTCTCCTCGTGATGGTCGGCCTCGTTGGGTGCTCGACGACGCTCTCGCACCCGCAGAGCGGGCAGACGATGACGTGCCAATCCGGGTGGGCGCTCGGGGGCGGCACGGGGATCGCGGGGGGGGTCATGGCCGGGATCGCCCTGCTGATCAATGTCTTCGAGGTGGCCGAATACCAGAAGTGCGTGGAGCAGTTCAAGCGCGCGGGGTACGAAGAGATCCCGCCCGCCCCGGCGCCGTCTGAGACGCCGGCGGACGAGCCCCAACGGATACAGGGATGACCGACATGATGTGGTGCCTCGCACTCCTCGGGCTGGGGCTGGTGGTCTTCTTCTGGGCGGTCGTGCCCCCTCGCCCGAAGCCCCCCCTGCCGCCTCCGGGCCATTCCTGGGAGAACAACACCTGATGACGTGTGGTGACGCCCAAGTCCCGCTCCTCCTCCACAACGCCGCTGATCCGGGGGCCTTCCAGACATTCTACGCCCAGCAGTCCTGGGCGGTGCGCCAGCGGCTGGAACGGTCAGGGGTGGTGCTTGATGTCGGGTGCGGCCCGCGCTTGCTCTACCCTCCTTGGCCCGGCCAGCGGGTGATCGGCCTCGACCCATCACAGGAAGCCCTCCGGTATAACCACAGGCTCGATCGTCGCCTTCATGGCTCGGCCACGCGCATCCCCCTGGAGGCGGCCTCGGTCGATGCCGTCGTCTGCTTCTACTCGCTGCATCACATCGTCGGGGCGTCCGTCTGGGAGACGCTCGCTCGGGTCGAAGCCTCCCTCCGAGAGTTCCGGCGTGTCCTGCGGCCCGGGGGGCACCTCCTGGTGGTCGAGGTCACCCCCTGGTGGCCGATGGTGGTCGTCCAGCGGGCCCTGTGGGCGGTGCGGCCCTGGCCGATGTTCTTCTGGACACGGCGGGCGCTCACCCGGCTCGTCGCTGAGGAGATCCCGGGGGCGACCCTTGACGTGACGACCTTCCGCGTTTCCTGGCGGGTGATGCTCCCGCCTGTCTTTGCGTGGCCCTGGCTTCGCATCCCGCGGGGCGTGTATCCCTTTTCCCTGCTGCTCTATCAGTGGAGGTGCCCATGAAAGTCCCCTACAACTACCTCGACCGGCAGTTCACCGATGCGGAGACCGATGCGATCCTGGAAAAGCTCCGCGCCCTCGTCAAGACGGGGGAGTTCACCCTCGGCCCCGCGGTGCTGGAGTTCGAGCGGCGCCTCGGCGAGAAGGTCGGGGTCAAGCACGTCATCGGGACCAACTGCGGGACGGACGCCCTCATCCTCGGGCTGAAGGCGTTCGGCGTCGGGCGAGGAGATGAGGTCATCACCCAGGTCAATACCTTCTACGCGACGGTGGGCGCCATCGTCGCGGCCGGGGCCACGCCGCGCTTCGTGGACGTGGACGCCTGCTACGCGATGGACGAGACCAAGATCGAAGCCGCCATCACGCCGCGCACGAAGGCCCTGATGCCCGTCTACTGGCGGGGGTTCCCGCCGAATATGCCCGCGATCATGGAGATTGCGAGGCAGCACCGCCTCCTGGTAATCGAGGACGCCTGCCCCGCGCTGGGGGCCAGCTACGATGGGCGCTCGGCGGGGGCGTTCGGCGATGCGGCGGCGTTCAGCCTCCATCCCCTGAAGCCCTTGAACGTCTGGGGGGACGGCGGGGCCGTGGTGACGAACGACGACCGGGCGGGGGCCTGGCTCCGAACCTATCGCAACCACGGCATGAAGAATCGGGACGAGATCGCCTTCTGGGGAGTGAACCAGCGCCTCCAGGCGGTGCAGGCGGTGGTGGCGACTCACGAGCTCGACCACCTGGACGAGTGGGTGGACCGACGGATCGAGATTGCCCGGTGGCTCGATCAGGAGCTGGCGCACATCCCACAGATCACGGTGCCGCCCCGGCCCCCGAACCGGCGCCATTCCTTCCAGCTCTACATGGTGCGGGCCGAGCGGCGGGACGCGCTCCTGAAGTACCTGACGACCCACGGGATCGAGGCCAAGGTGCATTACCCGATCCCGCTCCATTTGCAGCCGGCCGCCGCGGAGTTGGGGTACAAGGTCGGCGACTTCCCGATGGCGGAGGCCCAGGCCAAGGAGATCATCACGCTCCCGGGCCATCAGTTCCTGGTGATGAACGGCCTCCCTGGGGAGGACGAGGTGGAGCACATGGTCTGGCAGATCCGGCGGTTCTATGATAATAAGAACGGCGTCCAAGGGAGCGTGCTGGATCGGTTCCTCTCGGATACGCCATGACTCGGCTCTCCGTGATCCCCAGGACGCCCAGGCCCGCCGGGTGCGGTTGCTCTCTCGGCTGGAGCGGAGGATGATGCGGATGGATGGGGCGCTCGGGCGGCTCCAGCGGTTGCGGAGTCTTCTCCGGCCTGTGATGACGCGGCTCCGCACGGGGGAAGACCCGGGCGTGATCGAGGCAGAGTTGAGACGGTTGGGATGGCGGCGATAATCAAGACTCGGCGGCGGCACAACGGGCGGCCTCACTCTCCAGGTCGTCGGGAGCGCCGAGCGCGACCCCGCCGCCGAGATCCTCACGGCCCCGACCACATGCTGTTGAGCGCGATTCGACGGTGGAGTTTGGAGCGGCCCCATGCCTGATGCGGCGTGGAAACAGCTGGAACGAGCCCTGGCGGAGCTGATCGGAGGAGGCCGCTACCCTGCCAACAGCGGATACACGGTCGATTGTGGCCCTGATCCACGACATCCCGACTGTCGCTTCTTCGCCCAGGCCAAGCTGGTCAAGAAGATGAGCCTGGAGGAGATCACCTCTCTGGCGGAGACCATCCACGCCGAGGCCGCCAAGAGGGGGAAACTCGGGATCGTGGGGGTGAAGGTGCGACGGGGGAAGGGGGTCAAGAGCCCGATCCTCGTGGTGATGACGGAGGAGACATTCAAAGTCTTGGTGGGCTATACTCAGGCCGATGGCTCCACGGGCTGACTTTGTGTGTACCTCCCAGAAGTGCCAGACCCCCGAGGGTGAGGCCCCGATGTACGAACTCCCGGTCGGAGCCACCCATTGTCCCGTCTGCGGCTCGAAACGGATCAAGCGCCTCTTCAATGCCGTGGGGGTGCTCCGCGGCCGCTCGCCGGAGAGCGATCCGCGCCTCACGTCGTCGAGCCATCTCCAGCGGTCCACGGCGCTCCTCCAGCCCGGGATGGACGAAGCCGACGGGCGCCGCCCACCCAAGGACATGCGGACCTTCGCCCTCAACGCGGGAGACACCACAGGGTTGGGAGAGGCGGGGCGGGCCAAGCCCATGAGCGAGATGGAGATCGGCCGAACGCTCAGACAGGATCTCCGCCAGCATGGCGAGCCCGTCAGTCCCTCCAGCATCGTGAAGATCCTCTCCAAGGGCGGCATCCCCACGACGGTCGTGGGACGAGACAGCGGATAAATGGCCCGATTGGTCGAGCGCCCGCATCGAGGACTCCGTGATGATTGGAAGACGCCTCGCTGGCTATTAGAGCGTCTGGGCAGCTTCACGATGGACCCGAGCGGAGGAGTGGATGGGGATGGGCTGATGATGCCGTGGGAGGGATGCGTCTTTATCAATCCGCCCTATGGACCCTGGACCGGCAAATGGGTTGACCGCTTGCTGCTGCACGGAGACGGGATCGCGCTGGTTGCCGCGAGAACAGATACATCGTGGTTTCAGCGAGCTGCCAACGCGAAAGTCGCATTTTTCTTCTTCCGTGGTCGGCTCCGGTTTGACGATGCGCGAGGTCCTTCGATGTTCCCATCGGCCTTGATCGCCCTCGGCCACTGCCGATGCCGTTTGAAAAACTTTACGTCCCATGAAGGGTCCGTAGCGGAGGCGACCGGATGAGACTCCCCCAGGAGCCTCGCCTTCGCCGAGAAGCCGTGATCGAAGTGGTGCGCCAATGCGCCAGCGATCGAGAAGAGCGCCGGGCGTACCACCAGGAACTCCGGGCCTGGTATCTCCGGGGCACCCCAACCCAATCCCGCGCCCGCTACAATAAGCTCCGCGCCCACGTCCGGCAGTCCTCGGCGTATCTCTACCAGAGTGAATCCGTCCGATTCGGGCTGGTCCTACCCCCTGAGTACGGAGATCAGTTCGCCGCGGAACTCGAAACGGCGCGGGATGAATTGCACCGCACGTGGCACGACTCGCGAGCGGGCCTGGAAGTGGGTCTCGGGGTCGAATGGGGGCACGTCTATCCGACCGTGGTCTGGAAGGTGATTGCCGCCCACGGCCACGCGATGGTGAGCCTTGTCCCCGATCCCGCGGATGTGGGGGTGCTGGAGCCCGACCGGCGCTTTGACCGCCAGGAAGCCAAGGTGCATTTCTTCTGGCTCACCCTGCCCCAGATCCGCCGGCTCGTGGCCGGACATCCGCAGGAGAAGGAGCTCGTGGGGCTGGCGGAGAGTCACGCGGTCTTGGGGGGCGGGGGCGACGAGCCCTTGATCCCGACGCTCGAACGGGTGATTATGACCAGCACCAGCCCGAACCTCATCGGCAACATCACCCCGCCGATGCTCCAACCCTCCGGCCGGCCGGAGACGCCACGGGTCGAATGCGCCGAGTTGTGGGTGATGGACGACCGGATTCAGGATTGGCGGATCGTCACCTGTCTGGCCCCCTCGGGGCAGGTCGGCCAGGTCCTCTGGGATCGCCGATCGCGGCTCCTCGCTGGGAGCGACCCCTTCGTGGCGCTGACGCTCGGCCAGAGCCCAGATTACGTCTGGGGGATGAGCGAAGTCGATAGCCTGTCTTCGCTCCAAGAATGGCGCGAGCGGCGCATGGACCAGATCGACCGGCTTCTGGAACTCCAGCTCGACCCGCCCATCGTGCTCGGCGGCTTCGGGGGCCTCTCGGACGAGCGGGCCAAGCGGCTCCGCACCCCCGGGGGGACCCTCGCCACCTCCCTCCCGAACCCCTCGGTGAACCGCCTCACGCCCCAGATGCCGCCGGAAGCCTTCGGCGAGGTGGACGCGATTGACAAGATGTTCGCCGACCAGGGGGGGCTGCCCATCCTCCTCCAAGGTCAAGGGGAGCCCGGCATCCGCGCGGGGAACCAGGTGGGGGTCCTCGCTACGCTGGCCTCGGCCCGCATCCGGGAACACGCGATGCGCGTGGAGTATGCCACCTCCGAGGTGGCGACGCTCGTCATGCGGCTCCACCGGGAACTCCACGACGCGCCGCTCATGATGCCTGACGGGAAACGGTTTCTCCTGAGCCAGCTCCCCCGAGACCTCGTGGCGCTGGTGGCCGCCCATTCGGCCTCCCCGCTCTACGCGGCGGCGATCAAGCAGGACGCCTTGGAGATGCTGAAGGTGGGGGCCATCGACAAGCCCACCTACGTGGAACTGAAGGACCCCCCGATGGTGGATGTGCTTCGCGCGAAGGCACGGAAACTCGAAGAGGCGGCGGCGAAGCGGTCAGAGCGGATCTTAGAGATTCAGGAAGAAAAGGCGCGCCGAGGCCCCGCCCGGCGGTAAGGGGTCCGTCTCCCGCCACCCGCAGGTCTGACAGAAGAACCGATCCCGGGGCTTCCGCTTGACCAGGACCCGGTGGCAGTGGGGACAGGGGCGGGTGCAGGGTGTCCAGGGCATCAGCGCGCCAAGGCGTCCCAGGGCGTGTACCGCTGCCGAAGCCGCGGGTCGTTCAGCAACCCTGAGTGTCCTGCCCCTGGCGTGAGGATCGTCGTGCCCTCGGGCAGTTCCACGAGGTCCCCCACCGCGCCATCGAACAGCTCCCCTTCCGTGATCGTCCAATCGGTGCTGGGGTCGGCGTACTGCACCCAGCGTCCGATCCGAGCCTGGGCATACCGACGCGTCCGCTGCATGTCCCGCCGGATGGGGCCGGAGATCGACAGCGCCACGTCGAACGCGGCACCGGCCCAGCAGGCGAACGCGGCGACCTGGAGCCCATGACTATGGGAGACCACGCACGGGCGCTCCTCATGATGGAGTTCGCAAAAGAGAAGGAGCTTTTCCCCCGCGTCGAGCCACGGCAGGAGGTCCCCCTGGTCGCCCCCGACCGAGGCCGCTGATGGATCGCCGGGCAGCGTCGTCGGGACTCCCGCCAAGACTCCAGACCACTTGAAGTCCAGGACTTCATGCCCGAGGGCCTGGAGCTCCTCGGTCACGAGGCCGCCCGGATGGTGCCAGGGGTGACTTCTTCCCCAGGTCCCGTGGACGAGGATGACGACGCTCATGGCCGACACCTCGGGCAGCGCAACCGGGGTCGGCCCCTCGCCTTCACCGCGCGACGGAACCAGCGGCCGCAGCGGCAGAGGATCGTCTGGACCTTCATATTAGAGGTGCGGGCTCATAGCCCCGGGAGTCGTCGCGCCCCGTTCTTCAAGAGCTTGACGGCGACGGGGCCGCACTTCTGGTCCATCGCGTCCGAGGAGCCCCCGGCCTGGGTCATCGCGTCGAGAATGTACGCATCCGCCCCCAGGTCGATGACGCCCGCGAAGGGCCCGCTCAGCAGGGAGGCCATCGCACTCGTAGACGCCACGGCCCCCGCCAGGTAATCGACGCACGCGATCGCGGGATCGTTCGGCCCGAGGAGCCCCGCCGCTTGGGCGGCGTGCAGCCGCTTGGACGCGGCCTGCAGATCCACGGAGACGGCGGCGCAGCCGGTGAGCAGCGAGAGCGCGAGGATGCCGAGAAGAAGACGCTTCATGGTTTACCTCCTGCTGCTGGAGTGTTCCCTTCCCACGGCGCTTTGGACACGAGGCCGACAAAGTAGGCCCCGAGTGGAACGAGCCCAGCCATGATGAAGCCTATCCAGAACGACACGGTGTTCACGAGCACGCCGGGGTCGCCGTGCAGTTGCCAATACCCCCCGGTCCCCCCGATGAAGACGCCGACACAGGACAGGACCATTTTCGTCGTCTGGTTCATACGCGCGCTCCTGTCTCCAGCTGGCGCGACAGGCGATACGCCCGGTCGCCCACTTGAAGGTGATAGGGCCCGTTAAGGAGTTCGACCGCCGCCAGCGCCCAGTCGCCCGCCTCCGCCGCTCGGAGCATCTTCGGGGACTTCAAGAGCCCGTGCGCCCCCTCGTTGAAGGCCATGTTGATGAGCGCCTCTCGCCGCACGTCGTCCATCCGTAGCATCCAGGGGAAGAGCGCCAGCACGTCGGCGGTGTGGCGCGAGATGTCGTTATCAAGAAGGAACTCCGCTTCGGCCAGGGTGATCCCCCCGTCCGTGAGGTTCCGCCCGAACCCGATCGTGAGATGCCCCGTCGTGTCGGGATAAGGCTTCCCCTTGAACCCCTCATCCCGGATCAACTGGTCTTTCAGCGTCATGGCTGCCCGTTCTTGAGAAACCACTGCCAGAGCGCGTCCACCTTCGTCTCCATGCGCGAGAGCTTGACGATGACCTGCGTATAGACGATCACCAGCGTGAGGAGGATCCCCCCGAGCTGGAGGATTGCCCCCAGGGAGATTTCGGGGATGTAGGTGATGTTCATGCGCTCTCCGCCCAGACGACGGGGCGCTGGACCATCCCGTGATCCATCGCCAGGTGATCCTCCAGCCGCGCCGTTGGGCCGTGGACGCGGCAGACGTGGCAGACCGTCAACATCGAACGCACGAGCGCCCGTTCCGATCGCGTCTGCTGGCCCGTCGAGACGCGGGGGCCATCGGGAGGGAAGAGCTCCCGCATGGCGCAGGTCTCCTTCCGGTGGCCAGGTTTCTGGCAGAGTCCGCACCGCCTACTTCGAGTCTTCCTTCCGGCACGCGGCAAGATCGGCCTCCTTGTGCGCCAAGACCCGGCGCGCGTCGTTCAGGAGCGCCTTGGCCAGGGCCAGCTGTCCTTCGAGCCACTCTCGATAGTCCTTGAGATCCAGGATACGCTGCTGCTGCACATCGGGCGTGGACGGTGGACCCGGCCCTTGGGCCGAGGCGCAGGCGGAGGAGAGGCCGAGCGTGACCACCACCAGCCCCACGAGCCACTTCACTCGGCGGCCTCCAGCTCCGCACCCCAGAGCGGCCCGATGCGATGCTTCACGGCGAGGAACTTGATCGCCGCGTTGAGGAGCTGGACCTTCTCCTTCGGATCGCCCGCGGTCAGGATCAGCGTCTTCAATTCCTCCTCCACGAGATCGTCCAGCGGCTTCCTGGCCCGCTCCGCCAGCTTCTCCCCGAGGACGACCGTCAGGTTGCGGGGTCGAGTCTCCGGGTTCACGGAAAGACCTCGCGCCGGGCTTCCTGCCCCATCGTCGAAGGGAGAACGCGCGTGGCAAATTTCCCGGCCGGCGAGAGCGGGGCCCCCGTCACGAGTTCCCGCCCACTTATCCCATGCGCCAGGAGTCCGCCCACGGCCCACGGCACGTAAAGATGCGAGGTGCGGCCAGTGGCCATCGCTTCGATGAGAAACGGGAGCTCGGCGACCGCGGCGCCCTCCCAGAAGCTCATCTGCGGGAGCTTGCGCGTCGTGACGCCTGGAGGCAGCACGCGGCCAGCTGGCGGTGTCGGGGGCGCCCCTGCGGGCGGGCGTCGGAATGCCTCAAAGGGTCGCACGGGGAGCTTCGACGCCATGAAGGCACTCTCGGCAGGAAGTGGGGTCGGCTCAGCGGGCAGGCGGAGTTCGGGACGGGGACGCTGCGTGGCTTCGGCGATCGGCCCCTCGACTGCGCTGCCCATCCCGCGCCGTCGGAGTTCGTCCACCTTTTTCAGCATCGTGAATCCCGCCTCCGCCGCCTCTGGATTGAACTTCCGACCTTTGAGCATTTGCGACTTGTCGGCGAACTGGATCAGGCTTTGGGCGGCTTTGTATTCCGCACGCGCGGGGGCCCACTGGGGATCGAGCGTCACGGCATCCACGGCGTTGGCTGCTCGCCGATACACCCCGGGCATGTCCTTCCACTTCCCCACGACGGCCGCCGCCAACTGATCCGCCTGGACCCGGGCCACTTCCTGCCCTCGCCCCTTGTCGATCACATCGTACCCGCGGAGCTTCAAGGCGTGGGCATCCGTGAGCGGAATCTCGACGGTGACTCCACGGCCTTGTCGGGCCACTTCCTGCATCACGCCATCATACATCGCGGAGACGCGCGCAGGCCCCCGCCCATAGACCATATCGACGAGACCGGCTTCCGTCGAGGGGAACTCCCCCCATGAGGGGACGTGTTCCTTGAAGGAGTCCGTGATGATCTTGGCGCCGGACTCGTCGTACTCCCGCATGGCGTGCGCGTGACCGGCCTTCGCTCGTTCGGTCTCCGCTTTGAATTGACTCGCTCGCGCCTGCTCCACGTTTTCCTGGCTCCGCTTGATGGCGGCCTCCTGCTGCTCCTGGGTCCGCTTGGCAGCGGTCGTCCGCTCCTGATACTGTGCCCGCGCCTCCCGGATCTTGCCAGCCTCCGCCTGCCGATACTTCGGGACCGCCTCTTTGTAAGCCGCCGCTTCCCGGGCCGCCAACTCTTCGGCCTTCCGCACGAGCGGTTGCCCCGCGCGCTGCGTGAGCCCGAACCGGAGCCACGCCGGCAAGACCTCGCCCAGCCCTTGACTCGCCGCGAACCGATACAGGTCGCTCCACGAGAACTCGCCCCGTTGCAACGCCTCAACTCCCGTACCCGCCGTGGCGCCCGCCGCGATCCGCTTGAGCGGGCCCGTCACCATGCCACCCCCAAACGGTAGCGTGGCCGCGAACGCCGCCGCCTCGGATTTCGAGCCCGGCAGGAAGAGATCGCCGACGGAGCGGACGACCCGGCCCGGGAGATCCGTCTCGCCGAACATCGTGCGGGCGCCCAGGGGCGGTTCTTTGGTGAGAAATTGCTTGACCCGCCCCACAATGTCGGGACCCGCGGCCGCGGGGGTCGGCTCCGGGGTCGCAGCGGGCGGCCGGCCTCGCTGCTCTTTGGCGAGGCGGATGATGTCCTGGCGGCTGGCCCCCTCGGGCGCGTCCACCTCAATCGGCTCTCCCGTGGGAGGGCGCACCGTGACTTTCGGCATCTACTCCCCCCACTCCTCCGCCGACACGGGCATCTCTTCGGGAGCCTGGAGCCGACCCAGCGCCCGGAGATGCTCTCGGGCGATCCCGCGGTCCGCCCGCCATTTCTTCTCTGCCATCGGCAGGAACAGATCCCAGAACTGCTTGGGCGCGCCGATCAGATTGCCCGCTTCCGCCTCGCCGATCACTTTCAAGCGGAGCGCGCTCCCGGTCGTCCCGAGCCCGACTTCCGTGCCGATGACGAGCGGCGTCCCGAGCCGGTTGACGATCTGCACGGCCCTGGCGATGTCGGCCCGTCCGGGCTTCGACTGGAGCGCCACGGCGGCCTTGCCCTTGTCCCAGACGGTCGCGCCCCTCGGCAGGATGCCTTCCTGGTCCAGCAGGGCTACGGCGTCTCGCACGACGGCCGCGTTGTCGATCTTCTGGGTCAGCGAGGTCTCGGCCGACTGGAGTTTGATGAGCCCGCCCGAGGTCTCCTCGTACACCTTCGTCCGACGTTCCGCCCGACCCCCGGCCGCTTCAGCCCGGGCGTCTGATTTCCGTCGCAGTCTCAGCCCTTCCTCCTGGCGGACGGCGGTAGCCCTCGCCGTCTCTTGCAGCGTCCGGTAATGTTCAAGCAGATTCGCCTCATGGGTGACGACCAGCTCCCGGTCCTTGCCCGCTTCCACGATCTTGAGGACCCGATCCACGTCCCCGCTCCGCGCCGCGTCGGCCAGGTCCTGCACCCCCGCGATCCGCGCCGTCATCTCGATCTGGGACAGCCGGTCCTGCATGGTCCGCGTCTGATCCTCCAGGATGTCCTGGTAGCGTTCCCGGGCGCTCCGATGGGCCTGGAGGAGCCGGTCGTTCTCCACTTTCCATTGTTCCAGCGCCCGCTGGGCTCGGTCAGCATCCCCGGCCTGCCACCCCTCCACGGCCCCCTTGAGCGCCGCCGTGGCCCCGATGGCGTAGCCCTTGCCCTTGGTCCCCGCGATCCCCGTGGCCAACTGGCCGATGCCGAGCATGAGATTCTGAAGCTGCCCGAGGACGCTTTGAGGAGGAGAGAGGAACGGGCGGGCCTCCAGGCTGGGCGGCTTCCCCCCGGTGTACGGGGCGGGGCGCTCAGCAGATCGGACCTTCGCCTGCTCCTCCTGGAGCCGCGCGACATCCTTGGACTGCCGCTCCAGCCCGGTCGCGGTCTCTTCCATCCGCCCGGCCCGCCGCTCCGTGATCTGCCGGGATTCGCCCAGGAGCTCCCCGGTCGTCGGCCCTCGGAGGCCGAGATCGGTGCTGAACTGATAGAGCGGAGTCGCGCCCTCCTCGAAGACGCCCTTCGTCCGCAGGGTCGTATCGGGGGCGTCCGGCATCGCTTACGCCTGGCTCCCAGAAAGACGGCCGAGTTGCTGGTTCGCCGACTGGATCAGCGCCGCCAGCGTATTCTGCTGATTCGCAGCCGTTTGCGCCACGCCCGTGCCCGCGCTCACGCCCGTCTGAAGCGCCTGCAGACTCAGACCCTCCTGCCCCTGGAGGAGCTGCGCCTTCATGGATTCCGCCATCAGGTCGATCTTGGCCTCCTCACCCTGGAGGTCCGAGGAGTTGCCCAGCCCCATCGAGGCGTAGCGCGCGCGCATGTCGGCCTTGGCCTGCTGGACCCACTGGGCCACGGCGGCTTCCATCGGGGCGGGCAGCTTCCCCGCCCGGCTTTCCGCGAGCTGCTCGGTCCCGGCGGCCACGGCAGGGGCGGCGGCGGAGAGGGCGGCTTTCTGGCCTTTCTGCATCGTCCGGGTCTGCTCCGCCAACTGCTTCTGGGTGCTCAGCCCACTGGAGATCCCGAGCCCCGTGGCACCCAAGCCCAGCGTTTGGGAGAACGCCTTGAGGGGCGTCTCAGTAAACTCCTTGGCCAACCCCCCGCCGAGCTTGCCGGCGAAGTCCGAGAGTCCAGAGGACCAAGAGGGAGCGGGGGGGGCTCCGGTGGTCAGCGGCGCGGACACGCCGGGAGGACCGGCCAGCGGGACCCCTTCTTCCGGGAGCACGTCGGCGCCCCCTCCGAAGAGATTACTGGCGAAGCCCAACAGATCCTCTCCCCACCCCATTTATCTGCTCCTCACAGTCCCAACTCTTTTCGGATGGTCACATGCTGAAGGGCATGGAGAAAGGCCCAGGTCGAAAAATCGTTCGGATCGTCCAGGTCATAACTCGTGAAATCCGGGGACGACGCGATCCCGAGGCTCGAGGTCTCGCCCTGGTGAACGAGCTGATGGGCTAGGTGCCACTCGTCGCCGCCGCCGTCCCCCAGCGGCAGCAGCGCATACGACGCCTTGCCCGCGGCCCGGATCGCCGTGGCAAACTCCCGGTGCTGGAGTTCGTGCTGGCCAAGAAAATCCAGAAAACTCGTCTGATCGCGAAACGGCAAGACCTCCCAGGTGTGGGGATCGACAATCGGCATCAGGCGGCCTGTAGCATCTCTTGAGAAAACCCGAGCGCCCCCGCTGGGCCTCCCGAGACCATGCCCGAAGCAATCGGCCCTGGCGCGGTCGGCGGTCCCGCCGTGGGCGCGGCGGCGGTCGCGGTCTCGGATGGTGCCGCCCCGAGCTCCGCGAGTTTCCTCCGAATGGCCTCGGCGATCACGTCGTTCCCGCCCCCCAGGAGGGCCGGGTTGACGCCTTGTTGAATGTGGGCATAGAGGGCTGAGGGATCGGTACGGAGCGCCTCGAAGAACTGCTCCTGAGTCAAACTGGGCTGTTTCGCCCCCGTGGCCCCGTAGAGGCCCAGGTAGTTCACGTCCTTCGAAGGGTCGCCGGGGTAGGCCAAGCCCACGTCCACGGCGGGGCTCTCCGTCCCCCCCACGTAGCCCGTCTGCTGGGCGCGGAGAATCTGATAGAGCTGATCGAGGCTTTCGGCGCCCTGAATCTTCCCCCCGAAGGTCTCGGCGCCCATCAGCGCCTGCCCCGCTTCCTTCGACTCCCGCTGGGCGTGCGTCAATTCCGGCTTCCCCCCGAACATCCCGCCGAAGAGGGACGTGCCTCCCCCCAGCAGACTCACCGCAATCGCGAACGGCAGCAGTTCCGGCTGGAGGAGCGACGCGAGGGCCAACGCCCCTCCGGTGGCACTCAGGGCCCCTCCGGCTTTCCCCACGTCTGTCTCGGCTTCGAGGGCGCCCTTGATCCCAAACGCGAGTCCCGCGGCGCCTCCGAGTCCTGTGGCGGCCGCGCCGAATCCCGCTCCGCCGCCCGCCGCTTCCGTTCCCAGCACCGCAGGAGACTCCGCGGCTCCGGCCGCGCCGAGTTCGGCGCCCCCCGCCTCGAGGCCCCCCGTCGTCGTGCCCAGCGTGCGGAGTCCTTGGGCGCCCCCTTGGGCTTCAATCTGAGTCCCGAACGCGCCTGGCCCTCCGAGCGACCCAGGAACTTCGGCGGCAGTCGGAATGAGTCCCGCCGCCCGCCGCACGAGATCCGCCACGCCGACCGCCTGCGTGAGCGGCGAGGCACCTCCCCTCGGAGTCCCGCCGCCCGTCACCCTCACGCCCCCGGACGTGCCCGGATCCACGAGACCCCCACCCGGCGTGACGGGTCCACCCGTAGGCGCTCCGCCCGTGGCCGTGGCGAGCGACAACTGTTGCTGGCCCACGGGCTGGGTCCGCCCCAGCCAGTCCATGACCGATGTCACATCTTGGTCAGATAAGGGCATGACTCCCTCTACGCCGCATCCACCGTCTCCCAGCTTCCCGTGGGCGCCGCTTCCAAGTGCGACGCTTCCAACGCCACGCCGGAATTGCACGGCAAGCTCACCGTCCAGCCGACGCGCTGCCCCGCGATGGAGGCATCCCGCCTCAACAGAGCATAGCGCAGGCCCATCGGGCTGTCAAAACTGGCAAAGAAGTTCTCGGCGAAGGCCCCCACCACGACCGTCCCCGCTTCCGTCGTCAGGCTGAGCGTCACCACGACTTGGCCTGTCGCCGAGGGACTGGACAGATCGAGGCCCACGCGGATCGTCTGGTGGCCCTCCACCGGGTTCCCGAGCTCGAACAGCTTGGAGCTGACCGTCATCGTGCCGGTCTGTGCGTCCGTCGAGCGGGCGAAGATCCGATAGCAAAACCCTCCGGCGTCGATCCCGTACACTTCTGGGGCGTTATGGATCGTCAGCGTCACCAGATCCAGCACGCGGTTGCCGCCGAGATCCGGCGTCCTCGCCAGAAACCACCGGCCCTCCTGGAAGCAGAGGAGTTCCGTGCGGCCCGTAGCTCCTGGGGGGGTGAAGGTGGACAGGAACACCAGCACCACGGCCCCGTTGAGTTCTTGGATACCGGATTTGGGGCCGAACGTGATGGCGGGGCTCAGCAGCGGAAAGAGCCGGTCGAGTTTGGCCGAGAGCTTCTGGGGTGTCACCCCGAGCAGGGCATGGATCGAATAGCCCGTGGCGAAGGCGAGCGACCGGAAATAGCCGATCAGAGAGGTGGGATAGATGGTCCCGAGGCTCGTCAGCGCGTTCGTGACGGTGAACGTCGTGACCCCCGCCGCCGTCGCCACGTTGCCGAGCGCGTCCACGGCCGACTGACTCAACAACCAGAGTTGCTCGACGGTGGAGAGCATCCCCTGGATCTGACCCCCAAAGGCTTCATCGGTGATCTTGAACGACCCCGCGCCGTTCCCCGCCGTGAAGTCGTCGAAGGTATTGGGCGCGCTGTAAGTGAGCGTCCGCGGGGCCGTGTTGAGCCAGACGTGGCTCTCGAAGACGGCGAGGTTCGGACCCCGCTTGGTCGCGTCGATCGTGCTCCGAGTCACCCCATCCCACTTGAGGTAGCCCTTCGCCTCGTCGATGAAGAGGACGGGACCATCCCGCCAAATCTTGATGTCCGTGCGATTGGGCGAGGCCGAGAAGGTGCCCGCCGGGCCGATTTGCGTATCGACCGGCACATCGTTGAAGAGGTCCCGCTGCCACGCTGAGCCGTCCTCGAACACCACGATCAGCACGGGATGCGGGATCGTATTCGCCCCATAGGTCAGCTCGCACCCATAGGAGCTCTTGACGGTGGACGTGGCGTTCAGGGAGTTCCCGGCCCCGCCTCCATAGAGTGGGACGGATTGAATGGCCCGACCCAGCCACATCCCGTTTTCCAGCCACGCCACCTCGTCGTCGTCGATCGAGAGCCGATCGTCCGAGAGGTTCAGGCCCTTCCACCCCCGGCTCGTCGAGGTGTGGGGGGGCGGAGGGCCGGATTGAGGGCGACCCTGCCCTGGATCACGCCCGAGGGCCATCTCAGTACGGCATCAGGCCAATGCTGCCGCCGAAAAAGGCGGTCAAGGCCCCGCCCGACGACACGAACTTGATGGACACGCGATCCCCGGCGGCGACGGCGACATAGCGCGCCAGGTCCGATCCCGTCGTCGCCCCGGCGCCCGACATCGTATAGGTCAGCGTACTATCCACCCCATTGACCTCGACCGTGATCGTGTAGGTTTCTCCCGCCCCCGGGGCATTGTTGACCACGCCGCGGGTCACGTTCAGAATGCCTTTGCTCGGCACGGGAATGGAGGAACTCAGGTCCGCGGCGCTGTCCCCGGCGGGACCGACATAGCGGGTGGCGCCGGCCAGGATCGCCGTGCTCGGGCTGGAATGAATCTGGAGGATTCGGTTGGCCGTCCCGGCGTTGAAGGAGGTCACGGCCCCGCTGAACAGGTTCGTGAAGTTCGTCAGGTTACTCTCGTGGAGGGCGAAGTTGGTGATGGTCGGGGATGCCACGAAGAGGAAGCCGTTGGTGTTGTTCGTGCCGCCGCCTGGGTCGAAGACCCACCCCCGGAAGGAGATTTGGGTACAGGTGCCTTGAATTGTCGTATAGGCCGTCCCGGCGCTCCCGACTTGTTCCCCGCCGAGGAAGTGGATGTCGTTCGCCCCGTCGAGGAGCAGGCCGACCCCGTTCGTCACGGCCCCGCCATTGATCCACTCCTGAATGTCCGTAGCGACGAACTCCCAGGAGTTCGGGGCCTTCGTGCCCGAGGCGATCGTGGCGAAGGCAGAGGTCAAGGTGTCGATGTTCGACCCGGTGAGGGCGACCGTGCGCGAGCCCGCGACCTTGTTGTAGTTGTAGAGGCTGGAACTCACGAACTGCCCGAGTGTGTGACCATAAATATAGACGGTGGCCTTGGTGTATTTGCCGATGGCGAACAGCCCTCGGGCCCGGAAAAGATTCCCGGTGCCGCCACTATTGAGGGCGATCAGCAGCCCGGTGTTGGGGACCGACGCCTGCGTCGAGCCCGCCCCGACCTGGAGGTCTTGCAGGAGGACATTCGTGGAACCAGTGAAATCCAAATGATTCATCGCGGATGCCCACGGCCAGAGCTGAGATGCGACGGACCCGGCCCCCAGGAGGACGACGCCATTCTTGCCGGTGAGGTTCAGCGCATCGGTGAAGTATTTTCCAGGCGGGAAATACACCACGCCGATCCCGACCGCCGCATTGATCGCGTTCTGCACGGCGGCCGTGTCGTCGGTGCCGAACTGCATATTGGCATTCGTGACCGTCGTGCCGGCGTTCACCGCCGTGGTGACCGTCGTGCTCGTCGTAAACGTGGCGATCGTGGTTTCGAGCGTTACGCCCGCGGCCCCCGCGCCCGCCACGCTCACGCGCTTCCCCACATCGCCCGCCACGAAGGCGGCCGTGGCGCTCGTCAAGACCGCGAGGCCGCTCGTGATGGCCGCGTCGGAGACGGTTTTCGCGTTGCCTTTGGCCGCGTAGTCCGTCTTGACGTTGAACCAGCCGAGGCCCAAATCGGCCGTGGGCAGCGGCGTGGCTTGGGCGGTGAAGGGGTTGCCGCCTTTGAGGTAGCCGGTGAGCGTGGACGCCGTACCGCTGCCGCCGTTGCCCACGGACAGCGGCAGCGTGAAGTTCGTCACCGTCGCATAGTTGGCGCCCGTCCACACTTTGAGCGTCTGCGCCGTGGCGTCGAAGCACCACGTCTGTCCCGCGACCGGGCCCGTGATCGTCGCACAGTCCGTTCGGATGAAGAGGCCCGGGCCCTGCGCCCCGGCGGGCCCGGCGAGGCCGACCACGAGCAGGATGACAAGACTGAGTGCGACGAGTCGCTTCATCGGGTCCTCCAATCCGAGCCGCCATAGGCGGAGATCATTTCCCCCACCCGCGCCCCCTCGATGTCACGGAGCGCCTTGATCGCGTAGCCCATAAACACCTCGGCCTCATCGAAGCGCCGCTGGTTGATCTTGGCCTTGTAGGCCGCGAAGTACGGCACGGGCTCGGTGTAAGGAAATGACAAGGGATCGAGGTCCGAGGGGTTCACCAGCGTCGTCGAGAGCGTCACGAGGTCCCAGTCCGTCGTGTACGCCGTGGCCGGCGCGGTGGCGATGAACACCTGGTCGGCCCCATAGCGCGTCCAGCCCCCCGGAACGCCCTGGTAGCTCGTCCACGGCCGGAACATATTGGTGATGTCGCCGAACGGGCGGTTATCCAGTTCTACGCGCGTCGAGCCGAAGAGAAGCCAGAGATGCACCACGTCCAGGACGCGGAGCGTTGGGAAGAGGGTGGACAATCTGTAGAGGTCCACGCCCGCCGTCAGCGGGATGTTCGGCTGGTAGCTCCGAGAGCCGCCGGACCAGAGATCCCGCTGGTGGATGCCGTAGTTGATGTCCACCGTCAGGTCGGCGTCGGAAAAGTAAAATTTCTGCGCGTCGTGGAGGAGTCGTCGCGTCTCCGTCAGGTAATCCGCAAGCTGGCTCGAGCCCGTGGGCGGGAGGGCCGGCCCCGGCACCAGGGTGTAGTAGATGGTGCCGCCGCCGACCGGCGCCGGGACGGCGAACTGGAGGGTGACCTGGGCGGCGTCCTGGCTCGCAATCCACCAGGCCGAGTTCCAAGAAAGACCGACGATCGACCAGACCGCAGCCACGATCTGCTGCTGGACGGCGGCCGCGGGCACGGCTTGAAGGATCATGGCGGGGGTCTACGCCGCACGGATTTGGAACGCGGCCGTGTAGTAGACGGTCCCGCCCAGGGCCGGGGCTGGAACCGAGAATTGGAGGGTGGTCTGTCCATTGTCGGCGGTCTGAATCCACCACGTCGAGTTCCAGGACAGACCAACGATGGACCAGACGGCGGCGACGATCTGCTGCTGGACCGCCGCGGCGGGCACGGCCTGCCTCAGGATGGTGGCCATGCCCGAGCCTCAGGCGGGACTACCCGACTTTGATGTAGGAGATGTTCTCTGAGCCGCCGCCGCCGTTGAAGAAGGCGAGGTTCGTGCCATCCGAGATGAGGACGCCGCCGGGGATGACCCCTGCGGCCGTGATGTTCTGCCAGGTCCCCGTGGAGTCCTGGATCTGCATCCGCACATCGGCGCCGACCAGATAGACGTAGATGGTCCCGACCGGCAGGGCGACCCGGAGCCCCGCCCCGATCGCTTGGACGACCTCTTTGACGAAGATCGACCCCGCCGCGCCCGTCGCAATCCCCGTGGGTATCATCTGGCCTGGCATGGGTGGCTCCCTCTACACCGTGTCGAACAAAAGGCCGGTGATGGCCGTAATCGACTTGGGTCGAACGCAGACATTTTCCAGTACCGTCACCACGGCCCCCACATAGCCGAGCTGGTAGTTCGGCAAGGTGGACGAGAAGCCCGTGAAGGCGAAGGCGGCCGCCTGGTGCATGTAGAAGGCGGTGTATTTCGCCTTGAAGAGATAGATCGTGCCCTCCACCCCGTAGGCGTGGTCCACGTAGATGGGCACCGAGGAGGCCATCAAGGCGGTGAACCCCGAGCGCGGGCCTTCCGTCTTCGAGCGGTCGAAGGCCGTGCCCGGGGTAATCATGTACTGCTCAAGGCCGAGGTAGTCTTTCGACAGGCGCGACCAGGTGCCCGGCCCCGTGATCCCGAAGTCCGGCATCTCGCCGTTGTTGAATTTCGCGGCGGAGGTGATGTACTGGTTCAGGAGCGCCCGCGTGGGGGCCACGCCGCCCGCCGCGATGATGTTGGCCTGGAGCCAGGTGTTGGCGGCCCGTGACAGGCCCGCGTAGGTCCCTGTGGCCGAGGCGATCAGAGGGAGCCCGTCGATGTCCTGGGAGCCGTAGACCCCGTTGGTCCAGAGCTGGGTCGAGAAGTACTCCGCCTGGGAGTTGCCCGCGTCGTTCATCCGGGCCGCGAGAATCGGGATCACCGCCGCGTCCCACTGGAGAAGTCCTTCGGCCCCCAGGAAGGGGATGGGCGTGATGACGATTTTCAGGTTCCATTCCGCGTTAACTCCGGGATTGAGCGCCGCCGGCTGATTGAAGCGCCCCGAGTAGTCGGAGGACTGCGTGTTGACGTATGGGGCGCCCTGCATCGGCACCGTGACCGAGGAGACGCCGCCCGTCGCCACCTTCGCGTTGCCGAAAAGGGCGGCGACCAACGGGGTGGCGTTGCGATTCTGGACGATGAGCTTCGGGACGAACGCTCGCCGGGTAAAGTTCTGGAGTTCCGTCCCCGGAGCGCCGCCTGGGATGAGGCCGAATCCGAGTTGCGGCATTTAGGCTCCTCCCCTCACCGCGCAGCCCCCACGGTCTCGCGCCAGATTTTCTCCACGTAGGGCATGTTGATCTGGTCCAGGTCCGCCCCCGGCGGCGCCCCCATCAGCGCCTTGATGTGGTCCGACTCGGGCATCGTCCAGGCGTGCTGGCTCTCGAACGTCGGCTCGGCAGGCGTCTGGAGTTCGTAAAACTTCTCGACCGCGACCTTGGTGGACTTGGGACCGATCTCGTTGTCCACCATGAACTGCTCGATCTGGTCGAGATCCTTCTCTTCGGCCCCCGCCGTGACCAACGAGCCCCGAAAGGCTTTGCGCTTGTCGGTCATCTCCGCATCGTCCAGCCGCTTTGTGAGGCCGTCGATCTCTTTCTTTTGCGCGTCGAAGATCGGCTGGATCTGGGCGGGGATGTCCACCTCGGGAATGGACGCCTTCGGGAAGAGCCGCTTGGAGTGCCGCTTGAGGTCTTTCTGGGCCTCGGGGTCGCCGTAGAGCCGCTCCATCAACTGCACACGCGGGTCAGACCCAGCGATCTCTAGGAGGTCCGCCGGCGTGAGGTCGGCCAGCCGCTCGTTCATCCCGGGTTACTCCGTGAGCCGCCGGTTCGAGACTTCCGCCGACTTGGACCCCTTCACGGGGGCTTCGATGGAGAAAACGTTGCCGCCCTTGGGCCACGCGGAGGCGGAGGTGAATCCCCCGTGGTCGGGGAAGCGGAGGGAGTTATAGATGAGGCCCCCGTCCTGCTTGTTGTCCGTGAGCTGCCGGATCGGGAAGTTCTTCGGTCTGACCAGTCCTGCCATGATGTGGCTCCTTTCTTATGGAGGCGGCGCGCCCGCGGGCGGCGGGGCCGCTCCGGGGACGGGACCTCCGGGCTGCATCCCCATGCCCTGAAACTGCTTCTGAATCGCTCCGGGCACCTGCATGGCGTTCCCCTGGGGCTGGGGATACAACTGACTCCCCATGAATTTCATCTCCGCCTGCCCGAGATCCGTTGCCGGCTTGACGAACCGCTTGCCCAACTTCGCCACCACTTCGGCCAAGGACTGACCATCCTCGCTGTTGCCAAGCAAGGGGATGGCGATCCGCAGGAGCTCCAACCCGAGGCCCGCGACGACTTTGCCGCGGGCTTCCTTCCCCCCGCGATCCGCCTGGCCCGGGAGGGCCGGACCCGGCATCGCCGGCCCCGCACCGAGCCCGAGTGGCATCAGCCTCTCCGCATCGCTCTGACCGCGCGCGCCTTCACCGCGTTCCGGCGGGCCGCGCGGGCGTGACGGCGTGAGATGCGCTTAGCGACGGCCCTTCCGTCCGCGACGACCTTTCCGCCTGTCTCTGACCATCTCATCCATCTGTCGGCTCCTTCCGGTTCGATGGTGAACTGCGCTGTTGTCTCCCACCAATACGCCCCGCCCGCCTAACCTGTCAAGGAATTTTTCGCCCGTCAGTTGCTGACGCCTAGAAAAAAAGTTGACAGGCTCAATCTCTGGGTGCTACGGTTCGGGCCATGAACAAGATCGCGTGCGTCGGGATCGTCGCTGCGCTGGTACTGACGGGCGCACAGGCGCACGCGCTCGACCCCACGACGCCGCCGAATACGTTCCATCCCTTCCAGGGCGGGGTCAACTGCATCCAGGTGGTCGATGCCGACGCGAACTTCAACTGCTTTCCGGGCGCGACGATCAATCCGGTGACCGGGGCGGTGTCGATCCCTGGACTCGTCCCCACCAGCGGCACGTTTCTGAGCGGGGTCGCCATCGTCCCCTCCACCACCGCGACGACCCCCCAACTGCTCGGCTCGGGAGATCTGGTCATCGCCACCTCGCCGGGCACGATCGCGCCCGCCGGACCCCGAATTCGGGGCGTCACGCTGCGAATCCGCCAGGGTCCCGCTGGCACCTGTCAGCTCGTCGTGGCCGCGGGCGACGGCTTGCGGGAGTTCGTGATTCCTGTGCTGAACCCCGTCGCCCCCGGCCCCGCCGGGTGGGGGGTCGTCATCGGACAATTCATTGAGTACTTCCCGGGTGGCAATCTCGGCTGTTAGCCGCGCGATGGCCTCGCGCCAGAAAGGAGTCTCTATGAAGCGGTACATCAGTATCCTTCTCGGTCTCATGCTTCTCGCTCTGATCCCTGGAGCGGCGATCGCCCAGCAGCAGGGTCCCGGGGCGGCCGTCACCCAGACCGGCTCCCGCGGGGATGCCGCGCTCCGCTGCGATTCGTCCACCACCGGCACGGCGGCCAACATCCACACGCTCCAGAACCCCGGGGCGGGTCTGTCGAACTACGTCACCTACATCGGCAACTGGGGCGCCGTGTCGGGCTCCGTCGTGACGGCCACGCCGGCGCAGCTCTCGGCGACGGGCTTCACGGGCACGACCACGGCAGGCTGGATGCCGGTGAACACGGCCACGACCGCGACCTTGGTCACGGGCGGACTCGGCGGGGGCGCGATGGTGTTCAACCCCCCCATCAAGGGCAACGCCAATACCGCGCAGACGCTGGCCCCCGGACCCGTCATCTCGGGGATTACGAACATTCTTCAGGTCTGCTACTATCCCGCTCCGTAGAGTACGGGACGCGAGGTAGGCCGATCGGTGGGTGGTAGGTCAACGCTATGCGCTTGACTGCACATCTCGTGGTGAGCCTCCTCGTGGTCACCCTATGGGTGCCCTGGCAGATGCACCAAGGCACTTCCGCCGTACCCGACAGCCCGCCCTACTGGTACAAATACTGGTCGCCCTCCAGCAAGGCCGTGTCAGAGGCGGCCTGCTTGGCCCTAGTCAAGAAGGAGACGGGGCGGCGCAAGGTGCTCGTCATCCAGTGGTATCCCGTCAAACCGGATGCGCCACCCGATTACGCGAAATGGATCGGGTGTCTGCCTGACGGGTTCGATCCAGAAGCCCCCCCCAAGTAAATGCGCCGCGTAGGGTGCGCCCTGGTCGTGGCCGGGGTGACCGCGTGGCTCTTCTGGCCGGCCGTGTCCTTCGACTGGCTCCGCTACTGGGACGACGGCGCCCACCTGATCTGGAACGAGTCCTATAAGGGTCTCTCCCCCACCCATCTCTGGTGGATGCTCCATCCCTTCTTGGGCCAGTGGATGCCGCTCACCTGGCTCTCCTGGGCGATCGACTACCGCGTGTGGGGAC
Organism: uncultured bacterium; assembly: GCA_964428805.1. GTDB lineage: Bacteria > Methylomirabilota > Methylomirabilia > Rokubacteriales > CSP1-6 > CAYRZF01. The sequence continues at coordinate 9,423 of CAYRZF010000011.1, read as the reverse complement.
TTGAGCCGGCCGCCTTTCACCGGGAAAACGTCCTGCTCCATGCCGTCAATGCGGGGCTCCTCTTCCTGATTGCCCGCCGCCTGCTCCGGTCCACGCCGGGCGCGCTGTTCGCGGCTCTCCTCTGGGCCCTCCATCCGATGCGGGTGGAGTCCGTGGCCTGGATCAACGAGCGGCGGGATGTCCTCTGCGGACTGTTCTATCTCTTGGCCATCCTGACTTACTTGAAGGGGGTGATGTCGGATGGGCTCATCGTGGCCTCCGCCGATACCGGCACCGGGGGTCGCATCCGGTTGACCAACACGCGCTGGCTGGCGGTGTCCGTCGTCTGCTTCGCCCTCGCCGTCCTCTCCAAGGCCCTCGCCGTCAGCCTGCCCCTCGTCCTGCTCCTTCTCGACTGGTATCCCTTGCGCCGACGAGCCTTCCTGGAGAAGATTCCCTATGTCGCCATCTCGGCGTTCGGCACGGTCATGGCCTTCGTGGCGATCCTACCCATGCAGGTTGTGGCCCCCCTCCAATGGATTTCCCTGGACACGCGGGTCCTCATCACGGCCTATAGCCTTTGGTTCTACCCCCTGACGATGCTCTGGCCCACGGGACTGTCTCCGATGTACGAGCTCACCTTCGAGCCCCAATGGGGCCAGGGGCGCTATCTGATCGCCGTCCTCGGGGTCGCGGCCTGCACGACCGTGGCGATCTGGCGGCGTCATCAATGGCCGGCCTGGTCGGTCGCCTGGCTGGCAGCGTCGGTCATGGTCCTCCCCGTGAGCGGCCTCGTGCAGAACGGCTATCAACTGGTGGCGCTCCGATACAGTTACCTGGCCTCGCTTCCCTTGGCCCTCCTCGTGGGCGCAGGCCTCGAGGTCCTGCTGAGGCGTCGGACCTGGCTGGTGCGTCTCGTCCCGCTCGGTGCCGGGGCGACGCTGGGGGGCCTCGCGCTCCTCACCACATCCTTCCTGCCGGTCTATCGGAACGACACGACCTTATGGACCGCCGCCCTCGCGCATGATCCGGCGTGCGTGGTCTGCGCGGACTACTTGGTGCATGGCGGGGATCTCCGGGTGGCCTTGCGCGTGCTCACCGAACTGGTGGCGGTGCATCCGACGTTGCAGGAACAGCGGTTTGAATTGGGCATGGTGGCCTACATCCGGGCTCACGGCCCGGAAGGAGAAGCCCATTTCCGGGAGTATCTCCGGCTGGCCGACGCGCACGCCCCTGGCTTTATTCCCCGGATCGAGGTCAACCGGCAGCAGCACATGGCGCTGGCCCGACAAGTCTTGAAGGGCAGCCGCCCGGATGGACGCCTCTTCGAAGGTGAACTCCGTGGCTTCGAGCGCGTCCGCTAAGGTCCCCCTCTGGGCGGCGATCGGGCTCCTCCTCCTCGGCACGCTCGGGGTGGGGCTCGCCACCGACTTTCTGCCCTGTACGCTCGATTGCGGGGAGACGTATGAGACCTACATCGGCGCCCGGAACCTCTGGCGCTTCGGGTGGCGCGCGACGGGGGGGCTCCAGGATTTCGCGGCGAACCCGGACCCAGCCGCCCACTCCACCCTCTATATCCATAATCCCAACCTCGGGATGTACGCCCTCACGGGGCTCTTCGCCATCGGGAGTCGCACGGTTCATGCCCAAACGCCCTGGCTCATCCTGCCGTTCCTGGTGGGGATGCTCTACCTGTATCTCGCGATCCGCGACACCTGCCGGAGCGGTCTGTTGGCCGCCCTCTGTCTCCTCCAGGCGTCGAGTCTCTATCTCCTCGTCACGCTCTGGCAGTTCGATGCGGTTCGCGTCTGGACCTGGCTCCTCACCTGGGGCCTCGTCTATCACCTCGCCCAGGGAGACCGCCGCCGGGGACTGCACCTGAGCCTTGCGACGCTCTATCTGGTCCTCGGGATCGGGGTGGACTATCCCTTCGCCCTCTTCCTGGCGGTCCTGACCGTGGCGCTGGCGGCCCTCCGTCTCACGGCCCTCGGCCCCGTCCGGGCGATCCTGCTGGCGGGCGGGGCGGTGGGCGGCGCCGTGCTGCTCCGTCAGCTTCATGTGGCGCTGGTCCTTGGCCCGGCCATCTGGTGGACGGACCTCAGCCTGTCGATCGCTCGCCGGCTCCCCCTGACGACCCTGTGGCTCTCGGCCGGAGACCCGACGAAGTGGGCAGAGGCGCATGGCCTCGTCATGTGGCCGGGCGGCGGGGGCCCTCCCCAGCCGCTCACCTGGGCGTGGGTCATCATCCGGGCGCAGACGGTCGCCGTGGGCTGGCCTCTTCTGGGGATCGGGGCCCTCTGGCTCTGGGCGGTGTGGCACCGATCGCGGGTCCCGGACGGCCCCCTCCGCCGTGGCCTCGACCTCTCGCTGGCCCTGGCGGCGGCGCTGACGGTGACCGGCCTCGTCTTCGGGGACTACGTGGCCAGCTTCTACGGCATCTATCTCATGCCGCTCGTGGTCCACTGGACCGTGCTGGTGCTGGGCCTCCTGACGTGGTGGCTCTGGACCCATCGGCGGGCGACAGTCAGGCTCGGGCGCCTCCTCGTGCCGGTGCCCCTGATCCTCCTCGTCGCGTTCGGACTCTGGCGGGTGGGCACGGAAGTCCGCCACGTCCTCCTGCTGCCGCCGGTCCCGTATCCCGGCCGCGCAGTCCTCCGGGACTACCCGGGATCGAGCGTGGCGACCCTCTGGATCAGCAGCGCCCCTTCGGCCTATACGAACCAGTGGGCCGCCTCGCTGCAAACCATGCGGTGGCTCGTGCAGGGACCCCGCGGCTTCACGTTCGAGCCCACAGCGGATTACTTTGCCTTTTTTGAGCGGGATCGGGACAATCCTCTGTATCGACAGCCGGATTTGCTCTTCGTCCCCCGGCTCCGAACGTGGTGGCTCCCCCGGCGTTGCACGCCGCTGGGCGGGGCCATTCTGGGGTTCGTCGATGGCTGCTCGGACCTGAGTCAAGTCGAGACGGCGTTGGCTCGGATGCCCCTCGCCCGCTCCGGCCCGGACTATCTGCTCTATGACCTCCGCGTGATCCGGGCGATGGCCCGAGACGGACCTTGACAGCGCCGGCGACAGCGGCGTAGCATCGGGGCCACCAGATAGGAGGACCGCGATGGCAGAGGTGAAGACCGCAGGCACGAAGATCCACTACGTCCGACCGCAGGAGAAGGGATGCCGAACGGCGACCCTCCTGGCCGACAGCTTCCAGGAGCACGTCACGTTCCCGCATCGGGGAACATTCGACTTCGGCCACCTGGCCTACGGCGACCCGGCTGGATCGGACACCAAGCACACCTTCGAGGTGGTGCGGCGGCATGATCCCGTGGGAGCCGTGGACACCTGGCATCTGGCCTCGGAGTGCCCGCTTCGGGCTGAGAGGGGCCGGGCTGAGCAGCCCCGGGCTGAGAGGGGCCGGGTTGAGCAGCCCCAGGCCCCGTGATGGACGCGCGCCGCCTCGCCTCCCGGACTGTCGGCGATAACGGCGAGCCCGTGGACCGCCTCAACCTGGATGAGGTGGAGCTGGGCCCGCCTGAGTTGCCCGTTCATGCCCGGCGCGATCGGCACCTCGCCCAGATCGCCGTCATGCTGCTCGACACCGCGAAGGTGCTGGACCCCCTCGTGAAGATGCTCTCGCTTCGGCTCCTGGCGTGGGCTGCCCTCGGGTCGTCCGTGGCGCTCGCGGTCATGGCCCTCCGGCAACCCTCCTGGGAACGCCTCGCCGTCCTCGCGGTGTTCATGCTGCTGTCTACCCTCTTGGTCCACCAAGGCCGATAAATGAAGTACCGGCTCCTGATGCTCTCGCCGATGTTCGAGGAGGCGTCGCTGCCGGAGATGGTCCGCCCGGACGTGGCGGAAGCCTACCGAATCGTCGAGTACGAAAATCCCGAGGAGTTGGCCGCGCTGCTCCAGGAGGCCGTGACTCTCCTCGCACGGGAAGCCACCGATGAACCCGCGCCAGCATAACTACGAGCCGATCACCCCCGACAAGGACGGGAAGCCGCCTGCATTCATGGTGGCGTGTCTGGACTGCGGGTTCGGCGTGGACGCTCACGGGCTCAGCGCCGAGGACGCGGTGAAGGCCGTCGCCCCGAGTCACGAGAAGACCCACCACCTGATCGCCAAGCCCGTGGACTACCTGAAGGGGCACGGCCCGAAGAAGTCTGAGCCTCATCCGCTCTACCGCCGCTAACACACTCGGAGGAGGAGTCTCATGCCGACGCCGAAGTTTCCCAAGTATCCGAAGAACTCCTTGCGCCCTAACCCGGAGACCGCGGACCCCTCCCGAGGGGATCTCGCGTTTGCCCAGGAGCAGACCTCGGTGGGGCATTTCGGGACGTGGGACGCCAGCGCGAACGTGACCAACGGCCTGCCGCCCGAAGGACCCGCCAAGGCGGAAGATCACGGACACGAGTACGCCGCACCGGTGGGAAAGGGCAAAGCGAAACGCCGATGACGACGTGGCGGCGCCGCGCTCCTCTCCTCCAGGCCCGACCACCCTCCTCCAGGGCAGGCCGCTTGGATTTCTCCGCGAGGGGTCGGCTCGCGGTCGGGGGCGGGGCCGCCATTTTCCTCCTGCTGGTCCTCGTCCTCTCCCCGGTTTCCGCGCAGCAGTTCTCAGTCCCGCTCACATGCCCGAATACGACCGCGATCAGCCAGGCGGCCAACGCGAGGCTCATCACCGGGACCGCAGGAAAGAAAACGCATCTCTGCGGGATTTTCGTGCTGGCGGCGGACGCCGAGAATATCTCGCTCGTGGGCGGAACGGGGACGACGTGCGCCACGGGCGCCTACGCGATCATCGGCGGGGCCACCGCCGCCACCGGCCCGAACCTCCTGGCGGGGGGATCCTTCACGCTCTGGAGTCCCACCCTGTCGCTCCAGGCCCCGTCGGCGGCCGCGACCGGGGATGATGTGTGTCTCTTCCAATCGGGCACCGGGCGGGTCGCGGGCGTCGTGACGTGGGTCCAGTACTAAGGAGCCATGAAGGGGCTGCCCGTGATGGCGCTCCTCGGGGCCCTCTTCTGGGCCGCCGGGATGACGCTCCTCACCTACCGGGCCTGGGAGAACTACGGGCTGGCGCATACGTCCGGGCCTGGCCTCATGCACATCGCCGTCGGGTCGATCCTCCTCAGCGCGGTCGCGTGGCAACTGGACCATGAGGCCATTGGGGTGGTCCTCCTCTTCCCCGGCTTCGTGGCCAGCATGGCGCTCTATTTCAAGGGGCGAGAATGGCTCCGCAGTCGGCGCTGGTTTCGTCGGTGATCCGTGCTGCTCGTCCACTTTGGCATTCGCATCATTCCGACGGGCTTCGAGGCCCTGACGGTCGGGGCCGCGGCGATCGGGCCCGTGAACACCAGCGCGGATGCCGCGTGGGTCCAAGTGGAGAACGGCCCGATCCGCTATCGCGTCGATGGGGGGACCCCGACGCCGACGGCTGGCATTCCAGCCTTTGATGGGGATACCTTTGGCCTCGGGTCCTACGAACTCGCAAACTTTAAGGCCATTCGGCAAGGGACCGTAAGCGCCACCTGTAACATCACCCGCGGGCGCCTCGAATAAGATGAGACCGCGCTTCTCCTTCCCGCTTCGCCTCCTCACGGTCGCGCTGATCGCCAGTGTGCTCGCGGCGTCCGGCGGGTCGGCCCAGCAGGGGACCGTGAACATCAAAAGCGTGTTCGACACGAGCAACACGCCAGTCCAGCCAGGAGACGCCGCGAACAACGCCCTCCGGGTCAACGTCGTCGCCGGGGGCGCGGCGGGGGGCACGTCGTCGAACTTCGGGTCGGCCTTCCCGTCGGCGGGTACGGCGGCGGGCGCGCGCGACACCAGCGGCAATATGCAGTCGTTCTCGCTCGACGGAGCGGGCACGGGCCAGAATCTGAACGTGAACTGTAAGGTCGGCTGCTCGGGCGGTCCCGCCGACGAGTCGGCGTTTACGTTCGGGACCACGGGGATCTTCACGGGCGGCGTCTTCCAGACCACCGCGACCAACAATGCCTTGACGAACTTGCAGGCGGGCGTCTTTCAGGTCACGGCCCAGCGGGCGCTCTTTAGTAATCTCCGGGATGCCTCGGGGGGGGAGTTGGGCGTGTCGGCCACGCCACTCCGCGTGGACCCGACCGGGACCACGACACAGCCCGTCAGCGGCACCGTGACCGCAAACCAAGGAGCCACGTGGACGGTCCAGCCCGGGAATACCGCCAACACGACGGCGTGGCTCGTCACCGGCACGGGCGGGACCTTCCCCATCAGCGGCAACCTGACCGGCAACCAAGCCACCAACACCGTGCAGCTGGGCGGGGTGGCCATCTCCCTCAACACCGGGGTCCGGGATACGGGGACCCAGCGCGTCACGATCGCCACGAACGATGTCGTCCCATCGTCCCAGTCTGGAACGTGGACCGTTCAACCGGGCAATACGGCGAACACGACGGCCTGGAAAGTGGACGGCTCAGCCGTCACCCAGCCGGTGTCCGATCTTTCCCTGAGCGATGCGGGGGACCCGACGGGGCTGGAGCGAGGGCGAATGATCCTCGCCGCGGTCCAGAGAACGTCCCCGGTGTACCCGCAAGGCCGGCTCCAGCCGTTCTCCCTCACGGAGTTGGGGGCGCTCCGCACGGACAGCTCTGCGACGGTGCAGCCCACGCTTGCCCTCGGTCGGGCAGCGGAGGGCTCGCGCCCCTTCGTCTTTTGCGACAAGTCCGCCGCGATCAACACCGCCTCCAGCGGCTACACCCAGCTCGTCCCGCTGATTGGGGGCCGGGCCGTCTATGTTTGCGGGTACACCTTCGTTTCGACCTCCGCGCTGGCGGTCAAGTTCGGCTACGGCACCGGGAGCGCCTGCGCCACGGGCACGGTGGACATGACGGGGGCGATGGCGGTGGCCGCGAACGGCGGGGTGGTCAACCCCGTCGGGGCGGTGCCGACGCTCATCACGCCGAACAGTCAGGCGTTCTGTGTGAACATTTCGGTCTCGACACAGGTGTCGGGGCATATTACCTACGGACAATTTTAGAGGAGGATCGGATGACACGCCTACGAGCAGCACAGGGAGTGAACGCAGTACCAGATGCGGACGCGACCACCACGTTCCCGGAACTCCTGGGAGGGGGTCTCCGCCGAATAGGGGTGCTGCTCGTAGGGTTGCTTCTGCTCGCCTCTCCCGCCTGGGCCGCCCCGCTCAACCTCAACCTCGCCATCTTCTCGTGGACGGCGCCGGCGGTGGATTCGACTCATGGCACGCCGGTCACGTATACGATCAAATGCGGCGCCGCCACGGGTGGCCCCTACACGCTGACCTTTGTCGTGGCCGCGCCCACCACGTCCACCCTGATTCGTAACGTCACCCCCAACCCCGGCACCTACTTCTGCATCCTGACGGCCTCGAACGCCACGGGAGAGTCCCCGCCCACCCTGGAGCTCATGTTCCAGGGGGTCTATCCTGCACCCGGCAGCCCGACAGGGTTCATCGCGCAGTAGTCGGATGCCCCTCTATCTCTCGCCGATCATCGGGACGGGCGCGAGGCCCACCGCTACGAGGGGCAGCGATCCCTTCCGTCCCGTCGGCTGGCCCCAGCAAGGGGCGGGGGTCATCCATCTCCGCCCGGATTACACGGTCAATGCCGGGTTCGGCATCGTCTATTATCCGACTGCCGTCGTGGATGCCCGGCTCACACAACTCGCCGATCTCCCTGGTGATACGCTCTCGCTCGCACGCCGTACCCAACTCGGCAACGCGCTCGGCGTCACCCTCGTAGCGACGGACTTCCTCGCGGCGCTGCTGGACCTCCTCACGACTCATGCCCGCACGGATGGCACGCGCTGGAAGCCGCTCGTGCCCGCGTTGGGGCTCTACGAGCTGTGGCTGGGGGGACTCGGACGGATCTTCGCGGCCCCCTCGCTCAACGGCGGCTCGACGTTCAGCGAGACGTGGCCCACGAATGGGACGAACATTGCCACGGGACAGGATCAGCCGTGGACCGAAGAAGTCGTCGATCTCCAGGTCGTCGCCAACACGCTCCAAGTGGTGACAGCGGATCGCGCGTCCAATGAGGCCCGCTGCACCACGGCGCTCACGACGGCGGATCATAAGCATACCTGCGATTATGTCTCACAACTCCTGGCCTCGGTGATCTACGTCAAGGTGCGCAAGCCGAACTCAGCGACGCAGAGTTACTACGCCATGCAGGTCGATCACGACCTCTTCGATACCGCGTCCTCGATCCTGCATGTGGTCGTCGCCGGGACTGACACGGCCCTCGTGACGGATAACAATGATCCCGGCACGTCGGGGAGCGTCTACTGCCAAGCGCTTGGCAGTAGCATTGCAGGACAAGCGGGCACGGGGCCGACCCTCGCGGCGACCGATACCCAGGTCACGGGCAACACCTTCATCGGGGTCCTGGTGACGGCCAATACCCTCACGGGCAATAGCACGGTGGACAACCATGTGGCGGCGGATGTGGGCGGTCCTCCTGAGCGCACGAAAATGGGGGTGGGGACGAAGCTCTATCGGCCAGCCCTGCCGAGTCTTCTTCTCGGAGCGGTCATGGGGCTGGCCGTCAGGAACCCCGCCATGAGACGGCGGCAGTTCATGGGGATGAGAGGATGAGTCGGATAAGGGCGTTCGACTGGGAGAAGGTCGGGGTCGGGGCCGCGTGGCTCACGCTGGCGATGTGGGTACTCGGAGTGATCGGATGAAGCTCCTGGAGTAGGGGGATGACGTGCATGAGCTGCTCGCCGCGGGCCCTGGCCATCGGGCAGCGGCACGCCCGACGATGGTGTCGGAGGTGTAGTCGGCCGACGTGGCAGCTCGTGGAGGTGGATCGTCGCGTGCTCGTGGCGATTCGGATGCTTCCGGGTGGAGGGTTGGAATATCGCTATGCGTGAAGGGGGTGATTGGGTCCAACGACGAGGGTGATGGCTCCGGCCCGCCGGCGAGCTGGGCTTCGGCTCCCTCGGCACGGTTGGGTTGGGGGCGGGGTGCCTGGAGGCACCCAGATCATTCGACGCCCTCTACTGGAGACGACAACGCCGCCGCCAGGAGACCTCTCTGACGACGGCGCTGAAGGTACTTCGTTGGCATCCTGCCGACGATGACCTTACCTTATCAACGGTGTCCTTGTCAAGAGGAAAAACAAAGGGGGGTGTCTGCGCGGATGGCCCCCCTTCAAGTAACTTCTGAAGGGTTTCGGGTGTTTTCTCCCTTGACAGACTTATCCACTCCCCCCTATAACCCCCTTAAAAAACCATCCAACAACCCCCTCCAGTGTCTGTACTCCAGCCAACGGCTCACTGATGCTCACGCTGGCCGCACCGGCCCGCTGGGAGAGAGGCAGGCACATTGTCAATCTGGCGGTGCTGTCTATCGGCCCCCCACTTCCCCTTCCTGCTCTCGCACTCCTCGGAAGGACTTGACGTGAGCTCCCCCCTGTTCTCGAGGCC
>CAYRZF010000010.1:15091-39197 GCA_964428805.1 uncultured bacterium | reverse complement strand
GGGATGACAGCGACCTTGATCGAGGCGGGAGACTGGTGCGCGGCGAACGCCTCGTTGACGGCGTCCAACCTGAACCGGTGGGTGACCAGCGGCTCGACCTTCACCGCTCCGGTTCTGAGGAGGCGCATAGCCTCCGGGAACTCGTCCTGGTAGATCATCGAGCCCAAAATCGTGAGTTCCCGCCGGACCACCCAGAAGAAGTGAACCTGCGAGGGTTCGTGAGGAAGCCCCGTCAGGACCACTCGGCCCCCGGGACGTGCGAGCCCGAGGGCCTCCTCCACCGCTTCAGGGGTGCCGGCCGTCTCGACCACGAGGTCCACACCCTCGCGCCCCGAGAAACGGCGGGCGGCTTGAGCGCTGCTCCCCGCAGTAAGAGAGTGGACGCCCTCGGCCCCGAGTTCCCGGGCAAGGGCAAAGCGCCGGTCGCTCCGGCTGACAACAAGCACGCGGGCGCCGCGGGCTCTCAACACCTGTAAAGCGAGGAGCCCGAGCGTGCCGGCCCCCACCACGGCGGCAGTCTCCCCCGCCCGCACCGCGCCCCGGTTCACGGCACGCACGACGACCGCTAGCGGCTCCGTCAGCAGGAGCTGCTCCGGAGAAAGTTCTGCCGGAGCGGCCCAGCAACAGCGGGCCGGGATGCACGCCAGCTCGGCAAGTCCCCCGTCCACATCGATCCCGACCGCGGTCCGGGAAAGGCAGAGATTCCGGTTCCCCTCGCGACAGAGCGCGCAGGTCCCGCACGAGTAGTTGGGCTCCACGGCCACCGCGTCGCCCGCCTTGACGTTTTGGACGCCGGGCCCCACCGCCACCACCTGCCCGATGAATTCGTGGCCCATGATCAGCGGGTAGCGGACCGGCCGGTCGCCGGTCCAGATTCGGAAGTCGGTACCGCAGAGCCCGGCCGCTCGGACTCGGACGAGCGCCTCGCCGGCTTCAGGCGCCGGATCTCGCGCCGTTTCCACGCGGAGGTCTTTCGGCGCGTAGAGGAGCGCAGCTTTCATGCGGCGCTGTGACCGCCGTCGAGAAAGATCGTCTGCCCGGTCATGAAGTCGGAACCCGGCGAGGCCAGATAAACCACGAGCGGCCCGATCTCCTCCGTCTTGCCGGTGCGCCGCATCGGCACGTCCCTCAGCAGACGCTCCCGGATCTTCTCGTTCGCGAAGGCGTCGGCGTTCATGTCGGTGACAAACCAACCCGGGGCGATCGCGTTCACCTGCACGTTGTATCGCGCCCACTCCACGGCCAGGGCCCTGGTCAACGCGATGACTCCGCCCTTGGAGGCGGCGTACGCGGCGTAGCCGGAAAGCCCCACGGCGCCGAGGACAGAGGCGATGTTGATCACCTTGCCCGAGCCGGCGGCCAGAAAGTGGGGAGCCGCGGCCCGACAGCCGTTGAACACGCCGGTCAGATTCGTGTCCACGATCCTGGCCCACTCGGCGGATGACATCTCGGCCAACGGCGTGACCTGAGCCACCCCGGAGTTATTGACGAGAATATCGAGCCGTCCGAGAAGCGCCCGCGTCTGCCCGACCAGCGCCTCCACTTCGGCGAATGCCCGGACGTCGGTGGGAATCACCACGGCCCGCCGCCCCATCCGCTCCACCTGACGGGCGGTCTCTTCGAGATCAGGCTTGGACCGGGCGGCCAGCGCCACATCGGCCCCCGCCTCGGCCAGGGCCAGCGCCATGGCGCGGCCGAGCCCGCGGCTGGCGCCGGTGACGATGGCGACGCGGCCGTCCAGGCGCAGCGCTTCAAGCATAGAGTGACTCGATGACGCTCCGGTATTTCTCCGACACCGCTTTCCGTTTCACCTTTAACGTGGGCGTCAGCTCGCCCCCATCCTGGGTGAAGTCGGCCGGTAGCACCCGGAACTTCTTGATCTTCGCATAAGATTGCAGAGACGCGTTCTTCTCCTCGAGGATGCGCGACACCCGCTCCACCACCCTGGGATGCTTGGCGAGAGACGCGGCGTCGGTGGTGAGGATCCCTTCCGCCTTGGCGAATGTCCCGAGCTCCTCAGGGTTCAGGGTGATCAGGGCGACGGGATACGGCCGCCGGTCCCCATAGACCATGACCTGGCTGATGAACGGATCCGCCTTCAGGAGGTTCTCGATGTTCTGGGGGGCGATGTTCATCCCGCCCGAGGTCACGATCAGGTCCTTCTTCCTGTCCGTGATAAACAGGAACCCATCGTCATCCATCCTGCCGATGTCGCCCGTGTGGAACCATCCGCTGGGCTCGAAGACCTCCGCGGTGGCCTCCGGCTTCTTGAAATACCCCCGCGCGGCGACGTTGGGACCCCGGGCCAAGATCTCCCCGTCGGCGGCAATCCGGAGTTCCACGCCCGGGACCGGCCGGCCGACCGACCCGAACTTGAAGGCGGCGGGCTGGTTGGCAGACAAGATTGGACAGGTCTCCGTCAAGCCATACCCTTCGAGAATGAGAATGCCGGCGGCGTGGAAGAACTCCGCGATCTCCTTGGATAGCGGGGCGCCACCGGAGAAGCAGAATCGGAGTCGCCCGCCCAGGGCCTGATGAAGCTTGGAGAAAACCAGCTTGTGCGCGATCCGGTGCTTCACGGCGAGACCGGCGGGAATCCGCTGGCGCGCCTGCTGGAGCTGGCTCACCTGCCGCCCCACCCCGATCGCCCAGTGGAAGATTTTCTTCTTCACCGGTGAGCCCGCCTCCACCCCGGCCAGGATTTTCCCATACACTTTCTCGAAGACGCGGGGAACGCTGCAGATGAAGTGGGGTCGGACCTCCCGGAGGTTCTCTCCCACCTTTTCCAGGTTCTCGGCGAAGGCCGTGGTGAGGCCCCGGTGAATCCCCATGAACGCCTCGAATCGGGCAAAGACGTGTGCCAGCGGCAGGAAGAGCAGATGCACATCGCCGCGAACGACCTTCGTGCTCTGAGCGGCGGCCTCGAGCGCCGCCACGTGGTTGGCGTGGGTTTGGACCACCCCCTTGGGGGGACCGGTGGTTCCCGACGTGTAGACGATAGTGGCGACGTCCTCCGGGTGCGCCGAGGCCACCCGGTCGGCCAGCACGCTCTTCAGCCGCTCTTGGTTATCCCGGCCCATGCGCCGCAGCTCTTCCCACGTGAACACCGAAGGTTCCCGGCCCTCGTACCCCTGGATCACGACCATGTGCTCGAGGCTCTCCATCTTGCCCCGTGCCTCCAAAGCCTTTGCGAGCTGGGCCGGATCTTCGACGATGAGAGTCCGGGCGCCCGAGTCGTTGACGATGTACGCGAGCTGCTCCGGCGTGTAGGAGGGATAGACTGGAATCGTGACGCAGCCCGCTGAGAAAATGGCGAAGTCCCCCTGCACCCATTCGGCGCGGCTGGCAGAGAGGAGCGCCACCGCCTCGCCTTTCGCCCGCCCCAGTGCCAGGAGCCCCAGGGCAACCTCCCGTACGATGTCGCCGAGCTGGCGCCAGCTGAGCGTCTGCCACCCGCCGGCACGCTTGAACTGCTGGGCAGCCGAGTCCCCGCCCGCCTCGACGCGGCTCCAGAATATTCGGGCCAGGGTGTCTTCCGCCATGCCAGCTAAAGTTCCCTCATTTCAATATGTTAGCACTCGAGAAGTCCCAGGATACCATCTCGGGAATGACGCGCCGCAAAAATCGCTTGACAACGTTTAGCGCAGCGCGTTATCCTGCTCCCAGATCAAAAAGGAGGTGCCACACCATGGCAACCATGAAGAAGGCAGATGAGATGTTCGGGCAGTGCACCGGCAAGGCCGTCGATGCCCTCGCGCTCTGGGCCGACGCGAACCAGAAGATCCTCCGCGAACTGGTCGATCTGTCGGCCAGCACGGCGAAGGAAGGCGTCCAGCTCTACGCCGAGCTGCAGTCCTCGGCCGTCGAGGCGGTGAAGGGTGGACAGGACTTCCTGCTCCGCCGCCCGGCTGAGCTTCAGGAAATGCAGACGGATCCTGTCGCCTGGTACCAGAAGAACCTTCTCCAAGGAATCGAAGGGGCACAGAAGGCCTACAAGCTCCTGGAGGGCAGCGCCCAGGCCATCACCCACTCCGCCGAGCGCCTTCAGGCCTCGGCCGAGCAGGCGGGCAAAGAGATCCAGCAGACCTTCGCCGGCCTGGGGACCAAGATCAAGACGCTCTACACCCCGTCCGTCAACTAAGGGCAACCACCGCGAGCGAACAAGACCGGCTCGGGCATCCGAGCCGGTCTTTATTTTCTCCGCTTCCCCTCGAGCCTCTCCTCGAGCGCCCGGAGTTTTTCCTTGAGGGCGACGACCTCCCCCAGAAGACTCTCCGCGTCATCGCTCCCCTGCCGGGTCTTCGGGGCCTCCGCCTCCCGTTCCTTCGGCGGAATCCAGCCCACTCGCGCGGCCCATTCCCCCAGGACCCGCTCGGCCTCGCCCTGACTGGTGACGACACCCTCCAGGTTGGCGCGGAGCGAGCGCTGGACGAAATCCTGCCAAGCCTCCCCGTGCTTGATGAGCTGGTGCAGGAAGGCCGTCGGCAGGGCGCCTCGGTGGGCCCGTTCGTTCTCCAGAATGATCTGAGCGAGGGTGACCGAAGTCAGATCCTCTCCGGTAGCCGCGTCGAGAACCCGGATTTCCCTCCCGGCGCGGATCATCTCCTCCAGCTCCTCCAGGGTGACGTAGCGGCTCTCCTGGGTGTCGTAGAGCTTTCGGTTCGAGTAACGCTTGATCATGTAGGCCATAGCGTCCCCCGGGTCAGTCTAACACCCTGCGTCATTCCTCACAAGGCGTGCTTTGCTATACTACCGCCGCCAGCAGGCAAGGAGGGCATGCCATGAAGCTCAAAGGCCGCACCGCACTCGTCACCGGCGCCTCCCGCGGAATCGGCCGGGCGATCGCCCTGGCCCTGGCGGAGGAAGGGGCCGACGTAGCCGTGAATTACGTCTCGAGCGAAGCCCCCGCCAAGAAGGTCATGGAGGAGATCCAGAAGATGGGGCGGAAGGTCATTCTGGCCCAAGCCGACGTGGCGGATTTCCCGGACACCTTCAGGATGGCCCAGGAAGTGCTCAAGGAGTTCGGCCATCTGGACATCCTCATCAACAACGCCGGGGTCACGTCGGACAAAACCTTCGTGAAGATGGATCACGCCTCCTGGCGAAAGGTGCTGGCGATCAACCTGGACGGCGTGTTCAACTGCACGAAGGTCTTCATCGATCAGATGCTCAAGCAGAACTACGGGCGGGTCGTGAACATCACCTCGGTGATCGGTCAGATCGGCAACTTCGGCCAGGCCAACTACGCGGCCTCCAAGGCGGGGGTCATGGCCTTCACGAAGTCCTTGGCCAAGGAACTCGCGGGCAAGGGGGTCACGGTCAACGCGGTGGCCCCGGGATTCATCGAGACCGAGATGGTCGGCGCAATCCCGGAGAAGGTGAAGAGCCGCCTGCTCGAGCAGATCCCGTTGAAGCGATTCGGCCGGGCCGAGGAGGTGGGCCGGGCGGTGGTGTACGTAGTCTCCGACGACGGCGACTACATTACGGGGGCGGAGATCTCCATCAATGGCGGCCTGTTTATGTAGCCCCCCTCACCTTCATCCTCTCCCCCCCTGGGGGAGAGGGCAGGGTGAGGGGACGACAGGCGGCGAGGGTGGAGAGTCCCAGCACTCCCCAGACGCTCAGCGCCTGGGCCGCCCACGCCCACGGCTGGAGCGCCCAGAAGGTGAGTGTGCCGAGCCCGCTCTTATCCTCGGCGTAAACGATCCGGGTTTTCGGGGGCAACACCCACGCCTCGCCGGCTAAGACCTCTTCCCCGCGCTGGTTCAGGCAGATCGTCTTCAGTCGAATCCGATTCCGCTCCGGGACGATCTCCAGCACCTCGACCCGCGCGGTGATAGTATCACCGGCTCTCACGGGCTTGAGAAACTCGAGATCCTGAGTGACGTAGATACTCCCGGGGCCCGGGAGCCGGGTGCCGATCACGGCCGACACCAGCCCGGCGGTCCAGATCCCTGGGGCAATCGGGCCCCTGAACGGGGTGGCGGCGGCGAAAGTGGGGTCCGAGTGAACGGGGTTGTGGTCGCCGACGGCGTCCACAAACTCGCCAATGTCCCCCTCTGAGACCACTCGCGAGACTTCGGCCGAGTCCCCAACCGCCAGCTCGTCGATGGCGTGTCCAATCATTGAGCCACCTTTTCGGCGGCCCGTCGCGCGGCAGCCGCCTCGTGATCCGCGAGGGACTTGTGGAGATCGTCCATCCGCGCCATCAGCCCGCCCAGACGATCCTCCAGGCCCTCGATCCGGTCTTCGAGGTCCACCAGTTGCCGGGCGATTCCCACCACCTGACCGCGGGAGGGAATGCCGAGCGCTTGAAGCGTGGCCTCGGTGGATTCTTCGGCAACCTTCTTTAACGGCGCCTGAATCGACAGCCACTGATCGAGGTATTTCCCGAGAGCCTGGGCGAACGCTTCGGTCCCCATGGCCTGCTCCAGGACTTTCCCCCAGGCCGCGATCCACTGGTCGAGGAACTGCTTCCACTGGGCAAGAAGGTCCGGGGTCGCCGGCCCCTGGGTCAGGAGCTTCGTCCAGCCGGCGATCCCCGCGTCCATGAACGGTCGCCAGAACTGAAGCGGGTCCGGGATCGGCGCCTGCCCCGGTTGGCCCATCTGGCCCACCAGTCCGGCCCAGGCCTGGGCCCCCTCCTCCATCTGCTTCTTCCAGAGTTCGAACAGCGCTTGGGTGCCCGAGTTGTCTACCATGGCCTCACCTCATAATCCTACCGCCGTTGACGCCCTGCGCAATAACTTTCTAAATCCCCTTCAAGACCGTGGGCCCAACCACCCGGAGACCTTGGGCCAGCAGTGAATCGAGGCCCCGCGCCCGGCAATCAGGGAGATGTGGCCGCCTGGTAGCTCCACGTATCCCCTGTCGGTACTTCTCACCGCCTCGATCAGGGCCTTCACGCACGCGGGCGGGGCGATATAATCCTCCTTGGCCCCCACCACGAAGACGGGGCATCGGATGTCCTGGAGCCGAACTACCTTGCCGCCGAGCCTGAGCTCGCCCCGGATCATCCGGTTCTGCTGGTAGAATTCCTTCACCCACTGACGGAAGAACTCGCCCGGGAAGGCCACGTACTCGTTGGCCCACTTGTTGAGGGCCCTGAATCCCTCCACGTAGCTGTCATTCCACAGGTTCCACCAGAGGTTCAGCCCGGTGGTCAGGTCTAGGGTGGGCTTGAGGAGCTTGAAGCCGGCCTTCACCATATCGGCCGGGATCTGTCCGAGCGTGTCCACGAACTTGTCGGCATCGAAGTACTTCGCGTCCAGCCAGCGACCGAAGAGGCCCGCCTTCGAAAAGTCGATGGGTCCGGCCATGTTGATGAAGTTCTTCACCGGAATCTCGGGGTGGGTGGCGATGAAACAGGCCGAGAGCGGACCTCCCATGCAGTAACCGAGGATGCTGAGCTCGCGGGCCTTGGAACTTTCCAGCACCTTCGTGGCCATGCGCGGGAGGATGCGGGTGACGCAGTCTTCGAGCGTGAGCCGGTTGTCCTCAGGGCCGAAGACGCCCCAGTCCAACAGGTAGAAGTCGAACCCCTCTCGGGTCATGTGTTCGATAAAGCTCCCACCGGGGAGAAGGTCGAAGATGTATGGCCGGCTGATCCCCAGGTTGGGGACGAAGAGGAGCGGCGTCCGGTATTTCCGGCTCGACTCGTACCGATAGAGGCGTGACTTGTTTTTCCGGTAAACTTCCTGCCGGGGCGTCGGCCCCACAGGCAACTCCTTCGGATTCATCACCAGCTCGGAGAAGTTCGTCATCCGCCGGAGGTTCCGGTTCATCTCCTCCTGCCACTGGGCGATGACCTGAGCCGCCACCGGCAACCCCTCGGCGACCTTCGTGAAGCGATCATCCATCAGAGCACCCCCTGGCGCTTGGGCGGGCGCCCACCGGCAATAGTCTCTCGCCACGGGACCTAGACACTGAACATGCCGCCGATCTTCATGGCCAACCCCATGTCTCCCTTCAGCTTCAGCTTGCCGGACATGAAGGCCATCTGGCCGGAGACCTTCCCGGCCAGCATGTCCAGCCAGTCCTGTCCGGACATGGTCAGCGTCAGGTTGGGGTTCGTCGCCGCCCCCGCCGCAACGGCGCACGTTCCATCCTTGATCGTCGCGTTCCAGGTGCCGGCGCCTTCGCCGGTGATGTCGTACTGGATGACGGCGTTGACCCCGGCCGCCTTGTCCGGCTTGAAGCGGCTCGGCATCAGGTCGAAGGTCTCCTTCACTGTCGGCATGCGCACAGCCTCCTTATCGTGAGAGCTCAGAACGTGAACAGATCCAGGCCTCCCGTCACGGTCAGGACCGCGCCGGTGATATACCGCGCCCGCTCAGAGCAGAGGAAGGCAATGGCGTGAGCGATGTCCTCGGGCTCCCCCTCCCGCTGCATCGCGACCCGCTTGGCGATCCGGTCGTACATGGGCGAGAGCCTGGCCATGGGGCCGATGATACCCGGGGCGATGACGTTGGAGGTGACGTTGTAGCGCGCGCCCTCGAGGGCCACCGAGCGGGCGAACCCGACCACTCCCATCTTGGTCGTCGAGTACGCGGTCTGTCCGAAGCCTCCCATGAGGCCCGCGATCGAGGCCATGCAGATGACCCGCCCCCACTTACGCTCCCTCATCCCGGGGAACACGGCTTTGGTCACGTTGTACGTGCCGGTCAGATTCACGTTCATGTTCAGATCCCAGTCTTCGTCCTTCATGTCCTTGAGCTGCGCCAGCGTGAACACGATCGCGGCGTTGTTGACGCAGATGTCCACCGGCCCGAGATCCTTCTGCGCCTGAGCGATGACCGCCCTGACCTGCGAGCGATCGGCGATGTCGCAAGCGTAGCCCCTGGCCTTGCCCCCCTTGTCCACGATCTCCTTGGCGGTTTCCAGGGCGCCGTCGCCGTTCAGGTCCAGGACCGCGAGAGCGCACCCCTCCTGGGCCAGCACCAGCGCATCAGCCCGGCCCAGATTCCGGGCCCCGCCCGTCACGAGCGCGGTCTTTCCGTTGATCCCGAGGTCCACGGCTATTTCCCTGTGAATTGAGCGGGGCGCTTCTGGAAGAAGGCCTGGATCCCCTCGGTGGCGTCTTCGGTCCTGAGCGATTCAAGAAATGCCCGAATTTCCGCCTCGAGGCCATGATCAATGTCGGTGTTGAGCCCCTCGTCCACCACCTGAAGGATCAGGCGCGTGGCGATGGGAGCCCGCATGGCAATCTGACGGGCCAGCGCCTTGGCGTCGTTGAGAGTCTCCCCTTCCTTCGACAGCCTGTTCACCAGGCCGAGCTGGAGCGCCTCCGGCCCCGGTATCTGGGTTCCCAGGATCAGGAACTCGAGCGCCTTCGTCCGCCCGATGAGCCGCGGCAGGCGCTGAGTCCCACCGTAGCCGGGGATGATGCCGAGGTTCGACTCGGTCTGGCCAATGCGCGCGGTCTCCTTCATGATCCGCAGATGGCAGGCTATGGCGATCTCGCACCCGCCGCCCATCGCGTGGCCGTTGACCGCCGCGATGACGGGTTTCGGAAAGCGCTCGATCCGGCGGAGCACGCCCGTCCCGAACTTGATGGATTGCTCCAAATCTCCCCCCGAAAAGGCCGATCCGAGGTCCGCGCCGCCACAAAAGATCCGGTCCCCTGCGCCCGTGACAATGACCGAAAGGACGGTCGAGTCTTTCTCCAGTTCGGCCAGCGCGCCGTCCAGCTCTCGCATGAGCTGTTCGTTGATGGCGTTCGCCGGCGGGCGGTTCAGCGTGATGATCGCGTACGACTCCTCGCGGGTGAGAATGAGCGTGGAAGATCCCATCACATTCCCCTATGGCTTGGCGGCGAGACCGTTCAGGAAGATCTCCGCCACGGCGTCGGCGGTCTCGGAAAGCTTGTAGTTCCGTTTCCCCAGCACCCAGCTCGTAGCCATTTGATCCATGGCGCCGAACAGGGTCTTCGTTACCGACTTGATCGGAAGATCCTCTCTGAACACGCCGGAGGCCACCCCCTCCTCCAGAACCGAAGCAATCAACGAGAAATACGCGTTGACTTCCACGCCGGAGGCTCCGCGGAAGAACTTCTGCCCCTGACGCAGCTCCACCTGCACCACCTCGGCGAGGTCAGGATCCTCTTCCAGGAGCTGGAAGTGCAGCGCGATGAGGCGGCGCAGCCTGGCTACGGCGTCAGGTTCGATTGCAATGGCCTTGCGGAGGTGGGCGACGAAGTCGGCCATCTTCTCCCGAAACAGCGTGACCAGAATCTCGTCCTTGGTCTTGAAATAAAGATAGATCGTCCCGCTGGCGATCCCGGCTTCCTTGGCGATGTCCGCTACACGCGAGTTGTAGTACCCGTTGCGGGCGAAGACTCGCACCGCCGCCTCGATGATCTGCTGGTGCTTGTCCGGATCAGACATGGCAGGGGGTGACTGAATCGCCATTCATTTGTAGCACCGGGTCCAGAGGCTGTCAAACGCAAAATTCCGGACGCCGACTCTCACCGTGTCGCGAGCGCCCGCTGGACGGCTTGTCGAAGCTCCTCTGGGGTGAACGGCTTGGTCAGCACCGGCACTCCGGTTTCCTCGAGAAAGCCCGCGTCTTCTGGGCCGTAGGCGTGTCCCGTGATAAAGATCAGGTGCTGGACGGCATCCGGTCGGCGCTGTTTCAGCTCGCGGTAGAACATGGGCCCGTCCACGTTGGGTGTTCCCAGGTCGCTGACGATGACGTCGTAGGAGACCTGCTCGAGCAGGCGAAGCGCCTCCGCCCGACTGCTGGCGGTATCAACCTCATAATGGTCCAAGTACAGCATCATGGCCACCGCGTCACGGACTATCTCGTGATCCTCGACGACGAGAACGCGTCGCCGTTGGGGGACGATCGCAAACCCGCTGGAACCGAGTTCGCGCTCGACGCCCGGCCGGTACCGACGGTCGGTCCGGCGACGTTCCGGCTCGTGTGGCTGAACGTGCCCTCGCCGCTCCCCCCGCCGCCGGTCCACGGTCACCTCAACATCCCGGCCCCCTTCGAACCACCGCGTCCAATAGTTCCAGAGGTTAAGCTGGGCTTGCGCCACGATGAGCAGGTATCGAGCCATGTCGTTTTTGACTTGCCCGCGCCCCCCCGAGAGTCGGGCGCTAGGTTGTGACGGTGAATGTATGCCGCTACCTGAAGGCTGTCAAGACCACGGGCGCCGAGGGAGCCCCCGCCGTCTGCGGGACGAGAGTGCGGAGATTACTCAGACGCCCGCTGTCATCATGCCGTGAACCGGCGCACGGTCTGCTGGTATGCCTGCCAGATCGGTGCCGGCAACCGCTTGCCGAACTGCCCGTAGAAGCCACGGAGTTTCTCGAGCGCGGGGAGCCAGTCGTCCTTTTCGCAGCTGAGCGCCTCCTCCAACCTCAGCGAGGGGATATCAACGCCGTCGAGGTCGAGGGCGCCGGGGCTGGGAACGTACCCGATGGGGGTTTCGACGGCCCTGCCCGTCGCGCGGATTCTCTCGACGATCCACTTCAAAATCCGGACGTTCTCCCCGTAGCCGGGCCAGAGGAACCGTCCCTCGGCGTCGCGGCGGAACCAGTTCACGCGGAAGATCTTGGGGGCCTTGGCCAGCCGGGTTCCGGTGTTCACCCAGTGGGTGAAGTAGTCGGCCATGTTATAGCCGCAGAACGGGAGCATGGCCATGGGGTCGCGGCGTACGACTCCCACCTTCCCGGTGACGGCGGCCGTTGTCTCGGTCCCCATTGCGGAGCCCAGGAAGACGCCATGCTGCCAGTCGAAGGCTTCGAAGACCAGCGGCACGAGGCGGGAACTCCGCGAGCCGAAGATGAAGCCCGAGATGGGCACCCCTTGAGGATCCTCCCAGTTCGGGGCGATGGACGGGCACTGCTCGGCGAGGACGGTGAACCGGGAATTGGGGTGCGCGGCAGGAGGTCCGCCAGGCTGCCAGGGGTTGCCCTGCCAGTCCATGAGCCCGGCCGGCGGCTCGCTTCCATTCCCCTCCCACCAGGGCTCCCCCGACGGAGTCACCGCCACGTTGGTGAAGAGGGTATTTGACTGGACCATCGCGGCCCCGTTCGGGTTCGTCTTCGCGCTCGTGTTAGGCACCACGCCGAAAAATCCTCGCTCGGGGTTGATAGCGCGGAGCTGCCCCCGTGCGTCAACGTGGATCCATGCGATGTCGTCCCCCACCGTCCACACCCGGTAGCCCGGGAGGCTGGACACCAGCATCGCCAGATTGGTCTTGCCGGAGGCGCTCGGCATGGCCGCCGCCAGGTAGGTCACCTCACCGTCCGGGTCCTCCAACCCCAGGATCAGCATGTGCTCGGCCATCCACCCTTCCTGCCGCGCTTGCCACGAGGCGATGCGGAGCGCATGACACTTCTTGGCCAGCAAGGCGTTTCCGCCATATCCGGAGCCGATGCTCCATATGAGGCGTTCCTCCGGGAAGTGCAGGATGAAGCGTCGCTCCGGAGAGAGGTCACCCAGCGAGTGGAGCCCGGCAACGAAGTCTTCGGTATCACGCATGTGTTGAAACGCCGCCTGCCCCACCCGCGTCATAATGTGCATGCTGGCGACCACGTAGGCGCTGTCGGTGATCATTACACCGACTCGGCTGTACGGCGACCCTTCGGGCCCCATGAGGTAGGGAATGACGGACATGGTGCGCCCGCGCATGCTCCCACGGAAGAGTCCTCCCACCCGGTTCTTTGCCTCGGCGGGAGGCATCCAGTTGTTGGTGGGGCCTGCCTCCTCACGGGAGCGGGTACATATGAAGGTGAGGTGCTCGGTGCGCGCGACGTCGCTCGGGTGGCTCCGGTGCAGGTAGCAATTCGGATAGGTGCGCTGGTTCAAGGCGAGCAAGGTGCCGTCTTGCAACATCTGGTCGATGAGCCGGTCGTACTCCCCCTTCGAGCCGTCACACCACACGGCCCGGGCGGGCTGAGTGAGCTCGGCGACCTCGTCTACCCACTTCTCGGCGACACTCGTGACGCTCATTGCGATCTCCTTCCGGTGTCTCGGGTGGAACCCCTCTCACCAAAGGCTGGACAGCAAGGTCGTCGGAATTGGGTGGAGTCTAGGAGGTTCAATAGCCGGTCACGGAGGTCCACAACTCGGCGCCAGGGCGTCAAAAAGCGGGGAAGAGTGCCCGCCGGGGCTGGGCAAGACACCCAGGGCCTCCACTTGGCGTTTGCGCATCATCACCAGCCCGCGGAAGCTGAGATCATTGTCGATGCCCGGCTGCCGGCGGCGTTCCGGCTCATGTGCCTGGACGTGCCGCCGCCGCTCCCCCCCCCGCCGATCCAGGAGCACCTCGACTTTCTCGTCCCCGGAAAAATCCTGCTTTAGACGGTACCAAAGGTCGGGCTGGTTCCGCGCAACAATTAGCAGGTAGCAAACCATAACCTCCCCACCATGCCGCATCTCCTGTGCCACCTTAGCAAGATAATGAACACGGCCAGATGGACAGTCGCACTCTTACCTTCCGTACTCACTCTGTGAAGCAACTTGCCTAGTTTGAGGAGCGCGATCCACAGACCGAGGCCTCTAGTTCAGATTTTTGCTACCATGCCGCCCGTGAAGATCAAGTATCGGATCGGGATCATGCCGGGACCGTGGCCGGCGGGACACGGGGGCGCTGCGTTCCTATGGGAGTTGACGGATCTCTGCGAGAGAAGCCCCATTGACTCGATCTGGCTCTCCGACCGCCTGTCTTCCTCGATCCCCGTCCCCGAGGTGATGACCACGCTTTCCGCCATCGCCGCGCGTACCTCGCGCCTCAAGTTCGGCCCGAGCGTGCTGGTCCTTCCCTATCGCACTCCCGTCGTGCCCGCCAAGGAACTGGCCACGCTTGATTACCTTTCAGGCGGGCGTCTCGTTCCGACGGTGGGCGTCGGCGTGGAACTCCCCGAGGGGTTCGAGGCCTCGGGAGTGCCGTTCACGGGACGCGGCCGCCGGACCGACGAGGCCATTCAGATCATCCGCCGCCTCTGGCTGGAGGACGAGGTCACGTTCCAGGGCGAATTCTACCGGCTCGACCGCATCACGATCCTTCCGAAGCCGGTCCAGAAACCGCCGCCGATCTGGATCGGTGGAAAGAGCGAGGCGGCGATGCGCCGCGCCGGCAGGCTGGGGGATGGCTGGCTGCCGTCGTTCATTACGCCGGAGGAGTTCAGGCGGGGTGTCGAGTCGGTGCAGCGTCGCGCTCGCGAAAACCAGCGAGAAGTGCCAGGCGATCATTTCGGGGCGCTCATCAACTATGCGCTCGCCGACTCCCATCAGGCTGCGCTGAAACTGGCGGACCCTTACATCCCGAGGAACCGCGTGGACGAGGCGACCCTGGCCCGGAGCACCTTCGGGCCTCCTGAGGTCATCGCGCGCAACAGCGAGCAGTACGTCGAGGGAGGCGCGGCTCCAAGTTCATCCTCCGCCCGCTCTGTCCGCCCGAGCAGATGCTCGACCAACTCCAGCGCCTCGCCGAGCAGATCATCCCCGCCTTCCACGGGCGCTAGTTCAACGCCCCTCACCTCTTCTCCTCTCCCCGGGGGGGAGAGGTCGGATCAGGGGTCACGCCTCCGCGAGGATCCCGGCCAGCGCCCCCGGGTCCACGTTGCCGCCGGAGAGGACCACGCCGACGCGCGCCCCTTTGGGCAGCGGGAGCTTCCCCGCGAGCAGCGCGGCCGCGGGCACCGCCCCCGTCGGCTCCACCAGGAGTTTAGCGCGCAACAGGAGGAACCTGAGCGCCTGGATAATTTCCTCGTCCGAGACGAGCAGGATCCCCTCGAGATTTTTCTGGAGGATGGGAAACGTCAGCTCGCCCGGGCTGAGGTTCCGGATCCCGTCGGCGATGGTGGGCGGCAGTGGGATCGTGACCCGTTCCCCCTTCTGCATGGAGAGCCAGGTATCGTTCGCGGTGTCGGCCTCAACACCGAACAGCCGCGTGGCCCGATCAACCGCTTTGGCTACCGTGCTACAGCCGGCCATGAGTCCGCCACCCCCGACGGGCGTCAACAGCGCGTCGAGCACGGGGACGTCCTCCAGGAGTTCCAGCGCCGCCGTGCCCTGGCCGGCCATGATCGCGGGATCGTCGTAGGGCGGCACCAGCACCCGGCCGGACTCGGCGACGAGGCGACGGGCAATGGCTTCCCGATCCTCGGTCCGGCGATCATACAGGACGACCTCGGCGCCGTAGCCACGGGTCGCCGCCAGCTTCAGCCGGGGCGCATCGCTCGGCATGACGATGACCGCTGAGGTCCCGACCATCCGTGCGGCCAGCGCCACCCCCTGGGCGTGGTTCCCCGACGAGAAGGCCACGACCCCACGGGCACGCTCGCTCTCCGAGAGGGTGAGAAGCTTGTTCAGCGCACCACGGATCTTGAACGAGCCGGCTCGCTGGAGGTTCTCGCACTTGAAGAAGACCGAATAGCGCGTCGCCTCGTCGAAGGACCGACAGGTGAGGACAGGGGTCCGGTGGATGCGGTCGCGGAGGCGACCGGCGGCCGCGCGGACGTCGTCGAGGCTGATCACACCACCCCTGCCTTTCTGAGCTCCGCCACCTCGCCCGCTGACAGCCCGAGCAGGCCGCCGAGAACCTGTTCAGTGTGCTGACCCAGGAGTGGGGGTGGGATCGCGACCTCCCCGGGAGTCTCGGAAAATTTGACGGGGATGCCGACGAGCTTGATCTTCCCCGCCGTGGGATGGACGATTTCCTCCACCATGCCGCGATGGAGCACCTGAGGATCGCTGAACACGTGGGCAACGCTGTTAATGGGACCCGCGGGCAGCCCCGCCGCGCCGAAGGCCTCCACCCACTCGTCCCGGCTCCGGGCCTGAAGGCGCTCCTCGATCATCCGGACCAGCTCCTCCCTCCGCCGCACGCGCTTCTCATTAGAGTCGAAGCGGGGATCGTCCGCCCACTCGGGCGCCCCCACCACCTCGCAGAAGGCTTTCCACAGGCGCTCATTGCCGGCGCCGACCATGAGGTAGTCGTCTTTGGCCTTGAACGCCTGGTACGGGACCACGGAGGCGTGGGCACTCCCCCATCGTCCCTGCACCTCGCCGGCCAGAAGGTAGGCGGTCGCCGCGTTCATCAGCGAGGCCACTCCGGACTCGAGGAGAGAGCATTCCACCTTCTGCCCCTGGCCGCTCCGTTCCCGGTGCAGGAGCGCCGCGAGGATGGCGCCGTGGGCGTAGAGCGCGGTGATCTCGTCGATCAACGCCACGCCCACCTTCACCGGAGGGCCATCGGCCTCCCCGGTGATGGACATGAGTCCTGTCACGCCCTGCATGATCGCGTCGTAGCCGGCCCACTCGCGCTTGGGACCGGAGGCGCCAAACCCGCAGATCGCGCAGTAAATGAGGCGCGGGTTCTCCTGCCGTAGCGTCTCGTACCCCAGGCCCAGGTCCTCCATCGTCCCGGGCTTGAAGTTCTCGATGAGGACGTCGGCTTGACGGGCCAGTGCTTTCAGGATTTCCTTGCCACGGGGATGCTTGAGGTTCAGGGTGACGGACTTCTTGTTCCGGTTGATGGAAAAGAAGTAGGTCGCCGAGCCGTCCGGCGCCGCGGGCGGCACCCACTGCCGGCTGTCGTCCCCCAGCCCGGGTTGCTCGATCTTGATGACCTCGGCGCCGTAGTCGCCGAAGATCTGGGTCGCCAGAGGGCCGGCGACGATCCGGGAGAGATCGAGAATCCGGAAATCGTCGAGGGGTCGCGGCACACGCGCAGTATAGCACCTCGACCCGTCGGCAATGGGCGCACCCACACCTTGCGAGTGGGTCGCGCTTTCGCTCGCGCCTGCGGTATACTCGGCATATGCTGTTCATTCGCGTCACGGCGCTGGCGTTGGCCCTTTCGGGCTGCTCGGTCATTTCCATCGACTTCACTCCGAGGATCCAGCCGCTGCGCGAACAGACCGTGGAAGGGTCGGGTGCCGCCAAGGTCCTGCTCCTGGACCTCTCCGGGGTCATCAGCGAAGAACCGCTCTTCACGCTCGGTTCACAGGCGCCCCAGGTGTCACTGCTGGCCCGCGTCCGCGAGGAGCTGAGAAAGGCGGAGGATGACGATCAAGTCCGCGCGCTGGTCGTCAGAATCAACAGCCCCGGCGGGACAGCAACCGCCTCAGATATCCTTTACCGAGAGCTCTCTGAATTCAAGGCGCGGAAGAAGATTCCGGTGGTGGCGGCGATCATGGATGTGGGCGCCTCGGGAGCCTACTACGTTGCCCTGGCGGCCGATACGATCGTCGTCCACCCCACCACCGTGACCGGTTCCATCGGGGTGGTGATGCTCACTCTCAACGCCGAGGGGTTGCTCCAGAAGGTCGGCGTCTCACCGCTCGCGATCAAGTCCGGCGCCAAGAAGGACATGGGCTCGCCGTTCCGGGGCCTCACCGAGGAGGAGCGGGCGATTTTCCAGGGAGTGATCGACGATCTCTACGGACGCTTCGTCTCGCTCATCGTCAAGGAGCGACGCATCCCCGAGGCCAAGGTGCGAGCCTTCGCCGACGGCCGGATCTATACGGCCCGGCAAGCCAAAGAATTGGGCCTGGTGGATCAGGTGGGATACCTCGAGAACGCCGTGGAGGTGGCGAGACAGGCGGCTCGAGTCAGCGAGGCGCGGGTGATCATGTATCATCGCCCGCGGGAATATCGATCGAACATCTACTCGGGTACGCCTGCCCCCGAGAGACTCGAGACCTCCCTCGTCCAGCTCTCCTCTCTGCTCATCGGCCCCGGTCCCCGATTTCTGTATTTGTGGTGGCCTTGATGGTACCCCTCACCTCTTCTCCTCTCCCCGCTGGGGAGAGGCAGGGTGAGGGGACTCGCTCCGCGCATAGCCGTTGCATTGAAGAACCGGGAGGCGGGGATACTTCGGAAAGCGCGGGTCGGTTTCGGACTTGGCGCAGAGCCAGAACTCAGAGCCCTTCGCTGAGACGACGCGCCGGCCATGGACACACTCGGCGCAGAGGCCGACGCGCTCCTTCTCTTCGGCCCTTGACATGCCCTTCACCGTCGGGTAGGGTGAAACCGCCCTGAGGAATCGGAGCCGGTCTGAGAACCGGAGGGCCACTGGACGGGAGGCAGGTCAGTTGGGGCCGGAAGGTCCCAAAGGGCAGGTCGCTCACCCCGGTTGAAAGTGCGGCCGGAGGCTGCCAGCCCCAAAGAGACTTCCTCAGGGCCCTTCTTTCACAAGATCCAGAAACTGCTTGAGAATCCGCGCCGTCGCTCCCCAGATGGTTTCCCCCTCATACTGATAAAAATAGACAGGGTGGGGCCTGCCGTCGCGCTCCCAGAGTTCCTCCCTGACGTTTGCCGGGTCGAGCAGCGCGGCGAGTGGCACCTCCAGCACCCGTTCGATTTCCCTTCCGTCGGGGACGTAGCGCACCGGCTCGCGGATGAGCCCGACGAACGGCGTGATCACGAACGATGTCGCGCGCGTCTCGGTGTCGTCCAGGGTTCCGATGACCTCCACCGCCTCGGGGGGAAGCCCGATCTCCTCCTGAGCCTCGCGAAGCGCCGTTTCCAACCGCGAGCCGTCCCAGGTCTCCACGATGCCGCCGGGGAAGGAGAACTGCCCCTTGTGGTGGGAGACTCCCTCGGTCCGCTTGGTGAAGAGGACGTGAGGGCCGGCGCGGTCGATGAGGAGTAGGAGCACCGCCGCGGGGATTAGCCCCTCCCCTTCGACGATTCGCCGTGGCCGGCTGCCCAGCGAGGTTTCGATCCGTTTGCGAAGCGTCTCCAGATCCACGTATCCCACTCAGACCAATTTGACGCCGACGGAGCCCAGGCGAGTGAACCTCGCCCGAATCGTGTCGCCGGCCTTGGGGCGCAAGAGCTTCGAAATCGAGCCGCTCATGACCACATCTCCCGGCTTCAGGCTGAGGCCCCGGCTCCCCAGATGGTTGGCGAGCCACGCGAGCGAGTTCAGCGGGTTCCCCATCACCTCGGCCGCCGTCTGGGTCGCCACGATCTGCCCGTTGTGCTCGTACACGACGCCCTCCAGCGCGAGATCGATCCCACGGAGCGGCGTGAGCGGGCTTCCCAGGACGATGGCATTGGCGTGGACACCATCAGCCACAATGTCCACCGCCCGAGCCTTCCCGGAAAAGAGGAAATCGGGCAACTCAAGGGCGGGCAGGACACCCTCCACGGCGGTCAGCGCGGTGGCCGCGGTCACTCCGGGGCCCACCAGCTTCGTGCGCATCCTGAAGGCCACCTCCACTTCGACAGCGAGGTTGGCGAAGCGGCTGAGCGGCACCTCGGCGCCGCTGGCGAACTGACCTGAGCCGAGAAGGAAGCCGGCGATCGGATGCTCGACGCCCAGGGCCTCCCGCGCCGCCTGACTCGTCACCCCCATCTTCCAGCCAGTGATCCGTTCTCCCTTCCGCTCAAGCTCGGCCCGGAGCGCGTCCTGGATCGCGTAGGCCTGCTCGAGAGTGAGGTCCGGGTCCGTCTCCGAGAGGGGCGTGGCCAGACGGTGGATGGCGCGCGCTTCGACCAGCCGCTCGACCGCGGTCTGCACCGGGATGGGCATGGCGTCCGCTCCATTTCTCAGGCGAGGCGCTGCCTCACCCGTTCGAGAATCTGCTCCATGACGGGGCCGGCCTTTCCGGGCACCAGCACGTCCGCGTAGGGATCGTGGGGTGTCTCGGAGAGGTTGACAATGACGAGGGCCGCACCGGCCTGTTTGGCGTAAAGCGGCATCATGGCCGCGGGATAGACCACCAACGACGAACCCACAACCACGAAGAGATCCGAGCGTTTGGCTCTGAGCTCGGCCTCCAAGGTCTCCTGCGCCGGCATAGTTTCCCCAAACAGGATCGTCTGCGGCTTGATGATCCCGCCGCACGGGGGATCGCACGCCGGAATCTCCACCCCGCGCTCCAGCCCTTCGTGGATCTCGTCCCGCGTATAAGGACGCCCGCAGTCGAGACACCGCGCCCGCGTGGCGTTGCCGTGAAGCTCGATCACCTTCTCCGCCGGGACACCGGCCCGCTGGTGGAGGTTGTCGATGTTCTGGGTGATGACGCAGTCGAGACGCCCGAGCCGGTGGAGGTCGGCGATCGCGTGGTGGGCGGCGTTGGGCTCGGCGTCCTTGATGACGGGATACACCTGGCGCCCGAGCTGCCAGTACTTCCTCCGTCCCTCCAGACTCCCCACGAAATTCTGGTACGTGAACTCCTCCGGATCGAACCGGTCCCAGATTCCTCCCGGGCTTCGGAAGTCGGGGATGCCGGACTCGGTGCTCACCCCGGCGCCGGTGAAAACCACGGGACGTTCGGCCCGGCAGATGAGCTCGGCGACCCGATCGATCTCAGCCAGCACGCCTACCGCCTCTTGCCCTTCTTCCTGGCAGCCTTCGCCTTCCGCTTGACTCCGGGCCTCGCCTTCGGTTTTGCCGCGACCTGAGCCCGCTCGGGTTTCAGGAATGGCTCGTTCCGCTTGCCGGTCCCGCCGCGCACAGTGGGACCCGCCTTGATGGCGCGGATCCAGGCATCCAGGTCCCGCGCCAGTTCCGGGTAGCAGTTGTGCCGATAGGTTGCCAGCGCGCGCAGGGCCGCCGGGTCCTTCCAGGGCTTCAGGGCGAACGCGCCGTCGGGATCGTTGAGGTCGAACGGCGCCTCGGTGGCCATGGGCATCACAAGGTAGCGCTTCGTCAGCTCTGCCATGGATCGTTCCCTCCGCACACGAGGCCCCTCACCTCTTCCTCGGCCCCCTCACCTTAATCCTCTCCCCCTCGGGGGAGAGGGAAGGGTGAGGGGAGACAGCCGTGAGGGGTCCAGTCGCCACAAATGAAAGACCACATTGTCCTCGGTGTCAAGACCGCGGGACGGTGCGACGCCTCCACCGAGCCGTGAGCGCCAAGACGAACAGCAGTCCCAGCCCTCCACCCACCCCGCACGCGGCGGACACTCCCAGAGTCTCCGAGATGGATCCGACTAGGAACGACCCGATAGGAGTCACGCCCACGAAAACAAGCGCGTAGAGACTCATCATCCGACCCCGAACCCCGTCCGGAACTGTTACCTGAAGCGTTGTATTGCAGCTCGCCGTGAACAGGATCTGTGAACATCCGATAACAAGGAGGACGACGATGGCGAGCCAGAAATGCCGCACCGCAGCCAGCGCCATCGTCGCCCCGGAAACGACGATGGCGGCTCCCACCAGGATCCCAAGCGGCGGCCGTCCGCCGCCCACGAGGGCCAGCGCGAGGGCTCCGGCCACGGCGCCAGCGCCGAGAGCCGCCATCAGGAACCCGAAGCCGTGCGCACCTTCATGCAGCACGTCCCTTGCGATGAGCGGGACGAGGACGCTGTAGTTGATCACGAACAGGCCGACCGACAGGAGCAGGCTCAGGACCAATGCGATCAGGGGCGTGCTGACGGCGTAGCGGACTCCCTCTATGATCTGCTGCGAGATGGTGGCGCCAGAAGAGGGGCGCGGTGCCCCGTCGGTCCGAATCGTGAGCAAGGCGATGACGACGGCCACGAAGCTCACGGCGTTCAGGAAGAATGCAACGCCCACGCCGTACCAAGCAATGAGGAGGCCGGCAGCCGCAGGGCCCACAACGCGGGCTCCGCTAAACAGCGCCGAATTGAGGGCGATGGCGTTCATGAGGTCATCCTTGCCCACGAGATCCGCGATAAAGGACTGGCGGGCCGGCATATCCAGCGTGTTGGCCAACCCGTAAAGGCCGGCCAGCAGCGCTACATGCCAGTACTGCACATGACCTGTCCAGACCAATATCCACAGGCTAAAGGCCTGTAGCATGAGGGCCGTCTGCGTCGCGAGGATCAGGCGACGCTTGAAGACCCGGTCGGTGATCACCCCGGCGACAAACGAAAGGAAGAGCATCGGG
The DNA here is from genome assembly GCA_964428805.1 of uncultured bacterium. GTDB lineage: Bacteria > Methylomirabilota > Methylomirabilia > Rokubacteriales > CSP1-6 > CAYRZF01. The sequence continues at coordinate 17,374 of CAYRZF010000010.1, read as the reverse complement.
GCAAACTGCACGGTTCCGATGATCCCGAGCTTGAACGGAGAGTCCGTCAGCTCGAGCACCAGCCAGGATTGTCCCACGCTCTGCATCCAGGTGCCGATCAGCGAAACCAGCTGTCCTGTCCAGAACACGCGAAAATCGCGGTGATTGAGGGCTCGTAGCGCGGCGGGGAATTGCACTGGCCCCGGCCCTCCTACCCGGATGTGGCAGTGGCTGGGGCCATCACGACGCTCACGAACTGGCGCCGTCCGGCCGCGGACCCCATCGGACAATCCAAAAGCATGCCGCCGCCACGGCGCAGAATCCCATCGCCGTCAGGAAGGCCAGACGATAACTTCCGGTGAGGTCGTGGATCACGCCGCCGAACCACGGGCCGATGGCGGCGCCGACCCCGTTGCCGAGGTTCATCACGCCGTAGATGGCCCCGAACCGCCGCCCGGCAAAGACCTCACTGGCCATAGCGGTAATGATCGGGCCTCGAGCGCCAAAGCCTACCCCGAAGAGGAGCGCGTAGGCATAGAGCCACCCTGCATGGGGCCAGACGTCGAGCAGGATTAGCGCCCCGGTCCCGGCCGCCGTGCAGCCAAAGGAGAGCGTGGCGGCTGGCTCCCGGCCCATCCGATCGGATAGCGCGCCGAACGCGACTCGGCCGACGCTCGACATAAACCCCATGAGGCCGAAGATTCCCGCCACGAACATCCGAGGGAACCCCGCATCTACGGCGAAGGCGACCTGGTGGGTGAAAACAGGGAAGACAGCCAGCGGCGTGAAGAAATACGCGAGGAAGAGCCCCCAGAACACGCGAGTCGAGAGCGCCGCCCGCATCCCGACCCCGTCTGTCGGGGCGACCGCCTGCACCTCAGTCCGACGGGAACGCCGGGGGACTGACGCCTCGGCGACGCCAAACCAGAGAATCGGTCCCAAGCATAGCAACGTGCCGACCCCGAGGACCAGGTACGCCTGCCGCCACCCCACCTGGGCGATCAGCCACTGGGCGAGCGGACCCACCACCAGCACCCCCGCCCCCATGCCTGAAAAGGCCAGGCCCATCACCCCACCCCGGTGACGGGAGAACCAACCGGACAGGAGCGCGCCGCTCGGCACCCACCCCACCGCGACGACCCCCGTGGCGCCCAGGACACCGGTAATCAGGTAAAGCTCCCAGAGGGACTGAATCCGGCTTCCCAATATCGAGGCGCCGGATAGGAGAAGGACGCCCACCAGAATGACCCGGCGGGGGCCGATGCGGTCCACGAGCATGCCGATCGCCGGTGAAAGCACGCCCTGGATCAACGCGGAGAGCGAAAACGCTCCTGCGGTCAGGCCCCGGGACCAGTGGAACTCCTCGATGAGCGGGACGAAAAAAATGGTGAAGGAAAAAAAGAGGCCGTACGCGACACCCAGCGTGAGCCACACGACCGCCAAGACGATCCAGCGAGTTGCCTGGCGGGAGCCGTTCAGCACGGAACCTTCAGAAGTAATTTGGGGCGGGGGAATGTCGAATGGTTCGGGAGGCTGCTACTGTCGGACGATCGCAAACCCCGTGCTGCGGAGCTCGGCCTCGATGCCCGGCTCGGTGCGGCGATCTGTGCGACGCCGCTCAGGCTCATGCGCCCGCGCCGCTCGACGCCGCTCCCCGCGCCGACGGTCCAGGATCACCTGGACGTCCTCGACCCCTGAGAACCATCGTCTCCAATAGTCCCAGAGGTCCGGCCGGTCCCATGCCACGATGAAAATGTGTGTTGCCATCATTCCCTTGACCTGTGGCCCGTAACCGACCCCCATTTGCAGGGTTCATGCCTGAAAACTATCGACGGCCGATCGATCCGAACCGCTTGAAACCATCAAATATCATAGCCCCCCAGCCTACGTGAAATTAGTCTCGGGCCGGTCACGGTGGCACCCGAGCCGTCAGAGTGACACGAGGACGGTCGCGCTACCCTCGCTGAATGTCGAGGGGGAAGATCGTGTCCATCAGCGACGCGCCCCCGTCCGCGGCAATGACCTGGCCTGTAATCCAGCCCGCGCCTTCCGAGCAGAGGAGGACCACCGCGTTTCCGATGTCTGCCGGGGTCCCGAAGCGTCCCATGGGCGTCCATCCGCTCTCGTGCCAGGCTCTCGCGCGGTTCTGCACCTCGGGTGGCAGACTGTTCAGCACACTGTCGTCGGTCGGTCCAGGGCTGATGGCATTGACCGTGATGCGGCGATTGGCCAGCGCCACCGCGAAGTAGCGGACCCAACGACTCCAACGCGGCCTTCGCTGACCCCATCGCGACCCAGGGTTGC
>CAYRZF010000010.1:0-14991 GCA_964428805.1 uncultured bacterium | reverse complement strand
CGAATACGACCCTCCTCCAAGCGTGCGAACCCAGCCCTATCCCTTCATGCGAAGCTTCAGGACCTCCTCCACGGGCTGGGCGATGAGGTGTCCCGGCGTGTCCTTGACCTCCGTCAAGTGGACGCCAAAGGGGAGCTTGTCTGTCTTCCTCGTCACCCCCCAGGGGACATCGCGAATCGCCTGGTGGTCCTCCTTCCGGATCACCGACTTGTACGCGGGGGTCTCGAATTCGAGTCCTTCCAGGGCCGCGGCCACCGCGTCGACGTCGGTCGTCCCGGCCTTCTCGACGCCCTTCTTGTAGACGTGCACGGCGGCGTAGGTATCGTGGGCCGTCACGTGCGGGTACTCCCCCCACCGCTTGACGAAGCGGTTGACGAAATCCCGGTTCTTTGGCGTGTCGGGGTGCTCGAACCAGTAGCCGTGCGACGCGGACCAGAGGCCTTCGGGAATGCTCTTGCCGAGGGCGTAGAAGATCTCCGTGGAGAGCCCCGCCTCGGTCGCCAGCGCCACCTTGTCGAAGAAATTATACTGGAGCGCCTGCTTGATAAAGTTGATCATGTCGCCGCCCCAGAGCGAGCAGTACACGGCGTCGGGCTTCGCGTCCAGAAGCTTGGTGATGTGGCTGGCGTAGTCGCCCGCCGCGAACTTGGGCCACGCCTGCACCTCCAGGCTTTCCACGTTCGGCTTCACCTTCTTCAGGTGGAAGACGAACGCCTCCCAGGATTCGTGGCCGTAGCTGTAATCGGGACCGATGACCGTCCATCGTTTCCAGGGCTGGTCCTTCAGGCGGTACGCCCCCGCCGCTGCCAGCTGATAGGAGTTGGGCTTCGTCCGGAACGTGTACTTGGTGAATTTCTCGTTGGTCACCGATGGGGCGGACGCGCAGGGAATCATGAGGATCGCCTTCAGCTCCGGCAGGAGCGCGCACACCTGGACCGCCACCCCGCTGTGGTTGATGCCGATCAGCACGTTGGCCCCCCACTCGAGGGCAAGCCGCCTGGCCTTCCGAGCCCCTTCAGCGGGCTTGGACTCGTCGTCCTCCATCCGGAACTCGACCTTCCGCCCCAGGATCCCTCCCGCCTGGTTAATCTCCTCGACGGCCATCACGAGGCCTTCCTGGGTCACCTTGCCCCACGCGCTCACGACACCGGAGAGCGAAGCGATCCCGCCGATCTTGACCGGGCCCTTCTCCGCCGCGTAGACCGTCCGGAGAACAAAAGGTCCGCCCAGGCCAGCAACGCCCAGGACCTTCACGAACTCCCGTCTCGAGACGCCCGACACCCCTCCCCGCTCTTTCTCGTCCGCCATGTCCGTTTACCTCCTTTCGCTCAAGGCACGGGCCGAGCCAAGAGCCTCGTCCTTCAACCGGCCCCGCGCCGCTCTGTGGTTAACCACGTCCCAGGCGAAACCACCCAGCCCGCCCGGCAGGAACCGCACCAGGATGATCAACACCGCGCCCAGCGACATCATCCAGAACTCCGTGTACGCGGAGATCAGATCCTTGATGAAGAGAAACATCCCGGCCCCGACAGCGGGGCCCAGGAACACCCGGGGCCCTCCGAGGAGGCTCATCAGGACAGGATCGGCCGAGGTCGTCCAATACACGGCCTCGGGGGTCACCGCCCGCTGGAAAACGGAGAAAAGCACCCCCGCCAGCCCCGAAAAGGCCCCGGAAATGACGAACGCCGCCAGGCGATAGCGGGGGACTCGGATCCCGACGAATTCACCCCGCACAGCGCTCTCTCTGATCCCCTTAAGGGCGAGGCCGAAGGGGGAGTTGATGATAACCCAGAGGACGACGAGGGCCAAGGCGACCACGGCAAGGGTGAAGAAATAGAACCCCTGGATCGTACCGACATCGATGGTCAGGCCGGGGAGCTTCAATGGCAGCCGGGGAATCATGTCCAGGCCGTCGCTCCCACCAGTGACCTCGTTCCAGTGCCACACGATCGAGTGCAGGATTTGGGCACACGCCAACGTGAGCATCGCGAAGTAGATCTCGTCCAGCCTGACGCAGAAGTACCCGATGATCAGGGCAGCCAGAGCGGCGCACGCCATCCCGACAGGGATTGCGACGGGAAGCGAAAAGCCGAGATCGCGGAGGAGAAGCCCGGCGGAATAGGCCCCGATGCCGAAGTAGGCGGCGTGGCCGAACGAGAGAAGGCCCGTATAGCCGAACAGGAGGTTGAAGCTCGACGCGAAGAGGGCGAAGATCAGCGCCTCCGTGACGAGCAAAAGATAGAACGGCGGAAGCAGAAAAGGCAACCCGGAGAGAATCAGGGCCAGGATGCCGATCACGAGCGGCATCGGCCGGTCACGAGCGCCCGCCCGCACCCGCTCGCCCTCGCGTCGTTCGCTCTCCCCTGTCGGCGCGGCGGTGCCGAGCAGCCCCCTCGGCCGGGCGATCAGAACCACGGTCATGAGCATGAAGATGAACGCCATATGAAAACGGGGAATCAGGAGAATCCCGAAGGCCTCCAGTTGGCCGATCAGGAACGAGCCTAAAACGGCCCCGGGCCAGCTCCCCAAGCCCCCGATGACAACCACGGCGAAGGCCTCCACGATAATCCTGACGGCCATGTCGAGCGACAGCGAGCCCAGGGGACTGGCCAAGGCGCCCCCGAGCGCCCCCAGCCAGGCGCCCAGGGCGAACACGACCGTGAACAGCCTCGGGACGTTCAGCCCCAGGGCCTGCGCGATTTTCCGATTCGAGGCCGCGGCCCTCACCATCAGTCCGAACCGGGTCCTGTGCAGGAGAAGCCAGGTCCCGCCGGCGATGAGAAGGCTCACGGCAATGATGAAGAGGTTGTACTTCGGGTAGCCCCGTCCCAGGATCGGAATTGATCCCGTGAGGAGCGGCGGAAACGGGATCGAATAATAGCCCATCCCCCAGATGGCCTTCACGAGGTCGACAACCACCAGGATGACGCCGAAAGTGAGCAGGAGCTGGTAGGCGACCGGCCGCCGATACACCGGCCGCAGGAGGACGATCTCGATCCCGGCGCCCAGGGCCGCGACGAGGAACGGGGCAACAAGCAGGGCCAGCCAGAAGCTGCCGAAGACGCGCAAGCCCTCAAAGGCCAGGTAGGCGCCCAGCATGTAGAAGGTCCCGTGAGCGAAGTTCAGGACTCCCAACACCCCGAAGGTCAGGGAAAGCCCAGAGGAGATCAGGAACAGGAGCATCCCGAACGTCAGGCCGTTCAGGAAGAACACAACGTAGGAGGAAAACTCCATCGCGCCCGCGTCCCTCAGGATCGGTTGAGCCTTCCGAACACTCTCGCCTTGATCCGCGCGGGCACCCAGGCGGCGAAGCGCCGGGCCACGGCGGCGCTCTTCGCGAGCATCGCGGGGTCTCCGGGCCAATGCTTGAGGAGCAGGTCCCGATCGAGATAATTCAGGAGCCCGTCCACGATGATGGCCACGAGGATCACGTCGTCCAGATAGCCCACAAGCGGGATGAAGTCCGGAATCAGATCTACCGGGCTCGCCAGGTAGGCCGCCATGACCCCCACCGCCACCTTGGCGGTTCCCGGAACGGCCGGATCCGCGAGGAGTCGGGCCAGGAGTACGGCCAGGTTGGGTAGGAGAAGCAGGAGCTCTTTCATTTATTCTAGGCTTTCCGCCACCACCTCGGAGACGTCCTTCGCTTGAAGAGTGTCCTCCACGCCCTTGACTTTCCGGCCCAGGTCCACCATGGCCAGGCAGAACGGGCAAGCGGAAGCGACCACGTCGGGTTTCACCGTGAGCGCCTCCTCGACGCGGATCAGGTTCACCCGCTTCTCGGAGCGCACCTCCATCCACATGTGCCCGCCCCCGCCGCCGCAGCAGAGGCCGCGCTGGCGGTTGCGCGGCATCTCAACCAGCTCAACCCCCGGCACGGCCTTCAGCACCTCACGCGGCGCCTCGGTGATGCCATTGTAGCGGCTCAGGTAGCACGAGTCGTGGAACGTGATGCGCTCCTTGACCGCTCGCGTCGGCCGGATGCGCCCCTCGCGGAGAAACTGTTGAATCACGACCGAGTGGTGCAGCACTTCGAAATCTCCTCCGAACTGGGGAAACTCGTTCCGGATCGTGTTGAAGCAGTGCGGGCAGTGCGTGATGACCTTCGTGAAGGCGTACTTTTTGAGATTTGCGATATTCTCCCGCTGGAGCGTCTGGTAGAGGTACTCCTCGCCCAGCCGTCGCGCGACCTCGCCGTGGCAGCGCTCCTCCTGCATGACCGCGAACGACACGCCCGCCGCCTTGAGGATCTTCACCACCGAGCGGGCGATGGCCTGGTTACGGCCATCGTACGACGCCGAGCAGCCGACCCAGTAGAGGTACTCGACTTCCCTCCCCTCCCGGATCACCGGGACATCCAACCCTTCGGCCCATTTGAGGCGGTCCGTCGGCGGGAGACCCCACGGATTGCCGGCGCGCTGGATGTTCTGGAGCGACTGCGGCGCCGTGGACGGCAGCGCGCCTTCGGACAGCGTGAGGTAGCGGCGCAGGTCAATGATGGTATCCACGATGTCAATGAAGGCGGGGCACGCCTCGACGCACGCCATGCAGGTCGTGCACGCCCACAGCTCCTCGGGCTCGATCAAGCCGGCATGGATCGGCTCGGGGCGCAGGCCGCGCATGTGATCGCGCAACTTCAGGATCACGCGCTTCGGGTTCAGCTTGGTGCCCGCCATGTGGGCCGGGCACACATCCTGGCAGCGACCGCACTCGGTGCAGGCCTCGAAATCCAGCCGGCGCTTCCACGAGAACTCCTCGATCTTCGAGACGCCGAGCGTCTCGGCCGCCTCGATGTCGGGAATCTTGGGGATCTCCCCGCGCGAGGTCAGCTTCACGAAGAAGGCGTTCAGCGGCGTCGTGATCAGGTGCATGAAGTACGAGTACGGAATCACCGCGATAAACCCGAGGGCGATCGCGGCGTGGAAGAGCCAGGTCCCGAGATGGATCCCGCGGAGCCCGTCGTCTCCCATGCCGACGGCCAGCAGGCCCTGAGCCATCGCGTAGCCGACGGGCGACCATCGGCCCCACGCGGGCTTCACCACCGCGAGGCGCGTCGCTTCGATCACGAAGCCGGTGACGTTGATCAGGAACAGGAGGCCGAGCACGCCCGCGAAGCGCGCCGTCGGGTCGAGCCTGCTCGGGCGGGCGACGTAGCGCCGGTAGAGCGCCATGCCGAGGCCAATGACGAAAAAGAGGCCGAAAAGGTCCAGGACCGTCTTGTAGGCCAGGTAAAACGTCCCCTTCAAGAGTTTGTAGCCGAAGAGGGGGAGCGTGATGTCGTAGTCGATGGTGGCGAGGACCGTCCCCATGAAGAGCGCAAGGAAGCCCCAGAACATGATCGCGTGCATCACGCCGGGGTACGCCTGCGAGAGGATGCGGGCCTGCCCCAGCGCCTCCTTCACGACGAACCAGACGCGTTCGGGGATCCGGTCGAAGCGGCGCTCCGGCGTTCCGCGCCGCCAGAGCCTGATGTGCTCCCAGAGTCCGAAGACGAAAATACCTACGGCGACGAGCGCGCCGACATACAGCGAAACCTCAGCCCAGGGCGGGATATTCCAGAACGTGTCCCGAAAGGGTACGCCGGGGGGGACGTTCCACAGAGTGTCGCGGCCGGTGCCCCCGGTCATAAGGCCCTCATAGTAGCACGGCCTCAGCGAGGCGTGAGGAGGTCGGGACGCTGCAGGATCTCCTGAACCGCGGAGTACGGGTCCAGACGACCGTCGGCGACGGCGTCGAAAGTGGCAGCGAGGTCGCCATCGGCACGAAGCCGGCGGCCCACCTGCTCGGTGAATTCCTCGACGAGCAGCGCCTGGAGCCCCGCGCGGCGCCGGGCCTGGCGACGTTTCTCCAGGGCGCCGGAGGCTTCCAGGAGGGCCCGATGCCGCTTGACCTCGGCGAGGAGTTCCTCGATGCCAATCCCGTTCTGGGCCTGGGTGGCGAGGGCGGGGATTTCCCAGTCGATGTCCTTGGGAGCCTGGGCACTGGCCCGGTGCAGGTGCGTCATGAAGCGGAGTTCCGTGATGAGCGGGTTGGCGCCGTCGCGGTCGGCCTTGTTGACCACGAAGATGTCGGCCACCTCCATGAGCCCCGCCTTCATCGTCTGGATCGAGTCGCCGGACTCAGGGACCAGGACCACCACCGTCGTGTCGACCTGCTTGATGATGTCGAGCTCGGTCTGGCCGACCCCCACGGTCTCAATCAGGATCCACTGCTTGCCGAACGCATCGAGCAGCCTGATGACGTCGCTGTTGGCTCGAGTGAGCCCGCCCAGGCTCCCCCGCGTCGCCATGCTCCGGATGAAGACTTCGGGGTCCAGGGCGTGTGACTGCATCCGGATCCGGTCCCCGAGCACCGCCCCGCCCGTGAACGGACTGGACGGATCCACGGCGATGATGCCGACGGAGGCGCCCCCGGCGCGAAGGAGGGCGGTGAGTCGGTCCACGACGGTGCTCTTGCCCGCCCCGGGCGGGCCCGTAATCCCGAGCACGTAGGCCCGTCCCGCGCGCGTGTGCACGCGCCGCATGATTTGGGCGACGACAGCCGAGCGATTCTCCACCTGGGTAATCAGCCGGGCCAGCGCCAGCCGATCTCCCGCCAGCATCTTCTCGATCAATTCCGCCGTCTTCCGGTCGAGCATGACGATCTACCGGTTTTCAGCGGGAGCCGCCGTCAGGTCGGCTTTCATGAGCAAGGCGTCCTCGCCGGTGTCGATGTAGTACCCCTTGCGGCGGCCGACGACCTTGAAGCCGAGGTCTTCGTAGAGGGTCCGGGCCTCCGTGTTGGCGGGTCGTACCTCAAGGAGGGCCAGGGTGACATGGCGGCGCCGCGCATCTTCGAGAATCGCTCCCAGGAGTGATCGGGCGATGCCCTGCCGACGCCAGAGCCGATGCACTGCGAGGTTCGTAATGTGGATTTCCGGCGGGATCTCCCAGAGACAGAGATAGCCGGCCACCCGGGGCGCCGATCCAGACCCCCGCGCGACCCAGCAGCGGGCCACCGGGTTCTGCTTGAGTTCGTAGAGGAACGCGCCGCGCGACCACGGGGTGGGAAACGAGGCGCGCTCGATGGCGAGCACCTCGTCCAGGTCAGCGACGGTCAGCGGCTCAACGGACCAGAAGGGCACGTCGGCGCCTGAGCTCCGCCTCCGAAGGCCGGAGGTAGAACGGCGTCAAGGCGGCGGCATCAACCGTCCGCCCCGCCAGGAGGAGCGCGTGGCCGAGGGCGCCGACGCACCAGGGAGAGGGAAGCCTCCGGCCGGCCGGAGCGAACCGGGCATTGTCGCCGAGCCGCGCCGAAAAGAGTCCGCCGAGCGTGTCCACGGCATCTCCCACAAAGATGACGGGACCGGCGAGCCGATCACAGAGTGCCTCGGGCGCCAGGGCCAGATACTCCCAGTCGCGGACCATGGCCCCTTCGGCCCAGTGATAGAGACACGCGTAAACTTCTCCCTTCTTCGCGTCGAGGACGGGACAGACGGGATGAACGGCAAACGGCAGTGTCGCGGCCAGGGCGTCGAGGGTCGGGACGGGGACGATCGGAATCCCCAGGGCGAGAGCCAAGCCCTTGACAGCGCTCAAGCCGATCCGAAGGCCGGTAAAGGAACCGGGGCCGATCGCCACCGCCACCGCCTGCAGATCGGCGGGGGCCCACCCGCAGTCGTAGAGCAGGCGGTCCACGGCGGCCATCAGGCGCTCGGAATGGGTGGCCCTGATGTTCAGGGTGTATTCGCCAAGCAGGCGCTCGCCATCCAGAAGTGCCGCCCCGCCCGCCAGGGTGGAGGTCTCCACCGCCAGGATTCGCATAGCAGGGTCAGTCTACATCTCCCACTTTCGAGTTGACAAGGGTAACTCCCCACGCCAAGATGGTCGAAAATTTGAAGAGTTGTGTCACGCGTGATGAGATGGGGGGTGGTGGCCGTTGCCCTGGGTCTGGGAGGCTGGGCGTTCGGGCCCGCGGACCTCCAGGCGGGGCCCGCCGTGGTCTCCGCCATCTTCGCGGGCGCTCACGATGGGCGTCTTCAAGTGGAAATCAGGGGCTCCGAGCCGCTCAACTACCTCCTCGTTGAAGGGGTGGACCCGTTCAGGGTGAGCCTGTTCTTCCTCAATGCCACGTTCGCGTTTCCCCCGGAGGAGCGCGAGTTCCCGGGGCCCGGGCTCAAAAAGGTCCGGACGGCGGTCCTCGAGCGCGATGGGAGCCAGCTCGGCAGGCTCGACCTCACGTTCGGGGAGAGCGCCCCGTACCGCGTTATCAAGGAGGGAACGCGGGTCTTGATCCGCGTGGACACTCCGGCTCCGGCCCGGGGGCTCGTTCTGGGCGCGCCCGAACGAGAACCCCTCGCCCCCCAGGCCCAGCAGCCCGGGGCGGCAGTCCCTCTGATCCTGAAGCTCATGCCCGAGATCACGGGAGAGGAGGTCCGCGTTATCGTCGAGGCCGACGGGCCGCTTACCTACAAGAGCTTCACGATGGAGAGGCCGTTCCGGGTCGTGGTGGACTTCGAGCGCGCTACGCTCTCACGCCGGGAGGACACCATCGAAGTAGGCAACGCCATTCTGAGGCGAATTCACGCGTCCCAGTTCGCCCCGACAACCGTCCGCGTGGTCCTGGACCTCACTCGGCCCAACCCCTTCTGGATCGAGGCGCAGACCGAGGGCGTCGTCATCCACCTGGGCACGGACCGACGCCCGTGAAGCTGGACCGCTTCTGCAATAATCCGGCGTGCGAGGGGTGCGACGTGATCCTGTCACCGCGGCAGGTGCTCAGAAAGGGAGGACAGGAGGTGTGCCCGAAGTGCCTCGAACCGCTGGTCATCCGGGCCGCGCGGCCCCGGGTTCGTCTCAGAAGGACCCCGCCCGCATCCCACCACGTTCAGGAGAGAGTCGAATGACGCCACCCCCAAAGAAGCAAGACGCGGTGCTGGACGCCGAGGCGCGCGAGAAGATCCACCTGGATATCCTCAAGCGCACCGGGGCCTATCACGCCAACGATCACATCCTCCTCCCGGCCGGCCACCACACCAGCGAGTTCATCGAGAAAAACCTGGTCACCACGGAGCCCTCGTTCACCGAGGGATTGGGCGCGGTAATCGCCAAGCACTTCGCCCAGTGGCCCGTTGACGTCGTGCTCTCCACGGGACCGGGCGCCCTGATCCTCTCCCACTGCGTCGCGCGCGCCCACCCGTCACGGCCGCTGCTCGTTTACGCCACCAAGGGAGTGACGGGCGGGAAACGGAGGGTGACGCTGCCGGCAGAGTTCCACCGGCATATCCGCCAGGGGACCAAGGTGCTCCTCGTGGAGGACCTGGTCAGCACGGGCACCACCCTGAAGCTCCTGATCGAGCTGGTGGAGCGCCACGGCGCCCAGGTGGTGGGGATCGGCGCCCTCTGGCGCCGGACCAAGAGGGCGGAGGTGAACGGGAAGCCGGTCTTCAGCCTCGTGAGCCGGGACTTCCCCACCTACCCGCCCGACGCTTGCTCCCTCTGCAAGAAGGGCATTCCGCTCAACGAGGAGTTCGTCAGGCGGCGCGAGACCCGCAAGCCCTCCTCCACCCAGGAGAAGGGGGAGAAGCAGTAACCCCCTCACCTTCACCCTCTCCCCCACTGGGGGAGAGGGCAGGGCGAGGGGCTGGCCCTAGGCGGTTTCCCAGAGGCCTTCGACGACGCCCGCCTTCCGGTAGGCCATCCGGATCCGGTCCAGATTGTCGGTGACGAGCAACCCGATCTTCGCAAACGGCTCGAAGATCGGCCCCTGATCCCCGACCACCGGGAAGGAGATCTTGGGGAGCTTTCCGAGCTGGGTCTGGAGGGCCTCGGCGGCCGCCGTCAACTGGGCGTAAACCTCTTCCCTGCCCTTCTCCACGCGCTTCACGACCGGCATCACGAGGCAGTCCAGCGAATCCCTGGCCCGCGCCAGCGCGTCTTCCGCCTGCTCGACGAGCCGCCCGGCGACCGGAACCACTTTCACCCCGAGCTCGGTCAGGAACGTGTGGAGCAGCTGGCCCACCTTTTCCTTCAAGAGCACTTCCGGCACCCCGACCGTCTGAAGGGCGCGCCGGCCGAGGCCTTGCTTCTCACTATAGAGCCGCTCCTTGAGCCACTGGACGTGGGCCCGGTTTTCCTCGTCCTTCCACCAGTCCCGGATCATCTTCTTGCCCCAGTAGCGGATGGTGGCGTAATAGAGGTCGCGCTTCAGCAGCCGCTGGGCAATGCCGCTCCACGAGTAGAATTTCTGCATCGCCTTGATCGCCCCCATCTGGAGCTCATAGGGGGAAATCCGCCGCGGCTGATGCACGACGTGGTGGCCGTCATAGAGGGACCAGTTGTTGTGGATGACGTACTTGGCCCCCTTGTCATAGATCGTGTCCCAGTCGGGGGAGCCGGGGATCGGGGTGAGAATCATGAACTGGATCGAGTCGATGTCGTGCTTCCGGGCGAAGACCGCCGTGGCATCGAGGGTCTCCAGGTCGTCCTCGTCAGAGCCCACCACGAACATCCCGTGGATCTTGATGTTGTGACTATGGAAGCGCTCGATCGAGCGCTCGATCTTGGCCAGGTCCTGCTTCTTCTGGAACAGCTTGAGCGTGCGCGGGTTGATCGACTCGAAGCCGACGTAGACGTTGAAGCAGTTGGAGTCGCGCATGAGTTGCAGCAACTCGGGGTCGTCCACGGTCTCGGTCCGGACCTGTGCGCCCCAGAGCGGCGTCAGGCCGGCCTGGATCATCCGGCCCAGCAGTTCCTTCACCCGCTTCTTGTTGGCCGTGAAGATGTCGTCGGCAAAGAAGGTGTACATGTTGTCCCGGTGAATCCTAAGCTCCTCCAGCACCCGGTCGAGCGAATGGGTGCGGAAGGCGTGACCGTACATCCCGGGGACGGAGCAGAAGGTGCACGAGAACGGGCACCCGCGCGAGGTGGCGATCGAGACGACCCCGCCGGGCTTCCAGCCCGTGATCAGCCCGTAGTCGGGGATCGGGTTCACGTCCAGGTTGGGGATCTTCGTCCGCTCCGGATTGTGAATCGCCTTGCCGTCCTTCAGGAAGGAGAGGTTCTGGATCTTCTCGAAGCCTTCCCCGCCCTGGATCGCGTCCACGAGTTCCTGGAAGGCGAACTCCCCTTCCCCCTTCACGACATAGTCGGCGTGCTGAAGCGCCTCGTCGGCGAGGAACGTCACGTGGGTCCCGCCCATGACCGCGATGATGCCGGCTTCCCTGACCTTGTCGGCCAGCCGGTACGATTGCGGCGCGGTCGAGGTAATGGCGGAGATCGCCACGAGGTCGGCGCTCATCACCTCCGCCATGTCGATGGGGTGGATGTCTTCGATGTAGACCCGCACGTCGTAGCCCCTGGCGCGCATGATGGTCCCGAGGAGGACCGACCCGAGCCGGGGAATCGCGACGCGGCTATACACGTGGAGGTGTGTCGACTTCGGCTCCACAAACACCAACTTCTTGATCTCTCGACGCATGGAGTGTCCTCCGCTATGGCAGACTTCAAGACACAAAGTTGTCCCACCCTAACACCCGCCGGGAGGGGATGTCAAGGAGTGGTTGCCCCCTTATCTTGGGTTTAAGGCAGGGGGGGGTCCACCGTATCTTGTATTTTCCTCTTGACACCCTTTCCTGGCTTTTCTACCATCCCATCCAAAGAGCCATCACACCTCGGGGTCGGCGTTGGGCGCTGCCTGAGCCAGGCGAGCGGCTCGGAGGTTCGGGGGGAGGTGACAGGGTGGCGAAAAAGAAGAAGGGCAAGAAGAAGAAGTAGGCGCCCCGATGGCGCTCGGCCCTGTCGGCCCCATCCCGGCAGGGCCGCTCTATCTGCGACGATCACCCCTGCCGATCACTTTGACACGCTTGACAGCCGGTTCGACCCCACCTTATAGTCCCTAGCACTTCTCATGACCTGAAAATCCGGGCCGCGGGGAGGAACAGACGGGATTGCCCTTTTTTGCCTCGGGCGGGCAAATTCTGTCACCCGCGTAGGAGAGGCTGACAGGAAGGCATTAGAGGTATCCAAAGATTACCGAGCCCTTCCGGTCGCTTGTCCTCTGGGGGGCCCCAGCGCGAATGGGAGGCGCCCCGCTGGCATTGAACCTGCACCAAGTCCGACGACTAGCGTAGCGCCAACTGCCCCGCCGTCGGAGGGTAACGATGGCCCTCAATGGGATCCATGGACAGTCTCTCGCTGAGTGAGTGGCAGCAAATGGATTGGCATCTGCTCCGCCTGGGGAATCCAATCGCGGCGACCATTGTGGTCCTCCAATCCGTCTGCGGGCCCGCGCCAGCCGCCGGGAATGGACCCCCTCCGCTGATTGACCAAGAGGTCCGAAGTGCGATCGCCTCCGGCAGCGCGCGCGTCATCGTGGAACTTCGGATCACACCAGGTTTTCGCCCGGAGGGTGAACTGGCCGACGCGACCGCGGCTGCGGCGCAGCGCAACGCGATCGCAACCGCCCAGGCCCAGGTTATCTCCCGTTTGAGGGGAAGCCACTTCAGGCTCATACATCAATACGACAGTCTCCCGCTGCTGGCCCTCGAGATCGGACCGGACGCTTTAGCCTTACTCGAGACCTTCAGCGATGTTGTGGTTCGCGTGCTCGAAGACGCGAAACGGACGCCAACATCCCCCAGGCGGCCCTCGCCGTGAAGCGCAGTCTCCTCGCGGCCTTCGTGGCCCTCGCTCTGGGGCTCGCGCTCTTCACGCCGATACCGGGCGAACAGCCTCGGCCCACCTCGGCGAGTGACACCGACCCGGCCGAAATAGAGCGCCTGCGCCAGGTGGCGCAGCAAGCGGGAAGCGTGCGCGTCATCGTCGAGTTTCGATTGCCGGGCGGCGCGTATATCCCGGAAGGGGACCTGCTCAGCCAGGCCGCGATTGCAAACCAGCGCCGGGATATCGCCACCACCCGATCGCAACTCGTCTCGAGGCTCCGCCAGGCTGCGCACCGTGTCGTCCACCACTACGACGCCGTCCCGTTGGTGGCGCTGGAAGTAGGACCGAGCGCCCTGGCGGAGCTCGAGGCTGCGGCCGTTCACGTGAAGCGCATCATGGAGGATCAGCGTCGCTACCTCATGCTCCCGCAAAGCGTCCCGCTCGTAGAGGGCGACCAGGCATGGGCCAGCGGATATGACGGGGCGGGAACCATCATCGCCATCATCGACAACGGCGTCGACAGCGCCCATCCCTTCCTCTCCGGCAAGGTCGTGGAGGAGGCGTGCTACGTGTCGGGTCCTGGCGGATGCCCCAACGGAGAACCCTCCCAGACCGGGCCCGGCGCCGGTGTGCCGTGCGGCCCCAGCTGCGAGCACGGAACCCACGTCGCAGGAATTGCCGCCGGCAACGGCGCGGGAGCCGGAGTCGCTTTCTCGGGCGTCGCCAAGGGCGCCGGCCTCATGTCCGTGAACGTCTTCGGATCCAACAACTCCGCCTTCGATTCCGACATCATCGCGGGCCTCAACCGAGTCTTTACTCTGCGAGGGATCCACAACTTCGCCGCGGTGAACATGAGCCTGGGCGGAGGCCTGTTTTCGAGGACCTGCGACTCGACGTTTCCTCAATACAAGGCGCCGATCGACAACCTTCGATCGGTCCGGATCGCCACGGTGATCGCTTCGGGCAACGACGGCTCACCCACTCGAATCAGCGCTCCCGCTTGTATTTCAACCGCCGTGAGCGTGGGCTCGACCACTAAGAATGACGCCGTGTCATGGTTCTCGAACGTCGTGTCCTTTCTGTCCCTGCTGGCCCCCGGTGGCGCCGCCGACGGCATCCCCAGTGACGATATCCACTCGTCGGTCCCCGGCGGCGGGTACGCGGATTTCGCGGGCACGTCGATGGCGGCCCCGCATGTTGCGGGCGCCTGGGCGATCCTGAAGGAAGCCGCCTCCACGGCCACGGTTACCGAAATCCTGACTGCCCTGCAATCGACCGGGCTCCCGATCACGGACACTCGGAGCACCAGAAGGATCACGAAGCCGCGAATCCGGATCTCCGAGGCCCTTGCCACCCTCGCGCCGGTTATCACCTCGGCAGACCCTTCCAGCGGCACCCTGGGTGCCACGCTGGACGTGACGTTGGCCGGAGCAGGCTTCCAGGCCGGCGCGGCGGTGAGTTTCGGCGCAGGGATCACGGTTAACAGCACCGCGGTCAATTCGAGCACTCAGGTGCTCGTGAACATCACGATCGAACCGGGGGCGACCTCGGGGGCACGGACCATCACCGTCACCAACCCCGACGGGCGGATCCTAAGCCTGATCAACGGGTTTACGGTCATTGCTCCGCCACCCACCATCACATCGCTCAACCCGACAACCGTTATGGTCGGTGGGCCGGCCTTCACGCTGACCGTGAATGGCACGGAGTTCTTTACGACCTCCGTGGTCCGGGTGAACGGGTCCGACCGGGCTACCACCTACGTCAGCGCCACACAGCTCACCGCGACCGTTCCCGCGAGTGACATCGCCGCTCCCGGCACTCGCAATATCACCGCCTTCACCCCCGGCCGAGGAACGTCCAACACCGCCGCTCTGAATGTCGAGAGCCCGGTCCCCACCATCACCGCCCTCACCCCTTCGAGCGTCACCGCGTGGGGCCCGGCCTTCACCTTGACGGTGACCGGGACCGGCTTTACGAGTTCATCCGTGGTGCAGGTCAACGGGTCCAGCCGGACGACGACATATGTGAGCGCGACGTCGCTCACGGCCTCGATTCCGGCGAGTGACATTGCCACCGCGGCGACGGCCCTGACCATCACGGTCTCCACGCCTGCGCCGGGTGGGGGAACGTCGAACGCGCCGGCGCTCACATTGACCCAGCCCTCGCTCGCGGTCAGCGCCACCAGTGTGGCCCCCGGCGCCTCGGTGACGGTGACGCTCACCAACGCACCCGGCGGCGCGACAGACTGGCTCGCCCTCGCGGCCGTGGGCGCCCCCCTCGCCACGGGCTATTCCCAGTGGACCTACGTGGGCGCGGGCGTCACCACCCGCACCTGGACCGTGACGAT
>CAYRZF010000009.1:23795-42060 GCA_964428805.1 uncultured bacterium | reverse complement strand
CCTCGAAGCGGCTTCGCTCGGGCTCGTCGAGGGCGTCGAGCAGCGGTCTCAGCCAGGTGCCCTTGGTCCATTCCTTGACCGGATCATCGCCTTCGAGCACGTGGAGGTACTCCGTCTCCCAGATCTCGACGGCCGCTGCCCGGGGCGCCAGTAGGTCGAAGTAGAAGGCTGGTTCGGCCACCGGCGCCAGCCGGAGCAATGGCTCGAGCTTCGTACGCCAGGGTCCGCTCCGGACCGCTTCGGTGATGGCGGCGTGGGAGGGGGCCGAAAAATTGCGGGGCATCTGCACCGCGAGCACGCCTCCCGGCGCCAGCGCGGAAAACAGAGCGGGGAACAGCCGGTCGTGGTCGGCAAGCCAGTGGAGAGCGGCGTTGGAGTAGATGACGTCGGCCGGCCGCGGCGGCCGCCACGTCGCCAGGTCCGCCCGCTGCCAGACGATTTCGGGTGCCTCGGCCGCGGCCCGCGCCAGCATTGCCTCGGACGCATCGACCCCGGTGATGCGCGCGAGCGGCCACCGCGCCTTGAGAAGGAGCGTCGCGTTGCCGGCGCCGGCACCCAGGTCGTAGACCTCCGCCGGCGCCTCCATGTCGATCCGGTTCAGGAGCTCGATGGCGGGCCTCAGCCGGTGGTCGGCGAATTTCAGATACTGTGCCGGATCCCAGGCCACCAGGGAAACTACTCCTTGCCGAGGTGACGGATGACCTCGGGGATAAGCATGGTGGCGAGATCGGTGCGGGAGCCGCCACCCAGGACCGTCAAGAGCTTGCCCCCTGAAGCCTCTTTGGCCATGCGGACCATGAGATCGGCCAAGCCCACAAAGCAGCGGAGGGAAAGTCCCATATCTCCGTAGTCCCCCTGATGCCCGTCAAAGCCGAAGTACCAGATGGCGAGATCGGGGCGAAAGGCTCGCACCCTGCCGGAAAAGGCGGCCTCCGCGATTTTCAGGTAAGCCTCGTCCGTATCCCGACCGACCCGAGGGGCCGGCACATCCACCTTGGTCCCGTCAGGGGAGACGTAATTCATCCCGCAGATGCAGACGTGAAGGACATCCGGATCGTTTTGAACGATATCCCGGGTCCCGTCTCCGTGGTGGGCGTCGGTGTCCAGGATGGCGAAGCGACGGACGCCAGAGGTGTCCCGGAGATGGGCGATGGCAATGGCCACATCGTTGAAGCAGCAGTAGCCGCCAAAAAACTCCCGGCCGGCGTGATGTCCACCCGCGCCGATGAAGGCGAAGGCCCTTTCGATCTCGCCTGATGCAATCTTCTCGGCAGCCGCCACGACCCCTCCGACCGAGGTTCTGGCGGTACTTCAGAGGGCGTCCTGGTCTACCTCTTCAATCAGCCCTTGCGTGTGCACCTTTAGGATGAGATCGTCCGACACTACGGGAGAGGTGTGGAGCTGAAAGCGTTCATCTTGCAGCAGCTCGTCAAGGGCGGCGGGGAAGTCGGCGAGACGGCGGCCGACGGTGAGGTAGCTTCGCCGGCTGAAGCTCTCATGATAAAAGATACCTACTTTCGCCATCCCCACTCCATGAGGTGCCGCCACCGTCAACCGGGACGCGGGGCGTCCGGGCACACTGTCCACCGGAACTCTATGCCCCTGCCATGAGGCCGTCAAGTGCTCGGTCACAGGGGAGGACAACACCTTCTAATTTTCTCTCCGGAGGAAGAGCAGGCCGATCACAACCAGAAGACCTGTGATCACCCCCGGGAGGAGTCCAACCGACCCCTCGTCAAGGAAACCGCTGAGAAAGGGGCCTAGAAAGATCCCACCATCCACGCCAATGCGATAGAGTGCGGTGCGCCAGGCTACTTGGTCTGGCGAGGTCTCCCGGCGCAAGACGGTCAGCGGTAGCATCCAGCCAGCCAGCCCGACACCGAACAGAACGCAGC
This sequence comes from uncultured bacterium, assembly GCA_964428805.1. Taxonomy (GTDB): domain Bacteria; phylum Methylomirabilota; class Methylomirabilia; order Rokubacteriales; family CSP1-6; genus CAYRZF01. The sequence goes on along the minus strand of CAYRZF010000009.1, from coordinate 40,165 downwards.
CAGCAACCACGAACGGCAGGGTGCCGAACGAGACGAGAGCGGTGCCACCCGCCAACACCAGCAAGCTGAGGCCAAGCACCCTGGTTGTCCGACTCCGATCCGACAGGGCACCAAGGGGGAGCAGGACGAGGACATCGGAGAGTTGCGGGATGATGAGAAGCTGCGCAACCCCAATGCGGTCCAGCCCAAACTCCCGGCTCCCGCGGAGCGGGACGATGAACTGAGCGGTGGCTGACCAGGCGATAGCGATAGCTCCGCCCGCGGCGAACGCAAGTGGCACGAGTGGTGACAAGCCAGCGGTCTGCCCCACATCACGCCCCGTCGCGCTCCGCGCGAACAGCGGCGTCGCCGGCACCGGGTTGCTCGCAGGTAGCGAGGTGAGAATCCAGGGCAGGAGTAGTAAGCCGACCAACTGGGGTGTAGAGGTGAGAACGAGCGCGGTGTTCCAGGACAAGCGCACGGGCAACGCCCCGACCAGGACCATCCCGCCGAGCACCCCAAGCATTCCCGCAAACTCGAACGCATTGAGTGCAGACGAGAGCGTCCGTGTGGCGTGGTACCTAAGGATGGCCGTCAGCCCAGCGATCATGCCCAGGGTGTGAGCGACGCCTATCAGGGCGCGTCCGAGGACCAGCACCGCGAATGGCCCGCCACTACCGAGACACAGGACGCCGACCGCCAGCACAAGCGGACCTATGAGGAGGGCCCGGCCAAGATGGTGGGTGATGAAGAGCCCGGCCGGGATGTCAGAAACCATGCGGGCGAACCCGAACGCGGCCGCCACGGTCCCCAGTTGCCAGTCGGAGAGCCCCGCCGATCTTCCAAGCTCCGGCAACAGGACGGGGAATGCGCCAATCGAAAACGTATTAGTGAAGATCAGAACGCAGAGGAGAAGGATCGGCGTCACGCCCAATATCGTCCTCTTGTGGATCGGGGCCGACGCCGCCGAGCCGCGCGGGACACGGACTAGGGCATTCGCCGAAGGAATTCCTTCAGCGTGGGATCCTGTGGGTTGTCGAGGAGTTCGCCCGGTGGGCCGATTTCAGTGATCCGCCCGCGGGAGAGATAGGCGATCCGGTGCGAGATCTCGCGGGCGAACCTCAGCTCATGCGTCACGATGACCATCATCATGCGTTCCAAAACCAGCGAGCGGATCACCTCGAGAACCTCTCCGACCAGCTCGGGATCCAGCGCCGAGGTGATCTCGTCGAGGAGCAGGACCTTCGGGCGCATCGCGAGCGCCCGCGCGATCGCCACCCGCTGTTGCTCCCCCCCGGAGAGCTGGTACGGATAGGACCGTATCTTCCCGGCGAGGCCGACCCGCTCCAGCAGTCGCTGCGCGAGCTCTTCGACTTCGGCCTCCGGCCGTTTGTGCGCGAAGCTGGGGCCGAGACAGACGTTCTCCAAGGCGGTCATGTGGGGAAAGAGATTGAACTGCTGGAACACGATCCCCATCTGCTGCCGCAGCGCCCGAATGGCCGGCTCCGGCATCCGGGTTCTAGAGCCGCCGGGGGCCGTGCGGTACCAGAGGGGAGTGCCGTCCAGCCGGATCTCTCCGGCGTCGTACTCCTCCAGGAAATTGATGCACCGCAGAAGAGTCGTCTTCCCGGACCCGCTCCGTCCGATGAGGGAAACCACCTCCCCGTCGCCGATAGTCAGCTCAATCCCCCGGAGCACTTCGAGACCGCTGGGGAAGCGTTTGCGGAGTCCCTGGATCGTGATCACGCGCGCTCTCCCACAAACCCACGGCGCATCAGGTGTCGCTCGACCCGACGGCCGAGGCGATCCACGCCGAAGCACATGATGAAGTAGAGGCCGGCGGCGATTCCAAGGACGGTGAACACCAAGAGCGTCCGCTCGATGATCTCGCGGGCGGCGAGGGTCAGCTCCCAGACGCTGATGATGGAGAGAATCGACGAGGCCTTCACCATCATAACGCAGACATTGACGTAGGGCGGCAGGGCATACCGGAGCGCAAGAGGCGCGATGATCTTGCGGAGGAAGGCCAACGGCGGCAAGCCCAGGCTCCGCCCGGACTCCAGGTGCGTCCGCTGGATGGCCAGGACCCCGCCGCGGAAGACCTCAGCGAAGAAGGCGGACGAATAGATCGTCAGCACAATGGTGCCTGCCACGTACGGCCCCTGGGAAAAATTCATGGCGGGAAGCCCGTAAAAGATCAAGAGGGCCAGGACGAGCACCGGGGTCCCGCGGGTAAAGAAGACGTACAAGTGATAAAAGATCCGGAGCGGCCGAAACCGTAGGAAGCTGAGTGGCGTCAGGAACAAGCCGAGGGTCGTGCCGCACGCGATGCCGGCCACGGCCAGGACGAGCGTGTAGAACGCCCCCCCCAGGAGAAGTCGCAGCATCCTCACGCCCCAATGGGGAAGCTAGAGAGCATCATGCCGGGGCCGCCACCGGACGGCCCGCAGCGCGGACCGGGCGGCCAGCTCGAGGACGACCACCAACAGGAGGTAGAGGACGGCCACCACCACGAAGGCCTCGTAGGCCGCCCCGGTCTGCTCCGTCAAGAGCTTGGCGTTCATGGTTAGCTCCGCGACGGAGATCGCCGACAATAACGATGTGTCCTTGACGAGGAGGATCACCTGGTTCCCGAGGGAAGGGAGGGAGTACACCAGCACCTGCGGGAGCACTACCTTCCGAAACGTCCCCCACCCTGACAGCCCCAGGCTCTTGGCCGCGTCGAACTGCACGAGGTCGATCGCCTTGACGCCCCCCCGGAGGATCTCGGAGATATACGCGCCGTTCTGGAGGACCAGAGCCAGACCCCCGCAGATGACCGCCGGCCAGACAACCCCGATCAACGGGAACCCGAAGTAAATGAGGTAGATAGACAGGAGCACTGGCGTGTTCCGGAAGAGCTGGACGTAGCCTTCCACGGCGAGATTTGCCCAGCGTCTCCCAGAGAGCCGGATCAGCAGGAGGACGCACCCCCACACGATCGCCCCCAGTGAGGCCCAGAGGGCAATCAGCGCCGTCCAGCCCAGCCCGCTCAGGTAGCTGGGCCCATAGGCGGCCAGCCAGTTGAGGAATCTCACGGCTTACGCCTCGCGCCGACCTCCCGCCGCCGGCCGGTCACCTATGAGCCCCGCATCCCGCGGGCTCCCTACCGGAGATAGAACTTTTGAGGCGGCGGGTTCTTCCCAAACCACTTCTGGTAGATCTCTGAGTATTCCCCGTAATACGAGCCCGACCGCATCTCCCCGACGGCCGTGTCGAGCCAGTGCCACCACGTGAAGTCGCCGTGCTTGAGGAAGATGGCGTTGTTCTGGGAATACCCCATTAGCTCGGGGATCACCTCGAACTCATCCTTGCTCGTGGCGGCATACCAGTCGGCGACGGGGGTGTCCAGCTGAGCGCCCTGGGCGCGTCCGCTCCGCACGGCGAGGGCCTGGGCCGCGGGGGTATCGAAGGTCAGCGTCTTCGTCCGCGGGATGAATCGCTTTGAGCGGTCCGCCTGCTGTGGGTTGTTGAGGTTCGCGATGGCGTACTTTTCCTGATTCAGGTCGGCGAGAGACTTGATCCCGCTTCCTTTCTTGACGAGCACCGAGACCCCCGAGTCCACATAGGGTCGGGTGAAGGCGACCCGCACGGCTCGGTCCGGGTAGATTGTGGTGGTGGCGATCCCCATATCCGCCCGTCCGCTCTCGATGGCCGGCCAGCGTCCCTCCGCCGTCACTACCACGAACTCCACCTTGTTGGGGTCCTTGAAAAGGGCTTTGCCGAGGAGCCGGGCGACGTCAATGTCGAAGCCCACCAGCTGTCCCTTGTCATCCGTGTAGCAGAAGGGGGGCGCCGTGCTGAAGGTCGCGACGATCAGCTTTCCCCGTTGAAGGACGGTTTCAAGCCGCGACTTCTCCTGGGTGAGGGCAGCGGTGGCCGCCAAGTGAAGGAAAACGGCCACGAGGACCACCACCAGCACTCGAGCGATTACGCGTCTGACCATGATGTGTACCTCCCGCGCGTTCACGCGCTCAGATGATAACGGGACTCCGGATCCGCCCGAGAACCCGACTCCCGGGCGGCGACGCCGGCTGCGACGTACTCATGCCTCGCCCTGTCGGTGAGCGAGACCAACACCTCCACGGGTGACCGCCCCTGGACGCGTGCAAAGTCGTTAAGGGGGGTCCCGACCCCGGGGTCCCGTGCCACGAGGCAGGCCGGACATCCCTCTTCTACCCCCGGGATCCCCGTCACGTCCACGACGGCGTGCTCCAACGAAACAGAGATGATCGGCGCCGGATGCCCCAGCAGCCAGGCGACCTGCCCCGCCTTCTGAACCAGGATCGAGTTGGAGTAGCCGATGGGCAGCACCCCGAGCCGGGTCCGGCCGGACGCGGTCTTGACTCCTCCCACCCCGAAGCGTGAGCCCGGGTCGATCTCGCGGAGGGATCCCACGACGGTTTGGACCTCCGCGAGCGCCGGTCTCGTGCCGAACGAGTCCTTCCCCGTAATGGCCTTCGTCCACCCCGGCTCAATCCCGAAGAGCAACTGCCCGGGGCAGACGGCATTGGTCTCGGGGGCCTCCAGGCCGCAGACGACCCCCGAGCTGGCCAGAGCCTGGGCCAACAGCGGCCGCTTCGCGTGTTCGCGGATGGCTGCCACGGCCTGTCCGAATTCCTTCAGCCGTGCCTGCACCCACGGCACGCTCTCGGGGCTGGCGAAGGGCAGGTGCGTGAACACTCCTTCCAGGATGACGGAGGGGAGATCGCCCATAATCCGGTGGGCCACGGCAGCGGCATGGCTCACCGGGACACCCACGCGGCCGAAGCCGCTGTCCACCTTCAAAAAGACCGAGACCGGCGCGCGGGCGACCCGCACCAGATCCTCCGCCTCCCGGTCGGACTGGATCCCAATCGTGATCCCCGCCTCCGCAAGCGGGCCCATGTCGGGGCGCGCGATCGTCGGGAAGAGCAGGACCCGACACGTGACCCCCCACTCGCGCAACGCCAAGGCCTCGGCGGGGCTCCCCAGCGAGAGCCATCGGACGCCCTGTTCCTCGAAGCAGCGCGCCACAGCCCGGAGCCCGTGACCATAGGCGTTGGCCTTCACACAGGCGATGATCTCCGTCTCGGCGGGAACTGACCTCCGGACGAGCGCCAGGTTGTGCCGCAGGGCATCGAGGTCAACGATCGCCCTGAGATATGGCGCCGGAAAATCCTTGGCTGGCAACGTCACACGCTCCCTTGACCGGTCAAGACAGTTCAAAGAGCGGCAGGCGCTGTTCCGGCGTGTGCTGGACAAACACCGCGCGGACCTGCCGACCGATCAGGTTCGTCTCCACGGGCAGCCCCTGACGGTCGAGCCGGCTAAAGAACAGCGGCCCCTCGTCCAGCCGCACCGCGATGAAGTAGTACGGCGCCTCGGGGAAGAACGACTCGTGCTGCGGTCGAAACACTCGGGAAAAAGACACGATCTGTCCCCGACCGGTGGCTTGCTCCCACGTGAGGGCCCCCGCGCCACAGTGAGGGCAACAGACCCGAGGGTAGAAGACAAACTTTCGGCAGGCGGGCTGCACGCACCGCTGGAGCCAGAGCTCGTCCCGGTTACAGCCGCGCAGAAACGGCTGGTTGATCGCGGTCAGGCGCGGCGAGGGCTTCAGATCCATGGCCCTAGGCCTCTTGAGCAAGGATCGCGGCGCTGCACGACAGGCCGCGCCCGTAAGCCACCATCCCGTAGCCGGACACCATCCCGCGGCGCGCCCGCAGCTGGCGGGCCCCGGCCTCCCCACGGAGCTGGAGGACCGCCTCCACGACCCCGATCATCCCGCCGCTGGCCCCGGCCTGCCCGGCAGAAAGCTGGCCGCCGCCGGTGTTGATGGGAAAATCGCCCCCGACCGTGGTGTCTCGCTTCCGAAGGAACTCGGCGGCCCCGCCAGGAGGGCAGAAACCCAGACTCTCCAGCTGCACGAACTCCATCACCGGGTAGTCGTCGTAGAGCTGGACGAACTCCATGTCCGACGGCCCAAGGCCAGCCTGCTCGTACATCCGATCCCTGAACCGCTCCCAGCCCCCCCGGAGCGAGAACACGTCCTCGACGGGGAAGTTATGGATCTCGCCCCCGCCGAGGATACGCACCCGCCGCCCGCTCTGGGACGCCACGAGATCCTCCCGGGCGAGGATGACGCAGTCCCCTCCGGAACAGGGGAGCACGCAGTCATAGAGCCGCAGGGGATCTGCGATGGGCCGGGCATTCAGATACTCCTCCATGGTCAGCGGCGTCTTGAACAGGGCGTTGGGGTTGAGCAACGCGTTCTGGCGCTGGGAGATCACCTGCTTTCCGAAGTCTTCACGCGTCGCCCCGTAGCGGTCCATGTAGAGCCGGGTGTGCAGCGCGTAAATCCCGTTGGGACCGCCGAACCCGTAGGGTCCGAGGTAGTCCCGGACGGACGAGTTGAACCGGTCCATCAGATCCATGTGGGAGGCCACGTCAAAGACATCGGCGGTCAGGCAAGCGACGACTTCCGCGTCGCCCGCCTGGATCGCCCGGGCCCCGTGGAGCATCCCGATGACGCCCGAGGCGCCACCGTAGGCGCCCTGGGACAGCCACCGTGGCTCCAGCCCGAAGTGCTCGGCCACCACGGTCACATTGTCCGGGGGAAGGACGAAGGCCGTCACGGCCAGCCCGTCGACCCTTCGCATCGGAAACCCCGCCGAGCTAAGAGCGGCGTCGAGCGCCTCCCAGAGCAGATGCTGGACCGTCTTCTCCGTCCGCTTCTCGTAGCGGGTCTGCCCTACCCCCGCGATGACCACGCCCTCATACCCGCCTGTCGCCATCGCCTCTCTCGTGGGTTAGATCACGCGTTCTGCCTGCAACCGGGCGAATTCGTCGGCGACGAGACCCAGCTCGCCCAGATAGACCGCTTCGTTGTCCTGCCCGATCTGGCCCCCTGCGTTCCGTACCCTTCCCGGCGTGCGCAAGAACCGCGGGACGACGCCTTGCATCCGGACTGTGCCGAAGTCTCGATCCTCCACTTCCACGATGTTGCCCCGCGCCGCATAATGGGGGTCCTTGAAAATATCTCTGATGTCGTAGGTGAGCCCGGCCACCACGTTCTCGCGGTCGAAGAGGGCGATTACCTCGTCAGAATCCTGTGTCGCGAACCAGTCGGCCATGATCTTGTCCAGGACGTCGGCGTTGGCCACGCGCTGCACGTTGTCCCTAAAGCGCTGGTCCGTGGCCAAGTCGTCCCGGCCCATGGCGTGGACCAGCCGCTCGAATGTCTTCTGCGAGCTGGCCGAGATGGCAAGCCAGCGCCCGTCCCGGGTCTGGTAAGTGTTCCGGGGCGAGTCCTCTTCCATCCGGTTACCGCGGCGCTGCTTGACGAGCCTCATCTGGTCAAAGCCGATCACCTGCGCCTCCACCAGCCGAAAGAGGGGCTCGTAAAGGCTCACGTCGATCTCCTGGCCGCGGTGGGGCTCGTGATGGTCCCGGTCGTACACGGCGAACATGGCTGCCATGGCGGCAAACGTAGCGGCCACCGAGTCAGCCATGGGAAACCCGGGCAGCGTGGGAGGCTTGTCGGGGAAGCCGGTGAAGGATGGAACCCCGCTGAAGGCCTCGGCGATCGTCCCGTAGCCGCCCCGGTTGCGATACGGGCCGGTTTGCCCATAACCGGATACTCGGACGAAGACCAGCCGCGGGTTAATGGCCGACAACACGTCATAGCCGAGCCCCCACCGCTCGAAGGTGCCGGGCCGGTAGTTCTCGATGAGGATATCGGCGTTGACGATCAGGCGGCGGAGGAGCTCCTGCCCTTTCGGGGCGGAGAGATTGAGCGTAATCAGCCGCTTGTTGCGGGCGATCACCTTCCACCAGAGTGAGCGGTCCTCCTTGACGGGTGTCCAGTGTCGCATCGGGTCACCGACGCCGGGCTGTTCCAGCTTGATGACGTCGGCCCCAAAGTCCGCCAGAAGCGTCGCTGCCAGAGGGCCGGCGATCATATTGCCCGCGTCCACGACCCGACAGCCCTTCAGCGGCCCCTTCAGGGCATTCCTGGGTTCACCTGACATGAGAGGTCCTTCCAGAGAGACTCCCGGCCCCGACCATCCCGCACGGAATCGGGTGCTCCTGCGCCAGAGTCGCGATCTGCCGCCGCAGCCCGGGATCAACGGGACGATCGGGGCCCACGCTCAGGATGGTCGCAAGCGCCGTCCCGACGGTCCGGAAATCCGCCTCGTCCATCCCTCGGATAGTCATGGCGGTTGTCCCGAGCCTGAGACCCGCCCGACCACTCTCGCCGCGCCGGGACGGAAGATTCACCCAGTTGCTGAGTATCCCGTGGTTCTCGAGTGCCCGCTCAACCGCGCGGCCGTCCCACGCCTCGGTTCTGAGGTCGATGACGACCATGTGGGTGTCGGTCCCACCCGTGTAGAGCCTGAGGCCGTGGGCGGCCAGAGCTGCCGCGAGGGCCCGCGCGTTGGTGACCACGGCGCGCATCAATCCGCGGAATTCCTCCCGCCCAACGAGGTCGAACAGGACCGCACGCCCCGCGATGATGTGAGCCCCAGGCGCGCCCTGGATCCCTGGGAAGATGGCGGCATCGATGGCGGCCGCGTGGATCTGCTTCGAGAGGGCTAGCCCACCGGTCCTCGGGCCGCACAGGGTCTTGTGCGTCGAGGTGGTCACCACGTCCGCGTAGCGCGTAGGGTTGTCGTGAATCCCCGCGACCACCAGCCCCGCAACGTGGGCGATGTCGGCGAAAAGCATGGCCCCGACCGATTCCGCCGCTGCGTGCAGAGCCCCGAAGTCGATCGCGCGCGGGTATGCGGTCGAACCCGCGATAATCATCCGCGGCCGAACCTGCTCAGCGAGCCTCCGGACAGCCAAGAGGTCAATGATGCCCGTGTCTTCGTCGATCCCGAACCTCACCACTTGGTAGTCCTGGCCGGAGATGTGGTACGGAGCCCCGTGGCTGTGGTGACCACCCGCCAGAACGTCGAGGGCGAGGATCGGGTCGCCGGGCTTCAACAGCCCGCGGAGTACCGCGACATTAGCCACCGTGGAGGCCAGAGCCTGCACGTTCGCGTGTTCGGCGCCGAACAACCGCCTCGCCCGCTCGACGGCAAGCCGCTCGATTTGGTCGATGACCGCGCAACCCGCAACGTCTCTCGCCCCAGGATAACCGGTCGCATTCTTATTGACCAGGATCGAGGCCTCCGCGTCGATCGTTGCTTGAGGGCAGTAGCTTTCCGAGGCGATCAGGTTAACCGTAGCCGTCTGACGTTCGTGCTCGGCGACGAGGAGCCCGGCCATTTCAGGATCGGCGGACTCGATCGGAGCGGCAAACAGCCGCCGCCAGCCGTTTCCCTGTCCCATCAGCAGCCCCTTGAGCGCCCGTCCCGTCCGGCGCTTGGCAAGGTCACCTCCCCCTTCCGAATCCGGCGGGTCGGAAGTCGTGGCATCTCCACCTCGTAGCGGTACCGATCGGCCCGATAGAACGTATCCGCTATCTCCACCGGCTTTCCTTGCTTGTCAGACACCATGAGCCGGATAAACAGGACTGGTTGGGTCAAATCAATTCCCAGGAGTGAGGCGACCTCATCGTCAGGCATCCGCGCCTCGATCAACTGGCGCATCACGCCGAGGGGAATCTTAAGGTGGTCGCGCAGGAACTCGAGCATCGAGTAGCGCTTCAGGTCCTTCGGTCGGATGCGCTGGCCAATTTCCAGCGTCATGTAGTTAACGACGACCGCCAGCGGTTTCCCGTCCACGGCCTCCACCCGCACGAACTGCCGCAGGGGATGACCGCGCGCAACCTCCAGGAACGGAACGACGTGCGCCGGAGCCGGCACCGTCGCCGCCCTGATCACACTGACATCGGCCTCGTAGCCCAGGACGAGGTTCGTGATAGTCGCGCGAAGGTCAGCGGGCAGCCGGGTCCCGCGGACGAACGTTCCCCGGCGCCGGTGCCGAACGATCAGACCATCCTGCTCGAGCGAGCCCAACGCTTCCCGGATCGTGGTGCGGCTCACGCGGAAACGGCGCACGAGTTCCATCTCCGTGGGAAGTTTCTCCTGCGACCCCCACTCCCCAGATTCGATCTTAGAACGCAGCACCCGCTGGATCTGATGATGCAGCGGGACCGACGGGTGATAGGCTGTGATCGGGTTCGGGGCCATTTGTTTTAACATCAATACAAAAAAGCATTTACCCTGTCAAGCGGAAATCCTAGGAGCTCGTACTCAAAAGGACTCGAGAAGACATGGGGTGTAGTCGGCGCGCCGGTCTGCTCCGAGATTCTCTCGGAGGAAGTCGGCAGGTCGTTTACAGTATGATGCTCTCCGGCAACGTATGAAGCTGGCGATTATCTGCCGCCCCTTTGTCTTTCACGGGGGCCTCGAGACCGCGACGGCGGGCCTGATCGGGGAACTGGTGCGCCAGGGGCATGAGGTCCACCTCTTCTCCACGGCAGGGCAGCCGGAAGTTCCCGGCGTCAGGCGCCACCTCCTTAAAGTCATCGCCAGTCCCTCTCTCGCCCGCGTCGTTTCCTTCGCCCTGGCTGCCAGGGCGGCGGTGTCACGCGAGCGCTTCGATGTCATCCAGAGCCACGAGCGCACCCTCCTCCAGGACGTGTACCGGGCCGGAGAGGGGTGTCACCGGGCATACCTGGCGGTCAAGGCCGGGGGGGTTGGCCCGCTCAAGCGCGCTGGGCTCTGGGCCAATCCGTACCACCGCGTTCTGCTGTCCCTGGAGCGCAGGATCTTCTCCGCGGGCGGGACCAGGCGGATCGTTGCCATCTCCCGGCTCGGCAAAGCCGAGATCCATCGGCTCTACGGGCTCCCCGACTCCCGGGTGAGCGTGATCTACAACGGCGTTGACCAGGAGCGGTTCCAGCCGGCAAATTGTGACCGCTATCGCCAGGCGACCCGCGACGCTCTCGGGATCGGAGCCGACGCCTGGGTTACCCTCTTCGTCGGCTCGGGGTTTGAGCGCAAGGGGCTTGGTCCTCTCATCGAAGGGTTTGCGCTCATCCGGGATCGGGGAAGCCGGCTCGTGGTCGTCGGCAAAGGGGACGAGGCGCCTTACCGCGCCTTGGCCGACCGTCTCGGGGTGGCTGAACGCATCGCGTGGCTCGGGGCCCGTCCCGATGTCGAACGGTATTACGCCGCCGCCGATGCCGTGGCGCTTCCGGCTCTCTACGAGCCCTTCGGCAATGTCCACCTCGAGGCGCTTGCCTCCGGCCTCCCGGTGCTGGCCTCTTCCCGCGCCGGAGGCTCCGAGGTGGTGAGCCACGGCAAGAACGGCTGGATCGTCCAGGAGCCGGAGGACCCACGAGCGATTCGCGAGGGTCTGGAGGCGTTGCGCGACGCGGGGCAGGGCTGGCGCAATCCCGCCCGGGCCGCCGCACTTCCGTTCACGTACGAGGCCCAGGCGCGGTTTTTCGCCGAGCTCTACCGGTCCCTCGGGCCCCGCTGAAACGGTCTTTTTCGTTGAAAACTCGGGTCGTTCGGATTACACTGCCCAACGATGCCCGGTGATCCGGCAGTCTTCATCGACCGCGATGGGACTCTGACCGAGGAAGTGGGGTATGTCAATCACCCCCGGCGGCTTCGGCTTCTTCCCCGGAGCGCTGAGGCCATCCGCCGTCTCAACCGTTCCGGGTTCAAGGCTGTCATGGTGACAAACCAGAGCGGCGTGGCGCGCGGCTACTTCAGCGAGGAGGTCCTCCACGCCGTGAACGAGGCGCTCGTGAGCCAGCTCAAAGCGGAAGGCGCCTACCTGGATGGCCTCTACGTTTGCCTCCATCACCCCACCGTGGGAGACCCCCCGTACCGGGCGGCCTGTGACTGCCGGAAGCCCGCGCCGGGTCTCCTGACGCGCGCGGCGGGGGACCTCGGGCTGGATCTGTCCCGTTCGTGGATGGTGGGCGATAAGATCTCAGACATCCTCGCCGGCCGGCGTGCCGGCGTGGGCTCGATCCTGGTGCTCACGGGCTACGGCCTCGGCGAGTCGGAGTACCGGCGCTCGCGGTGGCCGATCCCGCCTGACCACGTGGCTGAGGACCTCTTGGAGTCGGTTGAGTGGATCCTGGCGCGGAGAGCTCGGTGATGTTTTCTCGCGAGCGCCTCCGCGCGGCCGTGGATCGGTTCAGGGGGAAGACGGTCCTCGTGGTCGGAGACCTCATCGCCGACGAGTACATTTACGGCAAGCCGTCGCGGATCTCCCGCGAGGCGCCGGTCCTCATCCTGCGCTTCCTCTCCCGCGAGGTGAGGCTCGGCGGGGCTGCCAACGCCTCCCACAACGTTCACACTCTCGGCGCGCGCGTGATCCCGGTGGGGGTCCTGGGCGCCGACCCGGCAGGCGACGAGGTGCTTGCCCTCTGCCGCTCTGTGGGAATTCCCACGGAGGGAATCGTCAGGACGGGTGAGCGTCCGACTCCGGTGAAGACCCGGATCATGGCGGGCGGCTACCAGTCCACCCGCCAGCAGGTGGTGCGGGTGGATCGCGAGCCCGCTCCGATGCTCGAGCCCGCCACCGAGGAGGCCGTGGTCAAGCGCATCGCCGCCATGGGAGCGACGGCCGACGCGATCCTCCTCTCCGACTACGGGTATGGCCTCCTGACCCCCGGGATCGTAGAGCAGGTGATGGCCATCGCCCGACAACGCGATCGGCTGGTGACGGCGGACAGCCGCTATGACCTGCTGCGGTTCCGCGGCGTCACCGCGGCGACGCCCAACGAGCCCGAGGTCGAGGAACTGGTGGGCGGCCCCCTCGAGGACGAACCCACGACCGAGAAGGCCGGCCGTCAGCTTTTGGAGCGCCTGGACTGCCGCTACCTCCTCATGACCCGGGGGAGCCGGGGGATGGCACTCATCGAGCGGGAAGGGCCAGCCACCTTCCTTCCGATCCACGGAACCGACGAGATCGCCGACGTGACCGGGGCCGGAGACACGGTGATCAGCACCTTCACGCTCGCGCTGGTGGGGGGCAGCCCTCCCGTCGAGGCGGCCTGGCTCGCCAACGTGGCCGGCGGGGTCGTGGTGATGAAGCGGGGAACGGCCCCCGTCGCGCGCGCCGAACTCCTCCATGCCCTCGCGAGCGATGGCACGCCTCGTGAGACTTGAGGAAGCGGCCGAGATCGCGGCGCGGCTCAACGCAGCGGGAAAACGTCTCGTCCTCGCCAACGGCTGTTTCGACCTCCTCCACGTGGGCCACATCCGCTACCTGGAGGGCGCCCGCCGACTCGGTGACGCGCTCCTCGTGGCCGTGAACTCCGATGCCTCGGTTCGGAGGCTGAAGGGACCCGGCCGGCCGATCATGCCTGAGGCCGAGCGGGCCGAGATCCTCTCGGCGCTGGGCTCTGTGGACTACGTGCTGATCTTCGACGACGATACGGTGGACGGCCTCATCTCCCGCCTCAGCCCCGCGGTGCACGCCAAGGGAACCGACTACACAGAAGAGACTGTCCCCGAGCGTCAGTCGGTCCTCTTCCAGGGGGGCCGCGTGGCCATTGCCGGCGACGCCAAGAGCCACTCCACCCGCGATCTCATCCAGAGGATTGTCAGGACGTTCGGGAGGCCGGGATGAGAATCGCCATCGTCAAACTGTCCTCGCTGGGCGACGTGCTCCACGCCCTCCCGGTGGCCCACGCGCTCAGGCGCCACTTCCCCCAGGCGCACCTCACGTGGATCGTGGAGGCGCGGGAGTACGCGATCCTCAAGGACCAGCCGGATCTGGACGCCGTGGTGCCGGTGGACACGCGGCTCTGGCGGCGGCTCATCTGGCGCCCGGCCGGGGCGCGCGAGGTCGTGCTGAAGCTGTCTCGACTCAGGCAGCGGATCCGCCACGCGCGTTTTGACGTCGCCATTGATCTCCAGGGGCTCATCAAGAGCGGCCTTCTCACTGCGTACACGGGCGCCCCGATGCGGATCGGCTTCGCGCTCTCGCACTGCTGGGAGCCGCTGAATGCCCTCTGCACGACCCATCGGGTCACGCCGCCGCGTCACGCGGTGCACGTCGTCGAGCAGTATCTCTCCCTCCTGGAGCCGCTCGGCGTGAACGCCGCCTCGTCGCCGGTCTGGGAGCTTCCCTCGGACCCCGAGGCCGAGAGGCGGATTGACGAGTTCCTGGTCGAGCAGGGTGTCAAGCCGCGCGACCGGCTCGTCGCTCTCAATCCCGGGGCGGGACGCCCCACGAAGCGTTGGCCCGTCGATCATTTCGCGCGCTTGGCCGAGAGGCTCGCCGTGGAGGTCGGGGCGCGGGTGCTCCTCCCCTGGGGCCCCGATGAGGAGGGGCTGGCGCGCGCCATCAGTGCCCAGATGACCTCGCCCCCGCTCATGGCCCCACAGACCACCCTGCCGGAGTTGAGCGCCCTCCTGCGCCGTTGCGCCCTGATGGTGGCCGGCGATACCGGCCCGCTCCACCTGGCGGCGGCCCTCGGCACGCCGTGCGTCGGCCTCTACGGTCCCACCCGCGCCGAGCGCAACGGGCCCTACGGGGCGCGCTGCAAGAGCCTCCAGAGCCCGAACCGGACGCTGGCGGCAATCCTCCCCGACGAGGTCTTCCGGGTCGCGGTGGAGTTATTGGAATGAAGCGGCTATCCGTCACGGTCATCACCTGGAACGAAGAAGAACGGCTCCGCCCGTGCCTGGAAAGTGTAGGCTGGGTTGACGAGATCATCATCGTGGATGCCGAGTCCACAGACAAGACTGTGCAGGTGGCGCGGGAGTTCACGGATCGGATCTGGATCAGGCCGTGGCCGGGCTTCGCGGTCCAGAAGAACTTCGCCCTCGAGCAAGCGGGAGGGGAGTGGGTGCTCTCGCTTGACGCCGATGAACAGGTGATGCCCGAGCTCCGGCGGGAGATCGAGGGGGTGATCGCGCGAGGAGGCCCGGCCGATGGCTACGCGCTTCCCCGCAAAAACATCTTCTGGGGAGCCTGGGTCCGTCACGGCGGACTGTATCCGGACTACCAGCGTCGTCTCTTCAAGCGAGGGCGCGGCAGGTTCGTGGAGCGCGCCGTTCACGAGTCCGTGGAGATCCAGGGATCGGTGGGGCGACTCCGGACCCCGCTCCTCCACCATTCGTACCGGAGTCTCGAGGAGTTCCTGCACCGGTCGAACCGGTATTCGACTCTGGCCGCGGAGGAGTGGATCCGACAGGGCAGGCGCGCTGGCGCGGCAGACCTCCTCTTCCGGCCGCTCGGCAGGTTCCTCTCCATGTACCTCCTCCACCGCGGCTTTCTCGACGGCTGGCGGGGATTTCTCCTGGCGGGGCTCTACGCCCACTACGTCTTCCTCAGGACGGCGAAGGCGTGGGAAGCCCGCCGCTCCGGGACGACGGGCTGACCGATGGCCGAGGCGCGCGCCCGGGTTCTCTCGGGGATGCGGCCCACGGGCAAGCTCCACCTGGGCAATTACCTGGGAGCCCTCGACAACTGGGTGAAGCTCCAGGACGACTACGATTGCTTCTACTTCGTCGCCAACTGGCACGCGCTTACGAGCGACTATACGCACACGAAGGAGATCCCGGAGAACACCGTCGAAATGCTGGCCGACTGGCTCGGTGCCGGTCTCAGCCCCGAGCGCTCGACGCTCTTCCTGCAGTCGCTGGTGCCTGAGCATGCTGAACTCCACCTGTTGTTCTCCATGGTCATTCCCGTGACCTGGCTCGAACGCGTGCCGACCTACAAGGAGATGATCGAGCAGCTCGAGCTTCAGTCCCCCTCGTATGGTCTCCTCGGCTATCCGCTGCTTCAGGCGGCAGACATCCTGATGTACAAGCCCCGGTATGTCCCGGTGGGGGTGGACCAGCTCCCCCACATCGAGCTGACCCGAGAGGTGGCGCGCCGGTTCAACAACGCGTTCGGTCCCGTCTTTCCCGAGCCTGACGCGAAGCTCACCAAGATCCCCAAGGTTCCGGGGACCGATGGCCGGAAGATGTCCAAGAGCTACGGGAACGCGATCTATCTCTCGGACCCTCCGGAGGTCCTCACGCCCAAGGTCAAGACCATGATGACCGACCCCGCCCGTAAGCGGCGGAGCGACCCCGGGAACCCGGAGGTCTGCCCGGTCTTCGATCTCCACAAGATCTTCACCCCCGAGCCGCCGCGGGAGGCGTGCGCGGTGGGATGCCGGACCGCGGGGATCGGCTGCCTGGACTGTAAGGGGGTTCTCCTGGAGCACCTGCTCCCGCCGCTTGGGGCCATCAGAGAGCGGCGCCAGAAACTCATGGAAAAGCCGAAGGAAATCGTTGACATCCTGAGGGAAGGCTCAAAGAAAGCTCGAACGGTGGCTCAGACCACGATGGAAGAGGTCCGCCGAGCCGTCGGCATCGACCTATGACAGGTTTGACTGAACCCCAGGGGCTGACCGTCAGGGTCGAGACGTTCGAGGGGCCACTGGACCTCCT
>CAYRZF010000009.1:0-23695 GCA_964428805.1 uncultured bacterium | reverse complement strand
AACCCCAGGGGCTGACCGTCAGGGTCGAGACGTTCGAGGGGCCACTGGACCTCCTGCTCCACCTTTGCCGGACCAACGAGGTGGATCTGAGCTACCTACCGATCCGCGAGATCACGGATCAGTATCTCGCCCATCTCGAGTCCATCCAGTTCCGGGATCTGGAGACGGCCGGGGCCTTCATGGTGCTGGCGGCCACCCTGATCTACCTCAAGTCCAAGCTCCTCCTGCCTCCCGGCGAGAGCGAGGACGAGGTCCTGGATGAGGAGGGCGATCTCCTCCGCGAGGAGCTGGAGGAGCGCCTGCGCGAGTACGCGCGCGTCAAGGCCCTCGGGCTCTGGCTCGCCGAGCGCGAGGCCGAACAGACACTCCTGTTTGGCCGCTCATGGAGCGAGCTGCCGTCGGCCGAGGAAATCCCCCTCGAGGACCTCAGTGTCCACCTCCTGGAGCGCGCGTATCGGCGGCTCCTCGAGGAGACCAGGCGCCAGGCGCCGCGGGAGGTAGAACCCAACCCGCTGTCCGTCCTTGAACGCATGGGGGAGATTCTCTCTCTCCTCCGTCACACGTGGTCGCTGCTCTTCTCGTCCCTGGTCGGCAGTGAGCGCGCCCGCTCTGAGCTGGTCGTGACGCTCCTGGCGCTGCTGGAGCTGGTAAGGCTCGGCCAGGCCCGGGCCCGGCAGGGGGAACTGTTTGGGGAGATCGTAATCGAGCGGAACGATTCGGAGGTGAGCAATGCCCCAACCCATTGACGTCGCCGAGGCCCTCCTCTTCGCGTCTGACACGCCCGTGGAGGCGGAACGAATTCAGGAGGTCCTCGATCTGTCGAGCGCGGCGGCGGCTCGCGCCCTCGTCCTGGACCTCAAGGCGCGCTACGAGGCCGAAGATCGGAGCCTCCAGGTCGTCGAGGTGGGCGGCGGCTTCAGGATGGTGACCCGGCCGGAGGTCGCGCCCTGGCTTGTCCGCCTGGCCAAGAGCCGCACGCGGAGCCGCCTCTCGCGGTCCGCGCTGGAAACCCTCGCGATCGTGGCCTACCGCCAGCCCGTGTCGCGGCCTGAGATCGATGTCGTCCGCGGGGTGAACTCGGAAGCCGTCCTGGAGGGCCTGCTGGATCGCCGGCTGATCAGGATTGCGGGTCGGAAGGACGCCCCGGGTCGCCCGTTCCTCTACGAGACGACGCGCGAGTTCCTGGTGGCCTTCGGCCTCCGCGACCTGGGCGAGCTGCCTCAGGTCCAGGGAGACCTCCCGTCCGGTCCGCCGGTGCCGGCCGAGGCGTCACCGGAACCTCTTCCTATCAGTGGAGAAGCGCCTCAGCAAGATCCTGGCCGAAGCAGGGCTGGCCTCACGTCGGGGCAGTGAGCGGCTGATCGCCGAAGGGCGGGTGACCGTCAACGGCGAGACGGTCACGGCCCAGGGGACCACCGCGGATCCGGCGCGCGACAGGATCACGGTGGATGGCCGCCCTCTGGCGGGGCCCGAGCCCAAACGCTATCTCCTCCTGAACAAGCCGCGGGGGTATCTCACGAGCCGGAGCGATCCGCGGGGAAGGCCGGTTGTGCTCGATTTGGTGCGGGAGGAGCGTTTCAGGCTGTTCCCGGTGGGCCGGCTGGATTTCGACGCCGAGGGCCTGCTCCTTCTGACCAACGACGGTGACCTGGCCCAGCGCCTTCTCCATCCGCGCTTCGGCATGCGGCGGGTGTACGAGGTGGAAGTCCAGGGGCGCGTGAGCGCCCCGGAGCTTCCTCGCTGGGAGCGGGGCGTCACGCTGACCGATGGTCTGGCGAAGCCGTCCGAGGTACGGCTCCTGCGCCGGACGCAAGGCACGACCTGGCTGAGCCTGGTCTTCAGCGAGGGGCGCTACCGGGAGGTGAAACGCTTCTGCCAGGCCCTCGGCCATCGTGTGGTCCGCCTGCGCCGGGTTCAGTTTGGACCGCTTCGGCTCGGACGCCTCGCGCCCGGCGCCGTACGCCCGCTGACATCCTCCGAGCTGGCCCGCTTGAGTGTCGATTAACCGCTCTTGCGCCCTCTAGGGCGATCGACTATACTATTGCGGATTCGCGCAAAGTCGGTGGGTGTCAGGAGCCCTTATGGACCTGGACGGATGGCGTTCCAGGATCAATGACCTCGACGAACAGATCCTCAAACTCCTCAACCAGCGCGCAGAAGCCGCCCTTCGGGTCGGAGAGCTCAAGCGGCGGCAGGACCTCCCTTACTTTGTCCCCGAGCGCGAAGCGGAGATCGTCCGGCGCCTGCTCAGTCTGAACCCGGGCCCCTTCCCCGCCGAGGGGATCAAGGCGGTCTGGCGTGAGGTTCTCTCGGCCTCGCTGGCGCTCGAGCATCCGCTGCCCATCGCCTACCTGGGTCCCTCCGCCACTTTCACCCACCAGGCCGCCCTCCTGCGATTCGGCTCCGCCGCGAGCCTTGTTCCCGCCCGGAGCATTGCGGAGGTCTTCGAGGAAATCGAGCGCGGGCGTGCCGAGTTCGGGGTGGTGCCGGTGGAGAATTCCACGGAGGGGTCCGTCAACGTCACGCTTGACCGCCTCATCGACTCGGACCTCGTGATCACCGGCGAGCTGCTCCTCGAGATCGCCCACCATCTCCTGAGCCGGGCCCAGGACGTGGCGGAGATCCGGACGGTGTGCTCGCACCCTCAGGCTCTGGCTCAGTGCCGTCAGTGGCTGACGTCGAACCTTCCCGAGGTCACGCTGGAGGAGGTCTCGTCCACGTCGGCCGCAGTTGAGCGGGCCGGCAGCGACCCGACGGTGGCGGCGGTGGCCAGTGACTTAGCGGCCCGACTGTACGCGCTCCCCGTGCTCAGCCGCCGGATCGAGGACAACCCCTTCAATACCACGCGGTTCCTGGTACTGGGGCGGCGGGCCATGCCGCCCACGGGGAAGGATAAAACCTCGATCCTCTGCTCGCTCAAGCACGAGGTGGGGGCCCTCGCGGCGTTCCTGGACCCGTTTGCCCGGCACGGGCTGAATTTGACGAAGATCGAATCGCGGCCGACCAAGCGGCGCCCCTGGGAATACGTCTTCTTCGTGGACTTCGAAGGGCACCTGGACACCCCGCCGGTCCAAGCGGCGCTGAGCGAGCTCCGGGAACGCTGCCTGTTCCTCAAGCTCCTCGGCTCGTACCCGACCGCGTAAGGAGCCATTCATGCAAACGCCCTGGGAATCGCTCGCCAACGAACACATCCTCGGGATCGCTCCGTACGAGCCCGGCAAGCCCATCGAGGAACTGGAACGCGAGCTCGGAATCCACGACGCGATCAAGCTCGCCTCCAACGAGAACCCGCTCCCCCCGTCGGATCGGGTTCAAAAAGCGGTGGCGGCCGCCCTGGGTACCCTGAACCGGTATCCGGACGGTAGCGGCTTCTACCTGCGACACGCGCTGGCCAGGCGCCACAGCGTGACGGCCGAGCAAATCCTCCTCGGCAACGGCTCCAACGAGCTGATCGAGCTCGTCGTCCGGGCCTTTCTGCGTCCCGGCGAGGAGGCAGTGATCCCCCACCCCTCCTTCGTCGTGTACCCGATGATCGTGCAGGCCGCCGGAGGAATCCGGGTGGTGGTTACCCTCAAAGATTACCGCCTCGATCTCGAGGCGACGGCGCGGGCCATCACGCCGCTGACCAAGCTGATCTTCATCGCCAACCCCAACAACCCGACGGCCACGATCGTGACGGCGGCCGAGGTCGAGCAGTTCATGACCCGGATCCCGCCGACGGTCATCGTGGTCTTCGACGAGGCCTACGTCGAGTTCGCGGAGGGACCGGACTTTCCGGACTCGCTGGCTTACATGCGCCAGGGCCGCAAGGTGTTCGTCCTCCGGACCTTCTCCAAGGCCTCGAGCCTCGCCGGCCTCCGAATGGGGTACGGGATCGCCGATCAGGACGCCGTGGCGCTGATGCACCGGATCCGCCAGCCGTTCAACGTGAACTCCCTCGCCCAGGTGGCGGCCCTGGCCGCGCTCGAGGACGACGCCCACATCCTCGAGTGCCTGCGCATGATCGAGGTGGGGCGCCACTACCTCTACGACGAGTTCGCCTCGCTCGGGTTGAAGTACGTGCCGTCGCGCGCCAACTTCATCCTCGTCGATGTGGGGCGGAGCGCGCACGAGGTCTATCAGCGGCTGCTGCGCGAGGGCGTGATCGTGCGGCCCATGACGAGCTTCGGGATGGAGACGGCGCTCCGGATCAGCATCGGCACGCCGGAGGAGAACCGTCGGTTGATCAAGGCCATGCGGAAATGCCTGGAGGAGGCTCGGACCGCGTGATCCGCCGGCTCGCGGTGGTGGGGCTCGGGCTCCTGGGAGGCTCCCTCGCCAAGGCAGCGCGCCAGCGCGGGCTCGCGCGCGAGGTGGTGGCCGTCGGCCGCCGGATGGAAGCGCTGACCGCCGCTCTCAGGGAGCGGGTGGTGGATCGCGTCACGACGGATCTGGATGAGGGGCTGGCGGCGGCCGATTTCGTGATCCTCGCGACTCCGGTGGCTACGATCGAGGCGCTGCTCCCGAAGCTCTGGCAGGCCGCGGCCGATGGGGCGACCATCACCGACGTGGGCAGTACCAAGGGCGCGATCGTGCGGAGCGCCGAGAGGCTTGCGGCGGATCGGCCCCTGGCGTTCGTGGGCAGCCACCCCATGGCGGGCTCCGAGCTGTCGGGGTATGAGGCGGCTCGCGCCGATCTCTTTGATGAAGCCCTGGTGATCGTGACCCCGGCGGATCGGACCGACCCGGTGGCGGTCAAGCGGGTGTCGGAGTTCTGGGAGGCGCTGGGCGCCCGCGTAAGCACCATGGATCCGGACACTCACGACCGCGCCGTGGCGGCGGTGAGCCATTTGCCTCACCTGGTGGCTTACGCCCTGGTCGAGGCCGTGACGCGGATGGACTCTTCCTGCTTCGACGTAGCGGCTCGCGGCTTCAAGGACGCCACGCGGATCGCCGCTTCAGACGCCCATGTGTGGCGAGAGATCTTCCTCACCAATCGCGCGGCTCTCGGCGAAGCGCTGGCGGCCTTCAAGGCCTCGCTGGCCGAGCTGGAGCGGCTGATGGCCCCAGAGAGCGGAGCGGCGTTGGAGCAGGAACTGGATCGGATTCGACAAATACGGAGCCGCCTCGAATGAGGGTGAGTGTCAGGCGCCCCGCCAGAGGGCTCGCGGGAACCATCGAGGTTCCCGGGGATAAATCCGTCTCGCACCGCGCCGCCATCCTGGGGGCGCTGGCCACCGGCCCGACGGAGATCTCCGGCTTTCTCGAGGGCGAGGACTGTTTGAACACGCTCCGCGCTCTTGGCGCCCTGGGGGTGGAGGTGACGCGAAAGGGCCCCGGCCAGTACCAGATCGGGGGGGTGGGGCTCGAGGGGCTCCAGGAGCCCGACAATGTGCTCGACTGCGGCAACTCGGGCACCACGGCGCGGCTTGTCCTGGGAGTCTTGGCCGGCCAGCCGTTTTGGAGCGTGCTGACGGGCGACGAGTCCCTCCGGAGCCGTCCGATGGCCCGGGTCACCCAGCCGCTGGGTCAGATGGGCGCGACGATCGTCGGCAGAAGCGGCGGAAACCGCCTCCCGCTCGCGATTCGCGGGAACCGACCGTTGAGGGGATTTTCCTATCGCTCCCCGGTGCCATCGGCGCAGGTGAAGTCGGCGCTTCTCTTGGCCGGTCTCTACGCCGACGACCCGGTGAGCGTGGAGGAGCCGGCTCCCTCGCGGGACCACACGGAGCGCATGCTCGCGGGATTCGGCGCGCGGGTTACGGTGGATGGTCTGCGCGTCACCCTCACGCCGGGAGGGGAGCTCCGAGGGCACCCGATCCACGTGCCGGGCGACCTCTCCTCGGCGGCGTTCTTCCTCGTGGCCGGCGCGATCGTTCCCGGAAGCGACGTCACGCTGTCGCGCGTCGGGGTCAACCCGACCCGCACGGGCTTACTCGACGTATTGCAGGAGATGGGCGCTGAGGTGCGGGTCAGCGAGCGCGTGGACGGGCGCGAGCCGATGGCGACACTCAGAGTCGGCACGAGCCGGCTCAGGGCGACTCGGGTCGGAGGGTCACTGATTCCCAGGCTCATCGATGAGCTGCCGGTACTGGCGGTGGCCGCAGCGTGCGCAGACGGCCCGACCGAGCTCCGCGACGCCGCCGAGCTTCGCGTCAAGGAGTCAGACCGGATTCACGCTGTGATCACCGAGCTGCGCAAGTTCGGGGCACGGGTGGAGGAGCGCGCGGACGGGTTCCGGATTGAGGGAGGGGCGCCCCTCAGGGGGGCGGTGGTCCAGAGCTGGGGTGACCACCGGATGGCCATGGCGCTGATCATCGCCGGGCTTGTCGCCGACGGGCAGACCGTGGTGGAAGATACCCAGTGCGTCACCACTTCCTATCCGGAGTTTCTGACCACGCTCAACGCGCTGACGCCGGAGCCCTGTGCCATCCTCGAGCCATGAGGGGAATGGGCACACAGCCTCGCCCGGTCGGACGCAAGCGCGAGCGGAGGCGAGCCACCTCTGCGGGCACCCGTGCCACTTCAGGTGGCGCGGGTCGTTGGAGGGCGGTGATCACGATTGACGGGCCGGCCGCGGCGGGAAAGAGCACGGTGGCGTGCGAGCTGGCGCGCCGGCTCGGCTACCGCCTGATCGACACGGGCGCCCTCTATCGGGGGGTCGCCTGGCGCGTGCGCGAGGCGGGTGTGGATCCTGAAGATCGGGAGGCGTTGGGACGCTTGGTGGCGGAGACTACGATAGACCTGAGAGACGGCATCGTGCTGGTTAACGGCCGGGACGTGACCGGGGAGATCCGCAGTGCGGAGGTGGGGGAATTGGCGTCGCGGCTCGCCGCGCTTCCCGCCGTGAGGGAGAAGGTGACCCCGATCCAGCGCCGTCTCGCGGCAGCGGGGGGCGCGGTGCTGGAGGGGCGCGACACGGGGAGCGTCGTCTGCCCGGGTGCCGAGGTGAAGTTCTACCTGGACGCCTCCCCCGAGGTCAGGGCGAGCCGCCGGCAGCGGGAGCTGGCGGAGCGAGGGATCGCAGCCGATCCGGAGGCGGTCCGCTCGGAGATCGTTCGGCGGGACCGGCAGGACAGGGAGCGGACGCTCGCGCCCCTCGTGATCCCCGACGGGGCGATGGTGATTGACTCGACGGGGAAATCCGTGGAGGAGGTCGTCCGGTTGATGCTGGAAGTAGTGGAGCGACTCGGGTGCTGTACGCGATCATAAGTTCCCTCGCGGCGGCATTCTTTCGCCTCTTGTTCCGGCTGGAGGTCCGGGGGGCCGAGCATGTCCCGGCCGTCGGCCCCGCGATGATCGTGGCGAACCACTCGAGCGTGTTCGATCCACCGCTCGTCAGCGCGGCCGCCCCGCGCCCGCTCCACTTTATGGCAAAGGCAGAGCTGTTTTCGATTCCGCTCTTCGGGCGGCTGATTCGCGCGGTCAACGCGCGACCCGTGCGCCGGGAGGGCGGGGACGCCCGCGCGCTCCGGGAAGCGCTCAGGATCTTGGAGAGCGGGCAAGCTCTGCTGGTTTTTCCCGAGGGGACCCGCGGTCCCGAGGGGGTGCTCAGGGAAGGCAGGGCCGGCGCCGGGATGCTCGCGATCCTGAGCGGGGCACCGGTGGTCCCGGCATATGTCGAGGGCGCGGGGCGAGCGCTGCCGCGCGGCCGATGGTTGCCCCGGCCCGTGAAGATGCGGGTGATCTTCGGACAGCCGCTCTCCTTCGGGAAGAGCGAGGACCGGCATCGGAAGGATCGCTACCTGGCTGTCAGCGGTGAGATGATGGCGGCCATCGCCCGGTTGAAGCAAGCTGTCGAGGAAGGCGAACGTGCCGGGGTGACGACCGGAATCGGAGGATCGAGAGATATGCGAAATGCGTTGAGAGAAACTTAAGAGGAGGGGAACCCTTCGAATGGAAAAGGAAGAAATGAAGTTCCGTGAGAACGCGGGGGCTCGAAAGGAGGCGATAACCGGGGAGGCCGAGGAGCGCATGGAAGATTGGTTTCAGCAAGAGCTCTCCGACTTTGAGGAAGGTGAGGTCGTCACCGGGCGCATCGTCCAGGTGCGTGGTGGGGAGGTCCTGGTGGACGTGGGTTACAAGAGCGAAGGCACCATCGCCCTGGAGGAGTTCGTCCGCGCGGGTGCCGTCCCCAAGGTTGGCGACGAGATCGAGGTGTACCTGGAGGCGAAGGAAGACGCCGAGGGTCTCATCGTCCTTTCCAAGGAACGGGCGGACAAGATCAAGGTGTGGGACACCGTCTCCAGCGCCTACGAGAAGGGGAGCCCCGTGGATGGAAAGGTGGTGGAGGTCGTCAAGGGCGGCCTCGCCGTGGATGTCGGCGTCCGGGCGTTCCTGCCGGGCTCCCAGGTGGATCTCCGCCCGGTCAAGAATCTGGCCTCGCTGGTCGGGCAAACGATCCGGTCGAAAGTCATCAAGCTGAACCGCCGCCGCGGGAACGTGGTCCTTTCCCGCCGGGCGCTACTCGAAGAGGAGCGGGAGGAGCGCAAGCGCCACACGCTCTCGGTCCTGCATGAAGGGATGGTTCTCACGGGCACGGTCAAGAACATCACCGACTACGGGGCCTTCGTGGACCTCGGCGGGATCGACGGGCTGCTCCATGTCACCGACATGTCCTGGGGGCGCATCGGTCATCCGTCGGAGATCTTCCAGGTCGGCGACCAGGTCGAGGTGGTCGTCCTGCACTTCGACAAGGAAACCAGCCGGGTCTCGCTGGGGTACAAACAGAAGAGCTCGGACCCATGGGATGCCGTCGAGGCCAGGTACCCCGTCGGTTCGAAAGTGGTTGGCCGCGTGGTGAGCCTCACGAATTACGGCGCCTTTGTGGAACTGGAGGCCGGGATCGAGGGATTGGTGCACGTCTCCGAGATGTCTTGGACCAGGCGGGTCAGGCATCCCTCCAAGCTGGTTAACATCGACGATCAGGTGGAGGTGATGGTGCTCGACGTCAACAAGGCCACGAAGCGCATTTCGCTCGGGATGAAGCAGGTGGAGCCGGATCCCTGGGTCACGATCGAGGAGCGCTACGCCCCCGGCACACGCGTCCAGGGGACGGTGAGGAACCTCACCGACTTCGGGGCCTTCGTCGAGCTGGAACCGGGGGTGGACGGGCTCCTCCACATCTCGGACATGTCCTGGACCCGCAACATCGGCCATCCCTCGGAGCTTTTGAAGAAGGGCCAGCAGATCGAGACGCTGGTTCTCAACGTGGACCGCGAGGCCAAGCGCATCTCGCTCGGGCTCAAGCAGATCCAGCCGGATCCCTGGGAGATGGTGGCGGAGCGGTACCCGGTCGGCTCGCGGGTGACAGGCAAGGTCGTCCGCCTGACGGACTTTGGCGCGTTCGTCGAGCTGGAACCGGGGGTGGACGGGCTTCTGCACATTTCGCAGATGTCGGACCGTCCCGTCGGCCGCGCCGAGGACATCGTGAACGTCGGGGATGAGGTGACGCTCGTGGTCATTCGTGTGGACCCGACAGAGCGGAGGATCGGCCTCAGCCTCAAAGAGTTGGCTGCGGCGGTCGAGGAGGTGCAGGAGTACAAGGGACGGCAGCGCAAGCGCCAGCGGGGCGGCGCCTACGAGGACCAAGGGGACGAGGAGGAGTAGGACGCATGGCCTCACGGGGACGGACCATTGCGATTGCGCTCACCGTCACGGCGGGAGTCATCGCCGTCTTTTTTCTGACTGTCTGGGTGCTGATGTCGGTCCTGGAGGGAGGCGGGCTACCCTTGGGGCAGAAGGTCGCCGTCGTTGAGCTCGAGGGGATTATCCTCCAGGCCGAGAGCGTCGTGCGCGAGCTGAACGACCATCGGGAGAATCCGACGGTCCGGGCGGTGGTGCTCCGGGTGAACAGTCCCGGCGGCGTCGTCGCCCCCACCCAGGAGATCTACGCGGCGATCCTGCGCGTGCGAAAAAACGGGAAGCCGGTCGTGGCGTCGCTGGGCTCGGTGGCGGCCTCGGGCGGTTATTATGTTGCGACCGCCGCGGATCGGATTTACGCCAACCCCGGCACCCTGACCGGTTCCATCGGGGTCATCATGCAGATGGCCAACCTGGAAGGCCTGCTGAAGAAGGTCGGTGTGGAGTATGTGGTCGTGAAGGCGGGGCAGTACAAGGACATTGGCAGCATTGCGCGAGCGATGACCCCGGAGGAGCGCCGGATGCTGCAGGCGTTACTGGACGACGTCTACAACCAGTTTGTTGACGCGGTGGCGACCGGGCGGAAACTCGACAAGGCCACGGTCGAGAGCTTCGCCGACGGCAGGATTGTGTCGGGCCAGCAGGCGAAGCAGCTCAAGATGGTGGACGATCTGGGCGGGCTCGACGAGGCCATCGAGGCAGCGGCAAGGCTGGCGGGACTTCCTCCCAAGCCCAGGCTCATCCTCCCTCGCCGGCGGTTCTCGATCTTTGATCTCCTGAAGGAGTATCTGGGGCTTCCGGCAACCGGCCCGCTGCTATCCGGCTTTCCGGTGTTCAAAACGCCCCTCTACCTGATGGACTAGTGTGGCGGTCCAACTAAGTTTGGCCCGCCCATGGGACCCCCTCACCTTGAATCCTCTCCCCCTTCCAGGGGGAGAGGGGAGGGTGAGGGGGGGCGTAACCCCTCAAAGTTCTTGACAAACTTTCGGCCACCGTGATAGCGTGAGGGTCGGATTTTTCAGGCCAACCGGGGCCAGTGATGACCGCAGCCGAGGGAGCTGGATCATGACGAAGGCGGATCTGATCGACGAAGTGGCGAAGGTGTCCAACCTGACCAAGAAGGAAGGCGAGACGATCGTCAACACCGTCTTCGATAACATCACGGAGGCTCTGGTCAAAGGGGACAAGGTCGAGCTCCGGGGTTTCGGAAGCTTCAGGATTCGCAACCGGAACGCCCGGAAGGGGCGGAACCCGAAGACCGGCACGAGCGTCAGCGTCCCCGAGAAGCGGGTCCCGTTCTTCAAGGTTGGAAAGCGGCTGCGCGAACACGTGAACGCGTGAGCTCCTGCGCGGGCACCGGGCGGGCGAGGCCGAGGCTTGGGCCTCTCGCTTCGACCCTCTAGGCGTGGAGCGCCTCTGGGCCCCCTGGCGGATGGCTTACGTGGGGGCTGCCGGCCGCAGTGAGGGTTGTGTCCTTTGCCAGGCTCTGGCTTCCAGCGATGACCGGAAGGCGCTCGTCCTCCTCCGTCGTCCTCTAGCCTTCTTGATCCTCAACGCCTTCCCTTACGTGCCCGGCCACCTCATGGCCGTGCTGACGCGCCACGTCGGGACCCTCGGCGAGGCCACGGCCGACGAGCTCAGCCAGGCCATGGCCCTTGTCCAGGCTGCCATCCGGGCGCTGGATCGCGGCTACCGTCCCGACGGCTACAACGTCGGCATTAACCAGGGGCGGGTCGCCGGGGCCGGCGTCGAGGGGCATCTGCATATCCACGTGGTGCCGCGGTGGAACGGCGACACGAACTTCATGCCTGTGCTCGGAGAGGTCCGCGTGCTTCCCGAATCCCTGGACGCCACATACGACCGGCTTTCCTCCGCGCTGGGCAGCGGGGAGCATCCCGGTTAACGGCCACCGACTGACCGATCGCGAGGCTCCATTGGCGACGTCCCCGGAGCTGACTCCCGTCATGCGACAATACCGGGAACTCAAGCTGCGCTACCCCGATTACCTGTTGCTGTTCCGCCTCGGCGACTTCTACGAATTGTTCTTCGAGGATGCCCATCTGGGAGCCCGGCTTCTCCAGATCGCGCTGACCTCGCGCCAGAAGGGGGAAGGGGCGATCCCGATGGCCGGCATCCCCCATCACGCCGCGGACAACTACATCGCCCGTCTCATCGCCGCGGGGCAAAAGGTGGCGGTGTGCGAACAGATGGAGGCGCCGGGGAAGGGGCGGAAACTGATCCGGCGTGAGGTCGTTCGGGTCATCACCCCCGGCACCGTGACGGACATGCAGTTTCTTGACCGAGGCACCAACAACTTCCTCCTGACCCTCGCGAGCGCTCGGGACGGCCTCGGCATCGCCCTCGTGGACATTTCCACCGGTGACTTCTGGGTGGGGGAAGAGGCCGGCGAGGGCCTGTCTCTTCTCGACGCCGCCCTCCTGAGGCGGCCCGCCGAGATCCTCCTGCCCGCGGGCATCCAGGAGAATAAGCGCCTGCTGGCGCGCCTCCGGGAAAGCGGCGCGGCCCTGACGATGACCGGCGCGACCTTTCCGAGTCCCTCCGCTTCCCGTGAGATGCTCTGTCGGCAGTTCCGGGTTCCCTCCCTGGAAGGGTTCGGTCTCGGCGGGATGAGGTGGGGGATCCAGGCCGCCGCCGCGGCGCTTCAGTACCTTCAGGACACGCA
Organism: uncultured bacterium; assembly: GCA_964428805.1. Taxonomy (GTDB): domain Bacteria; phylum Methylomirabilota; class Methylomirabilia; order Rokubacteriales; family CSP1-6; genus CAYRZF01. The sequence goes on along the minus strand of CAYRZF010000009.1, from coordinate 11,391 downwards.
GGGGAACGCCCTCGGGAACCTGACGCGCCTCCAGCGCTTGGTCCCGGGGGACGCCTTGCTGCTCGCTCCGAGCGCGGTGAGCACCCTCGAGGTGTTTGAGACCCTCCAGGAGCGTTCGGCGAAGGGCTCGCTGTTCAACGCTCTGAACAAAACCTGGACGCCCATGGGAGCGCGGGGACTCCGCCAGTGGCTGTTGCGGCCGTTGCTCGATCTGGCCGAGATCAGCCGCCGCCAGGAGGCGATCGGCGTGCTGATGGAAGCTCCCGCGGCCCGGGCCGAGGTCCGCGGGTTGCTGGATTCCGTGGGAGACCTGGAGCGGCTGTCGAGCCGCGTGGCCCTCGGCGTGGCCCATGCTCGAGACCTCATCGCCCTCCGCAATTCCCTCTCGCCGCTTCCCCGGCTCAAGGCCGCCTTCGCCGAGCTCAGAGCGCCCCTGCTCGGAGCGCTCGCGGCGGAGCTCGCGGAGCTCCAATCGATTCAGAAACTCCTGGCTGACGCCCTGGAGGACGCCCCGCCGCTGGGTCTCCACGAGGGGGGCCTCATCCGCGAAAGCTGGAGTCAGGCGCTGGCTGATCTCAAGCGGGAGTGCCGCGAGGCCAAGTCCTGGATCGCTGGCCTCGAGGCCCGCGAGCGCACGCGCACCGGGATCGCCACCCTCCGTGTGCGCTTCAACCGGGTGTTCGGTTATTCCATCGAGGTCTCGAACGCGAACCTCCCCAGGGTGCCCCCGGAATACGTCCGCCGCCAGACGCTGCTGGGGGCCGAGCGCTTCGTCACCCCTGGGCTGAAGGAGTACGAGGCGAGGGTGCTGGGGGCCGAGGAGCGGATCAACCGGCTCGAATTCGAGCTGTTCGAAGAGGTGCGCGCCCACGTGGCGCGGGAGGTCCCCGCGCTCCTCGCTACGGCGCGGGCCGTGGGAACCGTGGATGTGCTGGCCGCGCTCGCCGAAGTCGCGCACGAGCGCGGACACGTGAGGCCTGTGGTCACCGACGGCCGCGGTCTTCAGATCGTGGACGGTCGCCACCCGGTCCTCGAGGCCGTCGGCCAGCAGCCGGTCGTCCCGAACGACCTCGAGCTGGACGGCGAAGAGGCGCAGATCATCATTCTGACCGGCCCCAACATGGCAGGGAAGAGCGTGTACCTGCGTCAGGTGGCCCTTCTCGTCATTTTGGCCCAGCTGGGGGCCTTCGTGCCGGCGCGGGAGGCGCGGATCGGGCTGGTGGACCGGATCTTCGCCCGCGTCGGCGCTCAGGACAACCTCGCCCGCGGCCAGAGCACGTTCCTGCTGGAAATGCTGGAGACCGCCAACATTCTCCACAACGTCACCCCGCGCAGCCTGGTCCTGCTCGACGAGGTGGGGCGTGGCACCTCCACGTTCGATGGGCTGGCGATTGCGTGGGCCGTCGCCGAGGAGCTCTCGGAGCGGGGGCGTGGCGCCAAGGTGCTTTTCGCCACCCACTACCACGAGCTGACCCAGCTGGCCGAGCGGTTCCCGCCCATTCGGAACTTTCACGTTGCGGTCCGGGAGTGGAACGACGAAATTATTTTTCTCCATAAGGTACGTCCGGGAGGGACCGACAGGAGCTACGGGATTCAGGTCGCGCGGCTGGCGGGGCTCCCCTCGGCAGTGATCGACCGGGCGAAGACGCTCCTGGCCGAGCTGGAGGCCAGCCGTCAGGCCCTCGAGCCGCCGGCCATCGGCTCTCGCTCCCGGGAACAGCTCACCCTGTTTCCTCCCTCGGGCCACCCGCTCCTGGAGGAGCTGTCGGCCCTGAACCTGGCCGGCCTGACGCCGCTCGGGGCCCTGAATCTGCTGGCCCGCTGGCAAGCCGCGCTTCGGGAAGAGCCATGGCGATAACCGTCGCACGACCCGCTTCGCGGGTGCCCGCAACGGATGGCCTTCGGCCATTGATCGTGTGTCGGTCGTCGCCATTCCTTTGCGGGCACCCAGTCCCGCGTAAGCGGGCTGGGTCGGTACGCTCCGGTTGGCTCCTCCCTCGGGCCTTGGGCTGCTCGGTTCTCCCCACGGCAGGGAAGCTGAAGGAGGGCCTGTGAGCCGCATCATCCGACTGCCCGATCACGTGGTGAACCAGATCGCGGCGGGGGAGGTGGTGGAGCGGCCCGCCTCCGTCCTCAAGGAACTCCTGGAGAACGCCGTGGACGCGGGGTCGGGGCGCGTGACCGCGGACTTGAAGGATGCCGGACGCAGATTGATCAGGGTCGCTGACGACGGGGTGGGAATGACAGCCGAGGAGCTGGAGCTCGCCCTCGAACGCCACGCCACCTCCAAGATCGCCACCGAGGCGGACTTGCGGGAGATCCGCTCGCTGGGATTTCGCGGCGAGGCGCTCCCTGCCATCTGTGCCGTCTCCCGCTTCTCCCTTGTCTCCCGGGCCCGCGGCTCAAACCAGGGGACTCTCGTCCGAGGGGAGGGGGGAGCGGTTCAGGACCGCCTCCCACTGGAGTGTTCAGAGGGGACGACGGTCGAAGTGGCCGATCTGTTCTTTAACACCCCGGCCCGGCTCAAGTTCCTGAAGAGCCCGCAGGCTGAACTGGCAGCGGGGCTCAGGGTCGCCACGCAGCTCGCCCTCGCTGAGCCCGCGCTCCACCTTCGCGTCATCCACAATGGGCGGCCGGTCCTGACGGCGCCGAAGGCTTCGTCTCTTCGCGATCGGGTCGGCGCCCTGCTCGGCTACGAGCTGGCGGGGCGGCTGCTCGTTGTCAAGCGGGAGGAGCGCGGGGTGGTCGTCGAGGGACTCATCAGCCCTCCCGCGCTCGCGCGCGCGAATCGGGACGACATCGTGGTGATGGTGAACGGCCGGCCGGTGCGCGACACGCAGCTCTTGCAAATTCTCCTGGAAGCCTACCGTCCGCTCCTGGCCCGTGATCGGTTTCCCATCGCGGTCCTGACGCTCCTGCTTCCCACCGTGGAGGTGGACGTCAATGTCCACCCGAGTAAGGCGTGGGTGAGATTTCGCCAGCCGCGCGTGGTCCAGGAGCTCGTCTTCACCGCGGTGCAGGAGGCACTCCGCGCCGCCGAGGTGGTTTCTTCGCCGAGACCCACCACCCCGGTGGCGCCTGCTGCGGAGCCCAGCCAGGCGCCTGCCGCCGACCAGGCAAGCCTCTTCAGGGAAGAACCTGCGGCCTACTCGGCGTCGCTCTTCGGCGCCGTGGTGGGTCAGCTCCAGGACACGTTCATCGTGGCCGCCAACGAGGAAGAGGTGTTCTTCGTGGACCAGCATGTGGCCCATGAGCGGGTTCTCTTCGAGCGTCTGAAGGCCGATCTCGCGATCGGGCCGTTGCCTTCCCAGGAGCTGCTGTTCCCGCTGACGCTGGAGATGGCGCCCTCGAGCCATGCGTTGCTCGCCGAGTGGCAGCCCGCGCTGGCCGGTCTCGGCTTCGATCTTGAAGGGTTCGGTGGGGCCACGCTCCTCCTCCGCGCGGTGCCCGCCCTGCTCAAGGGAGAGGAACCGCGCCACCTCCTCGAGGCTCTCGTGGGCGGAATCGGGCCGACCGGGCGCGAGGCCACTCCGCCACTCGTGGACCGAGCGTTAGCCTTCGTGGCCTGCCGGGCCGCCGTGAAAGCCGGCGCGCCCCTGGGCCGCGAGGAGATGACCCGGTTGCTTGGGGATCTCTCGCTCACCCAGACTCCCTTCTTCTGCCCTCACGGCCGTCCCATCGTCTCGCGCCTGTCCTTGCGCGAGATCAGGCGCGAGCTGAAGCGCACCTGGTGAGGATAGACCTGACCAGGATATGATTGACTCATGAGCGATTCTCGTCCCCCGCTGGCGGTGATCACCGGGCCGACCGGGGCGGGGAAGACCGAGGTGGCCGTTCATCTGGCTTCCCGTCTCCCCATCGAGGTCGTCAGCGCGGATTCGCGCCAGGTGTACCGGGGGATGGACATCGGCACAGGCAAGCCGAGCCGGGCTCAACGGGAGGCGGTGCCCCACCACCTGATTGACGTTGTCAACCCGGACGAACGTTACAACGCGGCCCGCTTCAGCGCTGAGGCGCGGGAAGCGATCGCGGCGATCTTGGGGCGGGGGAGACTCCCCCTGATCGTCGGCGGCACCGGGCTGTACATCCGCGCGCTTCTTCGGGGGCTCCTTCCCGCTCCGCCGGCGGACCCCAACGTCCGGCGTGAGCTGAACGAGCTCCTGCGCCGCGACGGACTCAAAGCGCTTCACTCCCGGCTGAGGGACGTTGACCCAAAGGCCGCCGACCGGATTCACGAGCGCGATCCTGTCCGGATTATCCGCGCGCTGGAGATCCATCGCGTCACCGGCGCTCCCCGTGGCGTGACATCTCATTGGAGTGAGAGCCGCTCGGAGTGGACGCTCCTCCTGGTGGGGCTCACCCGGCCTCGCGCCGCGCTCTACGCCGCGCTCGGGGCGCGCGTGGACGCCATGGTCGCCCGCGGGCTCCTGGGGGAAACGCGGGCGCTGCTCGAAGCCGGCTACGACCCGTCCCTGCCCGCCATGCAGGGGATCGGCTACCGGCACTTCGTGCGGGTTATCCGCGGGGAATTGCTTGCGGCTGGCGCCATCCATGACATGAAGCGCGATACCCGACAGTACGCGAAGCGCCAGTGGACCTGGTTCGCGCGTGAGCCCGGGATCCGCTGGGTGGACGTGGAGGCGGCCGGAGGGGTCGAGGGAGTGGCGGAGCAGGTGGAGAAGTGGATTATTCAGGACGGGCTCACCCCATGAGGGGGCCGCGCGTGGTGGACACCAACGGCAACCGCGAGCGGGTTCTCCTCGCCGCGCTGCGGATTCCCAAGCAGTCGCGCTCGGACGTCGAGGAGTCATTGGAGGAACTGGGTCGTCTGACAGAGTCCGCGGGGGCCGTCGTGGTCGGCCGCCTCATTCAGAACTTCCCGTCTCGCTCGTCCAGGCTCTACTTCGGCAAGGGGAAGACGGAAGAGTTGAAGGACCTGGCGCGCGAACGAACGGCCGATGTCGTGATCACGGACGACAACCTCTCGCCTGCCCAGGAGCGGAACCTCTCCCGGGCTCTCGGCCTCAAGGTTATTGACCGGCGCGCGCTGATCCTCGACATCTTCGCCCAGCGCGCGCGGACCAGCGAGGGGAAGCTCCAGGTGGAGCTGGCTCAGCTTTCCTATCTGCTCCCCCGGCTCGTCAGGCGCTGGAGTCACCTGGAACGGCTCGGGGGCGGCATTGGTACCCGGGGGCCCGGGGAGACCCAGCTGGAGTCCGACCGACGTATCATCCGCCGCCGGATCCTCAAGATCCAGAGCGAACTCGGGCGTGTCCAGCGTCACCGCCGGCTCCTCCGCGATCGCCGGCTTGCCGTGGGATGGCCGATCGTCGCGCTCGTCGGCTACACCAACGCCGGGAAGACCACGCTCCTGAACCGTCTGTCGGGGTCGCACTTCCGGGTTGCCGACCAGCTCTTCGTCACCCTCGATCCCGCCGCCCGACTGGTCGCCCCTCCGAATCGCCAACCGTTCATCCTCACCGATACGGTCGGTTTCATCCGGAAGCTCCCCCCCGAGCTGATCGCCGCCTTCAGGGCGACGCTCGAGCAACTCCACGACGCCGATGTGCTCCTCCACGTGCTGGACGCGAGCCATCCGAGGGCGGAAGAACAGATGCGGGCTGTGGAGCGACTCTTGGCCGATCTGGACCTCGGGGACCGGCCCGTGCTGCTTGCGCTGAACAAGGTGGACCGTGTCGAAGAGCCGCGGGATCTGCGGCGGCTGGGGGAGGAGTCAGACGGCATCCCGGTCTCCGCCGTCACGCAGGCCGGCCTGCCAGAGCTGCTCGCCGCCATCGAGGGAGCGCTCAGACCCGGCGTGGGTTACGTCACTCTACAGATTCCCTACGCCGACGGGCCAGCGCTCGCTCTCTGCTACCGGAAGGGCCGCGTGCTTCGGCGGGAAGACGGCGAGGCCGGCGTCCTGCTGGACGTGGCACTGCCGCGCCCGCTTCTCAGTCGAGTCTCGGCCTATCGGGTGGCCGGCGTCTAAAAATCGGCGGGGGCCTCGACGGCCCCCTCCGAGGCCTCCCCCATACCGCGTTGCGCGGGCAAAGCCCGCGCCCGAAGAGTGCTAAAATGGGTTGCTGGGGTTTCCCGTGGGACTCGCCAACTGGCTGACGATTGTTCGGATCATCCTGATCCCCGTGTTCGTGACGCAGCTCGTGTACCGGCGTCCGACGACGGCGCTCGTCGTCTTCCTGCTGGCCAGCCTCACCGATACCCTGGACGGCTATTTCGCCCGGCAGCGGGGGAACCAGACCCGCCTCGGCGCCTTCCTCGACCCCATGGCCGACAAGCTCCTCCTGACCGCGTCCTTCATCACCCTGACGTATCTCAAGGTCCTTCCGTTCTGGATCACCGCCGTCGTCATCAGCCGGGACGTGGTGTTGATCCTGGGCGCGGCGCTGATCCACATCTCCGGCGGGACGATTTACCCGACCCCCACGTGGCTCGGCAAGGCTTCGACGTTCCTCCAGATGCTGACGGTGCTCGCTGCGATGCTCTCCGTGTACTTCAAGATTCCCACGGCCCCGAAGGTCTTCGTCCTGGCCACCGCGATCTTCACCACCGCCTCCGGGATCCAGTATCTCTACCGGGGAACCCGGCTGCACAGTCCTCCGTCTCCGAGGGAGCCCCGTGCCCCGACCCTCGTCCGCTGAGGGCGTGGTGGTCGCCCAGATTCGGCCGCGGAGCGCTGCGGCCGTCGCCGGGCTGATGGCGGGCGATCGCCTGCTGTCCATCAACGGTGTGCCGCTTCGCGACAGCATTGATTTCCACTTCCAGGCAGGGGAGGAGAGCCTACGCATCGAGGTGGACCGCAACGGGCGCACGGAATCGCTCATCATTCACCGGCGGGAGGGAAAAGACCTGGGGGTGGAGCTCCAGGTACCCCGGCCCGCCGACATTTCCACCTGCGCCAACAAGTGCGTCTTCTGCTTCATCCACCAGCTTCCCAAGGGGATGCGAAAGAGCCTGTACGTCAAGGACGACGACTACCGCCTCTCGTTCCTGCACGGCAACTACATTACCCTGACCGACCTCCCCGAGGAGGAGCTCCAGCGCATCGAAACGCAGCGCCTCTCCCCGCTCTACGTGTCGGTTCATGCGACGGACCCTGACCTCCGCTGGGCACTCCTGGGCAAGCCGAGAATCAAGGGCGATCTCTTGCCGCGGATGAGACGGCTGGCCCGGGCAGGCATCAGGATGCACGCCCAGATCGTGTTGTGTCCTGAGTGGAATGACGGCCCCCACCTCGAGAAGAGCGTGAAGGATCTGGCTGAGCTCTACCCGGGCGTCGCGACGGTGGCGGTGGTGCCGGTGGGGCTCACCCGTTTCCGCGAACGGCTGCCGGCTCTGAGAACGGTGACGCCGGCCGAGGCTCGTGACCTGGTGGGCGCCATCGAGGCGTGGCAGCGGGAGTATCGAAGACGCCTCGGCAGCCGGCTCGTGTTCGCCGCCGACGAGCTGTACCTGGCGGGCGGGCTCGAACCGCCGCCGACCCGCGACTATGAGGGGTTCCCGCTGGTCGAGGACGGGGTGGGATTGGTCCGCCGTTTCACCGAGGAGTTTCGGCGCGCGCTCCAGCACCTGCCGCGGGAGGTCCAGCCCGCCCGAGCCGTGAGCGTCGTCACGGGGGAGATGTTCGCTGCGCGCCTCGGCGCCTTGCTTGACCAGGTCCGGGTCGACGGCCTGACAGTCACCGTGCTGCCCGTGGTCAACGAGTTCTTCGGCGGGAACATCGGCGTGGCCGGTCTGCTGACGGGTCAGGACATTCTCGCGCAGCTGTCAGGCCGCTCGCTCGGCGACCTCGTGCTGCTTCCCGACGTGGCGCTCAGGGATGAGGCCAACGTGTTCCTCGACGACCTCACCGCGGCGGACTTGGAAGCCGCCCTCGGGGTGCCCGTCCGCCCCGCGGCGTCAACGGCGCGGGCCCTCTTGACCGCTCTGCTCGAGAACCTCGTCACCGTCTGATGGTCAGGCCTGTCATCACCATCGTGGGGCGCCCCAACGTCGGCAAGTCCACCCTCTTCAACCGGCTGGTGGGGCGCCGCCAGGCTTTGGTGCGCGACGTGCCGGGCGTCACCCGGGACCGGCTCTACGGCCTCGTGCAGTTCGCGGGGTGGCAGGCGACGGTCGTGGACACCGGGGGCTTCGATCTCACCTCCGATCACGATCTCGTCCAGGCGGTGGGCCGCCACGTGAGAGCGGCCATCGAGGAATCGGACCTGGTCCTCTTCGTGGTGGATGGCCGGACGGGCGTGACGCCGATGGAGCACGAGATCGCCAGAATTCTCAGGAAGAGCCAGCGGCCGGTGGTCGTGGTGGCCAACAAGGTCGAGGGCCCCGCGCAGGAAGCCCTGCTGGGGGAAGTGTACGAGCTTGGGTTCCCGCGGGTCTCCGCGGTGTCAGCCGAGCACGGTCGGGGCGTGGCGGAACTGCTGGAGTCACTCCGGGAGGCGGCCCCGGCCCCGTCCGGCGCGCCGGAGGGGGAGGCGGTGAGAGTGGCGGTCGTGGGACGGCCGAACGTCGGCAAGTCCTCGCTCGTAAACGCCCTGCTCGGATCGGAGCGTGTCCTGGTTCACGAGGCGCCGGGGACGACCCGCGACGCGGTGGACACGCCGTTTTCCTACCGTGGCCGCGCGTACGTTCTCATCGACACCGCGGGAATCCGCCGCAAGGGAAAGGTCACCGAGCCCTTGGAAAAGCTCGCCGTCGTAATGGCGCTCCGGAGCCTGGAGCGTGCCCAGGTAGCGATCCTGCTCCTGGACGTCTCGGAGGGTATGACGGCGCAAGATTCTCACATCGCGGGCTACGCCCATGACGCCGGGTGCGCGACCGTGGTCACGGTGAACAAGTGGGACCTGGTTCCGCGGGGGATGGTGCGACGCGCCGAGGTCGTCGAGCAGATCCGCGACCGCGTCCCATTTCTCGTGTACGCTCCGGTCGCCTTCACCTCGGCGGTGACGCGCCTGGGGCTGGAGGAGCTGTTCGACGCCGTAGACCAAGTGGCCGCCGAGGCGGTGAAGCGGATCCCGCCCGCCCTTGTCGCCAAGACGCTCGGCCAGGCCATGGAACGGCGCCCGGTGAGCCACAAAGGGATCCCTCTCACGCTCCACTCTGCCGCCCAAGTGGGCGTCGCGCCCCCGACGTTCGCCGTGCGGGTCAACCAGCCAGATAAAATCCACTTCTCCTACGAGCGCTATCTGATCGGCTCGCTTCGCCAGGCATTCGGCTTCACGGGCTCGCCCGTGCGCCTGCTCTTTCGCCTCGCGCCGAAAGGCCGCGTGCGGAGGCGCCGATGACGCGCCGCCGGGGTCGGCGCGGCTCACCGGTCGGCGTGGCCGTCGGCATCGGCGTGGTGCTCGCCGTCGTCGGGCTGCTTGTTGCCAGTCCCCGCCACCGCCACTTCTATAGCCGCCTCTTCGAGGGGGCGCCGTCCAGCGTGCCGACGGTCACGGCGCCGGCGCCCGCGGCCCCCCCCGCCGCTGCGCCTGCGCCTCGCACACCTCCTCCCCCGTCGGTGAGCGACCGTCCCGCCGGCTTCGCCAAACCCATTGTCCCGGACCCGGCGACCCAGAGGCCTCCTTCGCCCCCTCCGGTGGCGACCGACCCTTCCGAGGAAACTCCTCGAGGGAAGGAGTCATCCCAGAAGCGGGCGATGGCGGTGGTGCCGCGCGGCGGTCCCGGGGACCGGGTGGTGGTGAAGATCCTGGACGAGATCCCGACCAGGCTGCCAATTTCAGGGCCGCCCGCGGGTTGGGAGTTGAAAGAGTTCGCGGGACGGGCGCAGGTGGACGTGGTGAGGGACGAAGGGCGCGTCGTGTTCCGGCTCTCGAGCGAGCGGACTTCCTTCGCCCTCTATCGGGACGTGGTGCTGGACGTCAAGGAATTTCCGTTGCTGACCTGGTCCTGGAAGGTCAGCAAACTTCCTGCCGGCGGGGATATTCGCGAGCGGTCCGCCGATGACCAGGCGGCCCAGGTGTACGTGATTTTTCCCCGGTGGCCGTTTCCCCGGATCAATAGCGATGTGGTGGGGTACATTTGGGACACGCGGGCTCCGGTGGGCCTCCAGACGACGAGTCCCCAGTCCTCCAGCGTGAAGCTCACGGTGCTCCAGAGCGGAGCGGAGCGGCTGGGCCAGTGGGTCCAGGAGGAGCGGAACGTGTACCAGGATTACGTGGGTCTCTTCGGCAAGGAACCGCCGCAGGTGGGGAAGGTGGCGATCATGATCGACTCCAACGACACCGGGAGCCAGGCCGAGTCGCTCGTGGGTGAGCTGGTCTTTCACCGGGCCCCTGTCCGGACGGGTGGCATCCCTCTCCTCAAGCACTGACCCTGGGGCAGGGTGCTAACTCGGCAGAACCCAAAGCAAAATCAGTTTGTTGCGTTGCCGGTCCATGATAAGATTGACGCCGCGTAAAACCCGCCCGAGGGAATAAGGTCGCCTGGATGAGCCCTGAGCGCGACGACTACGAAGAAGACGAAGAGGAATACGAAGAAGAGGAGGCGGGGCGGAGCATCTTCGCGGCCATGTGGTTCCGGGCGCTGCTCATCGTCATCACCTTAGCGGTGGTGGGTGTGCTCGCGCTGCCCTACGTGCTTGATTGGCTCGGGCCTTCCACAAAGCCCACGGTTCCGATCGTCAAGCCCGCTCAGGCGCCGCCTCCCAAGCCTCAGCCGGTGGCGCCTCAGCCGCCGCCATCCCCGCCTCCTGCTCCCGCGGCGCCCACGGCCCCCCCGACCCCACCGGCACCCAAGGTCGCCGAGCAGCCTGCGCCCCCAACCCCCAAGCCGGCGGTACCCGCTGCGCCCTCGACTCCCCCGGCACCCAAGGTCGCCGAAAAGCTCACCGGGCCGGCTCCCAAGCCGGCCGTCAGCGCGCCCGCCGCCCCGTCCAAAGGAGACTACTGGGTTCAGGTTGGGGCCTTCAGCGATCCCAAGAACGCCGCGCGTCTCGCCGCGCGGCTGACCGGCGAGAAATACTCCGTCCAGCGCGCGACGGTGACGCGCGGAGGGGGGGCAGGGAGCGGTAACGAGATCTTCGTGGCAGGTGTCCGCCAGCGGGACGTCTACGACAAGGTCAAAGCCAAGGGCTTGCGGGCCGACGCCGTCAAGGGCGGCGCCGTCGTGCGCCCGCCGATGCCGCTCCGCGATGCCGTCGCGCTCTCCAAAGAGCTGGCCGACGCGGGGATGGACGTGAAAATTCGCCGCGTCGGCGGTGAGAAGGGGACGGTCCACGTCGTGCGGGTCGGCGGCTTCCCCGACCGGAAGGAGGCGGAAGCGGCGAAGGCTGAACTGGACGGGAAGGGGATTCCAGGATTCGTCGTCAAGGGGCCCCCGCGCTGATGGGCGTGGCAGTGCGAGCCGCAGGACGTCGCGGGGCTGGGG
>CAYRZF010000008.1:0-42497 GCA_964428805.1 uncultured bacterium | reverse complement strand
GAGACCCTCTGCCGCTGGGCCTCAGAGTTGTCGAACGCGACTAGCCCCCCTCACCTTGATCCTCTCCCCCCAGCGGGGGAGAGGAAACTTTCGAACCACCCTCGCCCCCTCGGGGGGAGAGGGCAGGGTGAGGGGCGTTAGCGGTAGATGAGGTACGACGCCCGGCGGTGCAGAAAGTCGGCCCGCTCGGCCTCGGCCCAGGCCATGAGCCTCGGCAGCGGCTCCCCGCGCAGGAAGGCCCACATGGTGGACCGGTTCACCAGGAGGTTCTGGATGGCCTCGGCGTTGAACTGCTGGCCATATCGCGCCCTGATCTCTTCAGCCAGCGCCAGCGCGACGGTCACGGGCCTGATCGCGTCGCGGTCGGTCACCTGAAGCCGGACCCCGCTCACCTGCTGCGCGGCGTAGGCATCGGCCGAGGGCGTGAAGACGCCAGGCTGGAAGCTCACCCCGGGTAACCCTTTCCGGTTCATCGCCTCGGCCAGCGCGACGGGGTCGATCCACGGGGCGCCCACCACCTCGAACGGCGCGTCGGTCCCCCGCCCCACCGAGAGGTTCGTTCCCTCGAGCAACCCGATCCCCGCGTAGAGAAGGGCCTGGGTCACTGAGCGAATATTCGGCGACGGATTGACCCACCGCAAACGCGTCTCGTCATACCAGAGCGCGCGCTGCCAGCCGGTCATCGGCACGACCGTGAGAGAGACCGGGATCTTTCGCTCGGCCGCCACCAGCCGGGCAAACTCGCCGATGGTGAGCCCGGTCCTCACCGGGATCGCGTGAGGCCCGGTGAACGAGCGCAGGTCGGGATCCATCAGTGGCCCTTCGACGACCTTTCCCGTGATGGGATTCGGGCGGTCCAGGACGACGACGGGCAGCCCGCGGCGGGCCCCTTCTTCCAGCACGTAGAGGAGCGTCGCCAGGTAGGTGTAGTAGCGCACCCCGACGTCCTGGAGATCCACCACGAGCGTGTCCACCCCCTTCAGCATCGCGGCCGTGGGGCGGCGGTCGTCCCCGTAGAGGCTCCAGACGGGAATCCCCCTGGCCGGGTCGCGCCAGTGCGGAACGTCTCCGGTGGCCTCGCCGGTCAGCCCGTGCTCGGGAGAAAAAATCGCCTTCAGCCTGACCCCGGGAGCGGCGGCCAGCAGATCGATGCCGCGCCGGCCCCGGGAATCCACGCCGGTCTGATTGGTGACGAGGCCCACCCTGCGGCCGGCCAGACGCGCGAACTGCTCCGCGACGAGAACATCCAGTCCGCTCTGCACCGGCCCGGGCGAGACCGGCATCTCGGCCGCCGTGGAAGCACTCTCCGGCATGGCCCGGACCGCCGCCGGGAGCGGCGGGTGAAAGAGCGCAGCGCCCACCTCGGCGGTCACCTTCGCGCGAAGGGTCTGGGCCGACCCCTTGCCGTACGGGTGAACCCGATTGGTGAGGATGATCAGATACGTCCGGCTCTCGGGATCAATCCAGAGGGCCGTGCCGGTGAACCCCGTGTGCCCCACCGAGCCCCGGGGAAAGAAGGGAGCCAGGTTGCCTGAGAAGGGAGAGGCCACGTCCCAGCCCAGGTTGCGGATCACGTCACCCACCTGGGTGGGGCTCCACATCGCTTCGACGGTGCTCGGCTTCATCACCTGTCCCGTGGGCCCCTGTCCCCCCGACACCAGCATCCGCGCGAATCGCGCCAGGTCGTCCGCCGTGGAAAAGAGCCCCGCGTGGCCCGCGACGCCACCGAGGAGCCGGGCGTTGCCATCGTGAACGACGCCGCGGAGCATCGGCCCGTTCAGCGCTTCCGTGGGAGCGACCCGCGGCAGGAGGGCTGGCCCGGGACGGAAGGTCGTCTCGCTCATGCCGAGCGGCAGGTAGAAATACCTCCGCGCGAACTGGTCCAGCGGCTCCCCGCTGACCCGACGGACGAGTTCCCCGAGGAGGATGAACCCCGTGTCAGTGTAGCGGAAGGACGCGCCCGGAGAAAACTGAGGATCGCTCCGGGCGAGGAGGGCGGCGGCCTTCGGGAAACCCTCGCGCATCGCGGCCGTCGAGGGCAGGTCCGGGAATCCCGCCGTGTGGGTGAGGACCTGACGCACCGTCACGGCGCGATACGCGCCCCCGCTAAACTCCGGCAGATATCTCCCGAGCGGTGAGTCCAGGCTCAGGCGCCCCTGCTCCCAGAGGAGGAGCACCGCGGGGGTGGTGGCCACGACCTTGGTGAGGGAGGCAATATCGAATACGGTGTCTTCGGTCATGGCCTCCCGCTTGGGGACAAGGCTCCGGAAGCCGAAGGCCTTCCGATAGAGAATGCGCTCGCCCTGCCCCACGAGGATGACGGCACCGGGAACATCGCCGGCGCTCATCGCAAGCTGGACGGCTTCGTCCACCCCCCTCAGCTCTAGCTGGCTCGCCTGGGCCGAACCCGCCGTCAGGAGCGCCAGCCCGCAACCGAGAAACAGCATCGCCCGGGACATGCCCCTATGATAGCGGCAACCCCGGGAGGACGGGACAAAAAGGTGGTAGGATCTCGTGGGGTTTCCCCCGATGCCACGCATCTTTCTCACAGGCGGGACCGGCTTCGTGGGCAAGGCCGTGATCCGCGCCCTTCAGGCCCACGGTTTCACGGTCCGCTGTCTGGTCCGCCCCGGCTCGGAGGCGGACCTCAAGGGCTTCGAGGGGATCGAGAGGGTTCCCGGCAACGTGCTCCTCCCCAAGGGCATCGAGGCCTCGATGGAAGGGTGCCGCGCCCTCGTTCATCTGGTGGGGATCATCCGCGAGTACCCCGGACGCGGCGTCACCTTCGACCGGTACCATTCGGTCGCCACAGCCAACATGGTGAAGGCCGCCGAGGCAGCCGAAGTCCCCCGCTTCCTCCAGATGAGCGCCCTCGGTACGCGCCCCGATGCCCGGTCCCGCTACCATCGGACGAAATGGGAGGCGGAGGAGACCGTTCGGGGGAGCAAGCTCGAGTGGACGATCTTCCGTCCCTCCGTCATCTACGGCAAGGGCGATGGGTTCGTCTCGATGCTGGCCCGGCTGATCAGGTGGCTGCCGGCGGTGCCGGTGATCGGTGATGGGAGCTACCGGCTCCAGCCGGTGCCCGTCGAGCAGGTGGCGGAGGGATTCGCGCGGGCGCTGAAGCGCCCGGAAAGCACGCGCCAAACCTACGAGGTAGGCGGGCCGCGCGCCTACGCCTTCACGGAGATCCTCGACCTGATCGGCGTGGCGCTGCGCAAGAGCAAAGTGAGAAAGGTGTACCACCCCGTGAGCCTCATGCGGGCCTTGACGTGGCTGCTGGAGCCGCTCCCCCTTTTCCCGCTCAGCCTGGACCAGCTCACGATGCTCCAGGAGGACAACGTGTGCGACCCCGGGCCCTTCTTCCGGGCCTTCGACCTCGACCCCATCGAGTTCCCCGCAGGGCTCCAGCGGATGTTGGCCCGGTGAGCACCCCCTTCAACACATCACTCCGGCGCGACCCCAATGACCCGCGCGGGCTGCCGGAGCGCATCGAGGCTCTCGTGCGGGAGCGCATCGAGGAATCGGTGGAGTTCGTCTGTATGGATCTCCTGGTCCAGCTTCGACGCGCTCGCGGCGGCCCGGCGCCCGAGGCGAACAGCGCGAGTGACAGGCAGGAATTTCAGGGGCTCGTGCGCGATTTGCTGCTGCACTTGCGGACGGCGTTCCTGGAGGGTCTCGCCCCGGAACAGCTCCAGAAAGTCACCCAGGCGGAGGACGCCCGCGGCCCGGAGGAGACGGCCCGGCTCCTGGCAGGCCAGACCGCGCTGGCGCGGACGCTCCCCGACTACTGGCAGCGTTTCGACACCCTCAGGGAAGCTTTCATCACGGCGCGGCTCAGCGCGCCCCCGCCCCAGGGTCTCTTCGACCGCTTCCGCCGCCGACCCTAGGCCGCGCTTTTCAAGTCCTCGATTGCCCCCGGCTCAGCCCGCTTCAACGCCGCGAGGGCCCAGAGGTTTTCGATCTCCTTCAAGCCGGCTTGCCAGGCCGCGTACCGGTCCAGGATCTCGGCCCTCAGCCCGGCAAGCCGTTCCTCCGCCTCCTCCAGCCGTCCCCGCAGGGTCGGGTGGTAACAGCTTATGAAGCTAAAGGTCCCTTCGGGGCAGGTCCCTGCGATGCTCTCCAGGCGCCGGGACACTTCGTCGCGCAAGAGTCGATCCAACCGGTTCATTGCCCACCTCCCAAGATATACTAAACACCTGACGATGACATAAGTCAAGCCGAATATCGGCCGGGGGCTTGACGCGATGAAACATGTAATTTAGGATCGCAACAGCTGATGCACGGACGCAACCGATGGATGCCTGGCTACTCCTGATCGTCACTCTCCCCCCCCACCCGTCGAGCCTCCGGGTCCGCGCCTGGAGGAAGCTTCGAGCCCTGGGAGCCGTCGCGCTGAAGAACTCCGTGTACCTGCTCCCCTTCACCCCCGAGAACTACGAGCAGTTCCAGTGGCTGACCCAGGAAGTCCAGAAGGACGGCGGCGAAGCCACGCTCCTCAAGGTGGACAGGATCGAGAACCTGAAGCCGGCCGAGGTAATCCGACGCTTTCAGGACGCGCGCAACTGCGATTACCGCCGGCTCGCCGAGCGCTACCGGAAGCTCCTCCGCGAGCTGGACCGAAAGGTGACAGGGACCAGCCCGGCGCAGCGCGACAAGGAGCGTGCCCGCCTCGCGCGAGACCTCGAACGGATCAGGGAGATCGACTTTTTCGACGCGCCCGGCTACCAGGAAGTCAAACGGCTCAGAGAGACCATCGAAATGCGGCTTCACCCCCCGAGCACCATCGCGACCCCAGGCCGCACCGAAATCCCGCTCGAGTCGCTCAAGGGCCGGCGGTGGATCACCCGGCCCCGACCCCACGTTGACAGGATCGCGTCGGCCTGGCTGATCAAGCGCTTCATCGACCCCGACGCGCAGTTCCTCTTCGTGCCGGTGGACGACTTCCCCGCCGACGCGATCCCCTTCGATGCCATGGGCGCCGAGTTCGGCCATCAGGGGGAGGATTGCACCTTCGAGACGCTCCTCAAGCGGTTCGGCCTCCACGAGCGCCGGCTTGCCCAGTTGGCGGAGATCGTCCATGAGGTGGACCTGCGCGACCAGAAGTTTCACCGGGAGGAGGCGCGCGGCATCGACCTCGCTATTCGCGGATTGCTGGCGGCGCTCAAAGACGACCAGGACGTCCTGGCTCACGGGATGACCCTCTTCGATGGCCTTTACGCGACCATGGCGGAACGAACCTAAATGAAGCCATCCGGCACCCTGTTGCTCACACGCCGAGAGATTGCGGCGCTGTTGAGCCTCGACGAGTGCATCGCGGCCGTCGAACAGGCCTTCAAGCTGCATGCGGAGGGCAAGACCCTGCCGCCGGGAGTCCTGGGCATCCACTCGCACGAAGGCGGGTTCCATATCAAGGCCGCGGGGCTGGAGCTCGGAAAAACATACTTTGCGGCAAAGACCAACGGGAACTTCCCTCAAAACATGAACCGATTTGGAATGCCCACGATCCAGGGCATCATTCTGCTCTGTGACGCAGAGAACGGCTACCCGCTGGCCCTCATGGACTCGATTGAAATCACGATCCTGCGAACCGGAGCAGCGACGGCGGTGGCGGCCAAGCACCTCGCCCGGCACGATTCAACGGTTGCAACCATCTGTGGGTGCGGCACCCAGGGCCGGATTCAGCTCAGAGCGCTCGCCAAGGTGCGTCCCCTCGAGCGGGTGCATGCCTTTGACAGGGACGAAGACCGGGCCCGGCGCTTTGCGCACGATCTTTCAGACGAGCTAGGAATCGAGGTGAAGGCGGTCCGTGATCTCTCGAATGCCGTCGGCCAGAGTGATATCTGCGTCACCTGCACGCCGTCGAGGCAGTTCTTCCTGAAGCGGGAGGATGTGCCACCGGGGACCTTCATCGCGGCCGTGGGGGCCGACAGCCCCGAGAAACAGGAATTGGATCCGGCACTCCTGGCACGCAGCACGATCGTGGTGGATATTCTGGAGCAGTGCGCCACCATCGGCGAGCTCCATCACGCGCTGGAGAGCGGGTTGGTGACGCGGGAGGACGTCCACGCTGAACTCCATGAAGTGGTCACCGGACTGAAACGCGGGCGCGCCTCGGAGGAGGAGATCATCATCTTCGATAGCACAGGAACGGCGTTGCAGGACGCGGCGGCGGCGGTGGTCGTGTATGAGAAGGCGACGCGCGCCGGAAGCGGCCGCACGCTGAATTTTTCGGAGTGACGAGGAGCCAACCCGTGCCCCGTCTCTGGGAGCTGGTCCGGTATTTCCTCTACCTGGGAAGCCTCGGTTTCGGAGGTCCGGTGGCGCTCGTCGGCTACATGCAGCGCGATCTGGTGGAACAGCGGAAGTGGTTCACCAAGGAAGACTACATGAAGGGGCTGGCGTTGTCGCAACTGGCGCCGGGACCCCTCGCCGCCCAACTCGCCATCTGCCTGGGCTACATCCACTCGAAGGTGTGGGGCGCCACGCTGGTGGCGCTGGCCTTCATCCTCCCCTCGTACGTGATGACCGTGGGCATCGGCATGCTCTACGTCCGGTACGGCGGGCTCACGTGGATGCAGGCGGCGTTCTACGGCGTCGGTGCCGCGGTGATCGGCATCATCGTGCGCGCCGCCTACAAACTCACGCGGCTCACCATCGGCTCGAACTGGCTCCTGTGGTCCGTCTTTGCCGTGATGGCCCTCGTGACGGCCTGGACGGAGTCGGAGATCGCGACGCTCTTCATCCTCTGCGGCGTCGCGGTGCTTCTGATCGAGGCGCCGCCCAGGTGGCTCCGCGCCTTTCTGGGGGCGCGGACGTCCCTCTTGGCCGCGGTGCCTCTCCCGGCGTCCCTGCTGACGGGCATGGGTGTCCCCGCCTCCCTCGGGACCCTGGGGCAAATCCTCTGGTTCTTCATCAAGGCGGGCGCCTTCGTCTTTGGAAGTGGACTGGCCATTGTGCCCTTCCTCTACGGTGGCGTCGTTCAGGAGTACCGCTGGCTGAACGACAAACAGTTCCTGGACGCCGTCGCGGTCGCCATGATCACGCCGGGGCCCGTCGTGATCACGGTCGCCTTTATCGGCTACCTCGTCGGCGGGCAGGTCGGAGCGCTGACGGCGGCCATCGGGGTCTTTCTCCCGGTGTACCTGTTCGTCGTGGTCCCGTACCCCTGGTTCGACCGCTTCAGCGAAAATCCCCAGGTGAAGGCGTTCGTCAAAGGCGTGACGGCGGCCGCGGCCGGCGCCATCGCCGGGGCGTGCTTCGTGCTGGCGCGCCGGGCGATCTTCGATCTTCCCACCCTGCTCATGGCGCTCACCACCCTCGCGATCCTCACCCGCCTCAAGATCCCGGAGCCCGCGGTGATCATCACGGCCGGGGCGCTCGGGATCCTGATCTTCTCCCTCCGGGGATAAGGATGACTCAGAGCCTCGTGTTCGCATGACGGCATTCATCACGCTGGTCCTGGCCGGCTTCCTGGCCCGGCTCGGCTACCAGATGGCGCGGAGCCCGGTTCTCCCGCGTTTCGCCCAGGACCTGGGCGCCGCCCCCGAGCTGATGGGCCTCATCGTGGCCGCCTCGACCATCACCGGGGTCGTCGTCAAGCTCCCGGCCGGCGCCCTCTCTGATCTGCTGGGGCGCAAGCGCATGATGCTTCTCGGGTGTCTCTTCTTCGCCGGCCCTCCATTCCTTTACCCCTTTGTCCATTCGACGGGCCCGCTCCTTGCGCTCCGCTTCCTCCACGGGTTTGCCACGGCCATCTTCTCGCCGGTGGCCTCGGCCTTCGTGGCCGACCTCTCCCAGCGGGGACGCGGGGAGAAGCTGGGCTGGTTCGCTGCGGCCAGCGACCTGGGAGCGACGGCGGGGGCGCTGCTCGGCGGCCTTCTCCTGTTCTACACGTCCAGTTACTCGACGACCTATCTGGCCGTCGGGATCCTCGGCCTGCTCCCGCTCCTGATGGTCCTCCGCCTGCCCGCCGACGAGAAACGCCCTTCCCCGGGCGGGAGCCTTGGTGAACGCTCGCGGCAGTTCTGGGGCGGGATCGGGGAAGTCCTCTCGAGCCGCGCCGTGGTGATCGCCTCGACGCTGGAAGCGGCCCTCTACGTCGGCTACGGCGCCTTCCTCGGCTTCTTTCCACCCTACGCCAAGGGAATCGGCCTCAACGATGCGCAGATCGCCCTGGTGATGGGAGCCCAGCTCGCCACGACCATGCTGGCCAAACCGCTCTCGGGGCGGCTCTCGGACCGCCTCGGCCGGAAGCCCATGATCCTGGCCGGCCTGTTCCTCTGCGCCGCCACGCTCCCCGCGATCCCCGCCCTCGCCTCGTTCTGGCTGCTCTTGCCGGTCTCCGCCCTCTTCGGCCTCGGAGTCGCCATCGTCACCCCTTCGACCACAGCGCTGGTCGCGGACCTGGTCAAGGCCGGCCGGATGGGATCGGCGATGGGGGTCTTCGGAACGATCTGGGACAGCGGCGAGGCGGCCGGGCCGATCATGGCGGGCTTCCTGATCGCCGCCCTCTCCTATGGCGCCGCTTTCAGCATGATCGCCGTCCTCATGGCGGCCATGGCCGTGCTCTTCCTCGTGCTCGTAAAGGACCCGACGGCTGCCCTGCCTGCTGCGGCAGAGCGCTCGAAGTGAGGGTCAGTCCTCGAGGCGGACGGACGAACGAGCGAAAGGCCATCACGATCGACCGAGGTAGCGCCAAACCCTCGCTAGAATCTCTACGGCACGGAGGGAAGGAGCGTAGCGGCGGGCGGCCGGAAGCTGGAGGAGGACGATCCACGCCACGGCGACGCCGACGGCGTCCCAGCGACGAAAGTGGAGACCACGGAACGTTTCGTGGGTCAGGAACACATATGCGGCGAAGCGGCAGCGGGGGTGACGGCGCCAGAGCAGGAGCCCCACGTAGGGGGCCCCGAGTCCATAGGCGAGGTAGTTCCAGGGGCGGTCGAGGGCGAAATTAAGGGCGCGAAACCCGGCGAGACTGGCCGCCTGGAGCGCCGGGGCAAGAATCAAGGCCAGCGCCAACCCTGTGATGACGAGAGGCCGGCGGGGACTCGGGGACTTGAGGAGAACCAAGGAATGCGCGGAGCCGCGGCCTCCTATCATCGCATGCCAGCATAACGGCCCCGCGGCCCCGCGTCAATCAACTGGGACCGGGACTCCTGCAGGACGTGCAGGCCCGTGCGGCGGTAGACGTCACGGCACCATCGGCTCCTTCGGTGATACCCTTTTTAAACGCGGAGGGGCGGAGGTCAGGATGCCGTTACAGCGGAACGACCGGTGGCGGGCTAGGAGCGCGGGGGCGAGGGGACGGCGTTTGAAGGGGGAAATCAAACTCTGATACAGTGGCGCGAAAAACCAGGCGTCGGGAGGTGCCCGTGAACATTCTGATCCCCGATATCTCGCTGGTCGAGAAACTGATCCGATCGGTTTCGGTGTACCTGTTCCTGCTCGTCGCGTTTCGCCTGGCAGGCAAGCGTCAACTCGGGCAGATGACGGCCTTCGACTTCGTGGTGCTCTTGATCATCAGCAACGTGGTCCAGAACGCCGTCATCGGCAACGACACCTCGCTCGGCGGGGGGCTCTTCGGGGCCACGGTGATCTTCCTGCTGAACGCCGGTGTCGCCTGGATCACGTTCCGGTCCAAGCGGGTGGAACGGTTCATCGAGCACACACCCACGGTGCTCGTGAGGAGTGGCCGAATCCTCTGGGAGAACCTTCGGCGGGAGCAGCTGAGCCTGCCAGAATTTCGGGCGGCCCTTCGCCGCGAGGGAGTGGTCTCACTCCGGGACGTGCGCTACGTGATCCTCGAAGAAGACGGTCACCTGAGCGTGGTCAGGGGACGCCGGCAGAGGGCTTCCCCCCATGCCTGATGTCGGCGAGCTGATCGGCCACTGGGGCTACCCCGCCATCTTCCTGTTCGTCGTCCTCGGCAACCTGGGACTGCCCGTCCCCGAGGAGACGATCCTCGCACTATCGGGCTACCTGGTCTGGCGGGGAGAGCTGCGCCTGCCGCTGGTCCTCGTCGTGGGCATCATCAGCGCGGCGGCGGGCGACAACCTCGGCTACTGGATCGGGCGCGAGTACGGGCGCGGGGCCATCGAGCGCTACGGGCAGCGGGTCGGAGTGACGCCCGAGCGACAGGAATCCGTCTGGCGCTTCGTGACCCGCCACGGTCCCTTGGGGGTTTTCGCCGCGCGGTTCATCCCGGGCCTCCGCTTCATGGCCGGCCCCCTGGCAGGGGCCGCCGGCCTCCGCCCCCTCGCCTTCCTGGCGGCGAATGTGCTCGGCGCCCTGCTCTACGTGCCGTACGCCGTCGGCATCGGCTATGCCATCGGCTACGGGCTCGGCCCGTACGTGGAGCGCATCGAGCGCGTCGAGTATCTCGTCCTGATCGGCGCGACAATCTTCGCGCTCGCGCTTCTGGGGTGGCGGGTGCTCAGAGTTCGGCGGGGGTGAGAGGCGGGATCAACGGCGCATGAGCCGCATCATGATCCAGTCCACCAACCCCGGGGCCAGGGCGCTTAGAACCGCCAGGATCCGGGCAGGCGGGTACGGATACACCTCGGGGCGCGGGCGCCGAGCGCAGCGCACGATGGCCCTGGCCACCTGGTGGGGGGACTGGACCGGACCAAACCGTCGCGGCTGGACCTTCTTCGGCTCCACAGCGTGAAACTCGGTCTCCGTGTAGATCGGATAGACCAAGCTCACGTGAATCCCCGTCCCCTTCAGCTCTTGACGCAGGGACTCGGTGAGACCCACCAGGGCAAACTTGGTGGCGCTGTAGGCTGACCGGAAGGGAATCCCGCGCCGCCCCGCCACCGAACTGATGTTGAAGATGTGGCCGGAGGCCTGCTGGAGCATCGCCGGGAGGACGGCCTGAGTGGCCGTCAGGACGCCGACCAGGTTTATTTCCACGAGGTCCCGGAACTCTTGCGCGGTTACTGCCTCGAAAGGCGCCGCCATGCCCCGCCCCGCGCTATTCACAAGGATGTCGAGGCGCTTCCAATGGGCGAGCACGTCCTGCACGGCGGCCTGGACCGCTCCGGGATCGGTGACGTCTCCGACGCAGACCATCACCTGCCCGCCCTCGCGCCGGATCCCATCGGCCACCGCCTCCAGCCGGTCCTCCCGCCGAGCGAGCAGGGCCACCCGCGCCCACTCCCTCGCGAACTCGCGAGCAGTGGCCTCGCCGATGCCGCTCGAGGCCCCCGTCACCAGCGCCACCTTCCCGGCCAGGTCGGGCATCAGCGCTTTCCGACCGCGCCGGAGATCGCGTAACGGTGCCGGGCCACCAACCGATAGAGGCTCGGCGCGAAGAACCTCACACCGGGAAGCCCGAAGAGACGCGCCAGCCAGCGCCAGGCGCGGAGGCGTCGGAGGATTTCCCGGATGGCAGCCTCACCCGAGAGGACGCGGCTGTCGGGAAGCACGAGCTGGAGCGCCTCGAGGCACGTCTCCTCGGCCATCCAGGAGAAGCGAGCCCGCCGCTCGGGTGACTGGCAGGGGAGGAACTCGAACTGGCCAGGCAGGGCGCGGCGCTCGACCCAGCGCACCCCCCCCTGGCAGATCGGGCACTCGCCGTCGTAGATCACGACCGCCGGCCGGTCAGGCTCCGTTCCCATACGTCTACTCTACTCCAATGCCTTCACGGCCAGACTGCTGGGCAAAATCGGCTATACATGAGGAAAGTGTGGATTCCAGGCAACTTCCCACAGAAACCCGTCCGGGTCGGCGAAGTAGCCGGAATACCCTCCCCAATCCGCACGCTGTCCGGGCTTCACGATGCGTCCGCCCGATGCAGCGACTTCTTCGAGAAGACGATCAACCTCAGCTTCAGAACGCACGTTATGCGCGAGCGCGAAGCCTGGGAATCCAGAGCCCTCTGCTGGCACGCCCGCGTCGGCGGCAAGGTCGTCTCGTGGAAATAGCGCGAGCCAGATCTTGCCAAGCTCGAAGAACGTAATCGTCGGCGGAGACTCAAGCCGAGGGAGCCTGAGGACACCCTCGTAAAAACGAGTTGCCCGAGCAAGGTCAGATACGCCGAGAGTTACCAGGCTGATGCGGGGTTCCATGGCCACTCGCTCACTACTTGATCGCCCGAAAATCCGAGACAAGATCTGCCAAGGACTCACGGCTAGGGGGTGCCTTGAGTCTGGATATCGGGATCCTACCTTGCGGATTCTCGAGCAGTTTAAGCACTTCTGCCGGGGCTATTTCCTGGTATCTATACGCTCGCGTCCCAACGCGAATCATTCTTTGGGGCACCTCAATGTCAGTCGGCTTGATGAGGACCGGTGGTTCGACCTGCCAGATTGAGTCCCTTTCGTACGTAGTGATCAGGACAGACTCCGCGATCTTCTGTGATTCCGCTATGTCTTCGAGGCGCTCTTTGGTGATGAGAAGTGGAATGTAGCACTCCTCACAGCCCTTTGGCGTACCAGTCAGAAACAAATAGTACGCATGCCGATAGACAGGGACACTGCTGCCGGGCGTGTCGGCCATGAGCGGATGGGCTTGACTGAGGACTAACGCAAGACACAGCCACCTCATGGGCTAGGGCTACCGTGGACGGGGACGCGAAATACCGTCCTGATCTATGTAGTCCGAAAAATCGAGCTTAGACGACATGCTAACCGGCAGCTGATACTTTATTATGAGTTGAACGACAGCCATGGCCTGGGCGGTCGGCTCAGCTCTGGGATTCTCGCGGTAATACCAAACCGCGCCTCCCGTGGCTTTCAGGCCCTTGAAGTGCTCCTCGAGCGCTTGCAGTGTAGTCTGCTTGCCATCAAGCAGGACGACCCCCGATGAAAGAACGGCAACCTTTGCGACTCGCTCGGCACTCGCTACCGGCGAGATACTCCATGCCGCGACAATCAGCAGTGCAAGTAGGTGTTTGATCATCCTTCCCCCAAAAATGCTGGGCGAGCTGTCTTGGTAGCCTTAACTGGCTTTTGGCGCCTGCCGTGGCCCTCGCCGACATTTGTGTTGGCCAATTCTACATGCGCCCCGTTCGGGTGAACAAGCTCTTACCGGTACGCGCACGGGGGAACGGGAGTTCTCCAGGGCGCCTGGGTGAGGTGCTGGCCGTGGGGGAAGAGGCGGAGCTGCTGCGCCGGGAGCGCCGGGGCGAGGCGCCGACCACGGAGGGCCAGGAAGTATCCCGCGCGAACGGTGTCCACGCCGATGCGTCTCAGATCCTCCGGCCCTCGGATCACACTCCGCCGTCGTTCGTGCACCAGGGTCCGGGCCGCCGTTGGCCCGACCCCCGGTACCCGAAGGAGAAGTTCATAGGGCGCGACGGCGATCTCCAGGGGAAACTGCTCCGCGTGGCGGAGAGCCCAGGCGGTCTTGGGGTCATCGTCCAGGGGCAGGTTTCCGTCTGCGCCGAACGGGAGGTCGTCGAAGCCAAACCCGTACTGGCGGAGGAGGTGCTCAGCTTGATAGAGCCTGAACTCGCGCATCGCCGGTGTCGGCTTCTCGCCCTCCATCGGCGTTCCCACCACCGGCTGGAACGCGCTGAAGTGGGCGTGATGGAGAAGTTGCTCCTGTTCCAAGCGGGCCACGAGGCGGAGGATCTCCCGGTCCGTTTCCCCTGATGGACCGACGACAAACTGAGTGGTTGTTGATCCTCGCTGCCGCTTGTCGCGGAGAAGGCGGCCGGCGAGCTCGAGCTTGGGGAGGAGGTCGCCACTGAAATCTTTCTCCCGGGCGAGCCTCCGGACATAGGTGTCCCCAGGCCCTTCGAGGTTGATCGAAACCCGGTTCGCGAGTCGCGCGGCCTGCTCAACTTGAGCCGAATCGGCCCCCGGAAGCAGCTTGATGTGGACGTACCCCGCGTAGCCTTCCTTCAGACGCAGGATTTCGACCGCGGCGAGCATCCGATCCATGGCGCGCGTGGGCTTGCCGGGCACTCCAGACGTGAGGAACAGCCCCTGGGCGAGCCCGGCCCTGTGCGCCTGCATGAAGGTGGTGGCCACCTCCTCGGCGGCGAGCGCCGTGCGCTTCACCTTCCCCCCGCAGAAGGTGGGGCAGTATCCACATGAGAGGGAGCACGCGTTGGTCTGCATGACGCGCATGATCTGGGTCGATCCCCCGCCCGGGAGGCGGACCTTGGTGATCCCGACGGGCTCCCCGGGTCGGTTGGGTCCCTTCGGCAGCCCGCGCTCTCGGTCACCGGTAGCTGCTTCGGCGAGAATGGCAAGTCGCTGGTGGCGGTCCATGGCCGCTACCTCCTTGGATGATGAATACTATACACACGACGAGTATTTCAAGAGAAAATTTTTTTAGCTCCAAACCCCTGGAATCTTAGACAAGCAGGACGGGCAGACGCCACTGGTGGGGGTCAGGATGTCCATCAAGATGGTATAGCCCACGCGCTGGATCAGCAGGGCCCTGCACGAGTGGCAGTAGGTGTTTTCAAAGGGGCCCACCTGACCGGGAATGTTTCCCGCATAGACGTAGCGAAGCCCCTCCGCGACGCCGATCTCAGCCGCCCGGATCAGCGTCTTCACGGTGGTGTTGGGCGGATCCGTCATCTTGTAATCCTTGTGGAACGCCGTCACGTGCCAGGGAATGTCGCGAGAGATCGAAACCAGGAATTGAGCGACGTCCCGCAGCTCCGCGTCTGAATCGTTGAACCCCGGAATCACCAGCGTGACGATCTCGAGCCAGAACCCCCGCGCGTGGATCATGCGGATCCCCTCGAGGATCGTCTTCAACACTCCGCCGAGCTGGCGGTAGTGCTTGTCGTCGAAGGATTTCAAATCCACCTTGTAAAGGTCCACGTAGGGCCGGATGTAGTCCAGCACCTCAGCGGTGGCGTTGCCGTTCGAGACGTACGAGCACACGAGCCCGCGCGCCCGCCCCTCCTTGAAGACCTCCACCGCCCACTCGCTCGTGATCAGGGGCTCGTTGTAGGTGGAGGTGAGCACCCGCGCGCGATTATGGAGGGCGAGGTTCACGATCTGGCTCGCCGTGATCTCTTGGGGCGGCACGCCCATCGCCGGATCGCGGAGCGCCTGCGAGGTCAACGCGTTCTGGCAGTAGCTGCAGTGAAGGTCGCATCCGAGCATGCCGAACGAGAGCGCGCGGGCGCCGGGGTACGCGTGGAAGAACGGCTTCTTCTCGATGGGGTCAAGCTGGAGGGCGGCCACGTACCCGGTGGGGACCATGAGCCGGCCGTCCTCGTTCCAACGGACCTTGCAGATTCCCTTCTGGCCGGGGGGGATCAGGCAGCGGTGGCCGCAGGCGTAGCAGCGGAGGCGCCCTTCGGGAAGCTGCTCGTAGAGTTCTCCCTCGCGGGCGAGCCGGGAAAGGGTCTGCTCCAGGGTGACCGATTCTGCCATGGTCCCCCTCAGTGTACTCCCAACGTTACGCGGTGAGAACGGCCTTGACGGCGTCGCGGGTCACGGCGATCAGCCGGTCCACCTGGGCCTCGGTCACCACCAGGGGCGGGGCGAAGAAGATCGTCTCGCCGCGGGTCCGGGTCACCACACCCCGCTTGATCATCTCGGCCTGGACCCGCGGCCCCACTTTCTGCTCGGGGGGGAACGTGGCTTTGGTGCCACGGTCGGCCACCAGCTCGATGGCGGCCATGAGCCCTTTCCCTCCCCGGATGTCTCCCATGTGGGGATGGCTCCCGAAGGTTTGCTTGAGCCCTTCACAGAGCCGCGTCCCCATTCGGGCGGCGTTCTCCCACAGGCGCTCGCGTTCCATGATCTCGACGTTTCGGAGCCCCACGGCGCAGCAGGTCGGATGCCCCGAGTACGTGTAGGCGTGCATCCAGCGGTTTTCCAGCGGCACGGAGTCCATGGCGTCCTTGATCTCGCGCGTGACCATGATGCCGCCGAGCGGCAGATAGCCGGAGGTGACTCCCTTGGCGAAGGACATGATGTCGGGCTCCACCCCCCAGTGGGTGAGCGCGAACCAGTGACCGGTGCGGCAGAAGCCGGTGATGACCTCGTCGGCGATAAACAGGACCTGGTGCTTCGTGCAAATCTCCCGGATCCGGGGGAAGTAGTCGTCGGGCGGGACAATCAGGCCGCCTCCGCCGCTGATGGGCTCCGCGATGAACGCTGCTACAGTGTCGGCCCCCTCGCGGAGGATCGCCTCCTCCAGTTCTCGTGCTGCGGCCTGACCGACCGTCTCGCCAGGCTGGCAGCCCTGGAAGCGGTAGGCATAGGGGGGCTGGATGTGGATGAAGCCGGGCACGCGCGGCTCGAACATCGACCAGTAGGTCACCATGCCGGTGGCGCTCATCGCCTGAAGGGTGGTGCCGTGATAGGCCTCGCGCCGCGCGATGACCTTCACCTTATCGGGCTTCCCCTTGGCCTTCCAGTAGAAGCGCGCCGTTTTGAAGGCCGACTCGTTGGCCTCGGCACCCCCGCAAGTGAAAAAGACCGCCTGCATGTTCTTGTAGGCGAGGCCGACCAGCCGGTCCGCGAGGGTGATGGCCGGGATGTTGGACGACCCCGCGTAGGCTGAGAAGAAGGCCAGCTCCCTCATCTGGCGCCCGGCCGCCTCGGCCAGCTCCTCCCTGCCATGCCCCACGTTGGTATTCCAGAGCCCGGCAAGCCCGTCGAGGTACTCCCGGCCCTGCACGTCAGTGATGACGGCTCCCCGCCCCTTCACGAAGATCAGCGGCTCGGAGTGGTCCAGGGGGTGGTGGAGCGAATGGATCAGGTGGTCCTGATCATGCTTGACGAGCTCCGACGGGCTGAGGCCGGCCATCAGGCGCCTCCTGTCAGGTGAAGAGGGTTCGCGAGCGCAGCAACGAGTGGGCCGTCACGTGGCGGCGGTAATCGCCGTCCGCAATCGGAACGGCCTGGCCAGAAGACCCATTGAACCAGTAGGTCCAGGCGCGCAGCTCGCGGCCGTCATCGAGGCGCACCGGGGTCAGACGGCGAGGAAACTCGGAACCTTCCGCCGAGTCGAGCACCGCCAGGAGATCCGGCGACTGGAGGCGATAGACCTCTCCGCGAATGATCCCGGCCTCGTCAGCGACCGCGCCGGGATACCCACCCAGGTCCACCAGTCGGCCGCGGATGCTCCCCAGCGCGAGGAACTCGGCTCGCCCCTCGATCAGGTGATGGAGGGGCAGGCCGCGCATCAGCGTTCCGTAGGCGAAGAGCAGGTTAACCGAGGGTCCCTCCGCCGTTGACGGCCCGCAGCACGGCGCTCAGAAAATCCCGCTCGGGCAGGGCGCCCTCGAACTGCACCCGTTCGTTAATCACCACCTTCGGCACGGCCATCACGCGGTACTGCTGGCTCCACTCCGGGAACTCGTTGGCTTCGATGCAGTCGGCGCGGACCTGGTCCGACGCCACCGCCATGTGGTGAGCCAGGCGCACGGCCCGGGGGCAGTAGGGTCACGTCGGGGTGGCAAACACCTTGATGTGGACCGGGGAGGTCAGCCCGGCCAGCGCGGTCTGGGTCTCCTGAGACAGCGCCGGCTTGCCCGTGGAGGCGACGACCATGGCATCGATGAGATTCGTGAACTCGTAGCCCGCCGGGATCCCGAAGAAGCGGATCCCGTAATCCTTCGCCCCTTCCACCACCAGCGCGGGAACCCGGTCAACGCCGTAGGCTTCGGCCTTTTCGCGGTCGAGCACCAGGTTCAGGACTTCCACCGTGGCTTTGTCGGTGAGCTCGACGACTTCCTTGACGAGCCGCTCGGTCTGCTGGCAAGTCTCCGAGCCCAGCTCCTGAGAGAAGACGGTGACTTTCACCGGGCCGGTGAGTTTTTCAAACTCCTTCTTGACAGCCTCGCGGTCCTTCTCCGAGAGAATCGACATGACGCCCTCATTATACCTTGTCGAAACTATTTTTCGACGGGAAGATCGGTTCGATTCCCCCACTCCACCCAGGAGCGGTCGTAGCCCACGACGCGCGGGTATCCGAGGAGCCGGAGAACGAAATAGTCGTGAGCGGCCCGGTGGTGAGTTTGGCAGTACGTGATCACGGTCTTCTCCGGCGTCACGCCCTTCGCCACGTACATGGCGCGGAGTTCCTCGGCCGGTTTGAAGGTGCCATCGGGGCGGAGGTTTTCCCGCCAGTCGATGTTGACAGCCCCCGGGATGTGACCGCCGCGCTTGGTCCAGACATCCTTACCCTCGTACTCGGCCGGGGAGCGGGCGTCCACCAACGCCACGCGCGGATCCTTGAGCCGGTCCCGGACCCACTCGGCGCTCGCCACGCGCTCGGGATGGAGCGTCGGCCGGTAAGTCGTCGGGGTGACCTTGGGAATTTCCGTCGTGAGGGGCAAGCCCGCCCTGCGCCAGGCTCCGATCCCGCCATTCAGAAGCGCCACCTTCTGATGCCCGAACACATCGAGGGTGAAGAAGAGACGGGAGGCGTGGAGTCCGCCGGCATCATCGTAGATCACCACAAGCGTCTCGGGAGTGATGCCAAGGCCTCCCAGGAGCTTCGCCCCTTCTTCCACCGTTGGCAGCCGGAATCCGCCCGCCGGCACCGCGATCCGCGCGTCGTTGACGTTCAAATAGACGGCCCCGGGAATGTGCCCCTTCTGGTAGTCCTGGGGATCGGTGACCATGTCCACGATGCGAAGCTGCCGGTCGCCCAGCCGCGCATTGAGCCACTTCGCGTCAACGAGAAGCCCGCTGTCCTGAGCCGAAGCCGGCGCGGCCCCGAGAAGGAGCGCCGTGACGCTGAGGACCAGCGCGATCCACGTCCGTTTCATCATTTCCCTCCTACCATTGGCCGCTCCAGTTTTCGAATCAGCCAGAACATGCCGAGCGCCATCGCCACCACGAGGCCTGCGAGCACCCAGAACGGGATCCCCAGCAGGTCGGCGAAGGTGACGCTTCCCAGTTCGCCGCTCCAGACAAAGCCCGCCAGCCAAGCATACGCTTCAGCGAAAACCCAGATCCCCGCGATCATCCCACCCATGAAGACCAGCGCGTCCACCCGCCCCGAGGCCGCACCCACGGCCGAGGAGCCGGGTCAATAGCCGCCAAGGGCGAATCCCGCGCCGAGGATCAGTCCGCCGACGGCCTGAGGCCAGATGTACGTCGTCTGCACCGCCACCGCGCCCAGATCCATGAGCCCCAACGCGGAGAGCGCGCCGATCCCCGCGGCGGCCGTCGCGATCGCGGCGAACATGACCTTGAGCATCGTGAAGTCTTCGAGATAGAAGAGCCCGACGAGCTTCTTTGGATCCCCTATCCCTCCGCGCTCCAGGAAGAAGCCGAAGGCCACCCCCACCCCGAGCCCTGCCAGGAGACCGGGCAGGCCTTCAAGGTTGATCGGCCAGATCATTGGAAACCCTCATAGCACGAGTCCGAGCCTGTCCGAGCGCGGGCTTCGCCCGCGCAACCCCCGGGGGGAGGCTTCGGAAGGGGGGCGGAGCCCCCCTCCGAGGAAGCTCATCGCCACGCCCTCCTGACGATCCACGCGGTGACGAAGCCGCCTCCCATAAAGGCGAGCGTGAACGCCCAGGCCCCGGGCGAGAGCACCGCACCGCCGGACAGCGCGAGACCGCTGGTGCACCCCTGGGCAACCCGGCTCGCGAAGCCCACGGTCGCCCCGCCCACGAAGGCAAAGAGCAGGCGACGCCCCCAGCCAATGCGCGCCCCCTTTTCCAGCCGCCACTGGAGCCGGCCGGCCGACCAGGCCCCGAGGAATCCGCCCACGACGACTCCCACCACCTCGATGACGACCCACTGGGCCCACACCCTTCCGGCCTCCAGGTAGCCCGCGATGTAGGAGTTGGACTGAGCGCGCGCGGGGGACAGGGCGCCCTCGAGGTGGGCGGCGACGTGGGTGAACGCCCCTGAGGCACCGAGGCCGAATCCCATCAGGACATAGGTGACAAGCAGCGTCAGCCCGAGTCCCACCCCAGCCGCATAGGGCGACCAGTACGGTTTCATGCGTGCGTCCATTCTATCCTCGCTGCGCCTTCTTGAGGCGATCGATCTGGAACATGTCCCAGTCCGCCTGCGTCTTTCCCCGGAGCCGCGGGGCCAGCTCCTCCAGGATCAGCGCCAGATCTCCGACGACTTCCACGAGCGGCGTGAAGGGATGGCCGGAGTGCGGTGTCCGGGAGAGACAAACCACCAGCGCCGAGTAGGGCCAGCGGCTCGGATTCCACTCCTCCGGATCCAGACCGAACGTGACGATCAGGTCCGCCAGGCCGAGCACCGCGTCGTCCTGGCCGCCGCCCGCAACAATCCCGAGGGCGAGGGGGTGCGCCTCGGGGAGGAGACCCTTGGCTTTCCCGGTGGTGAGAACCGGAACCGGCAGCGCCTCGGCGAAGGCGCGAAGCCACGTGGCCTCCTCCGGCCTCTTCGATTGAAGGCCGGCAAGCACGACCGGCCGGGAAGCGGCCCTGATGAGTTCCGCGGCGCGCTCCAGGGCCCGAGGATCCGGCCTCATCCCCTCGCCAGGCGCGCGAGCACCGGCTCCATCCGCTCCAGCGCCTTTTTCAAGTTGGCTTCCGAGTTGGCGTACGACAGGCGCAGGTACCCCTCGCCATGCTGGCCGAAAGCGGTCCCCGGGAGCACCGCCACCCCGGCCTCCTGAAGCAAGAGGTCGGCAATCTCACCCGCGGGGCGTCGGAGCGCGCTCACGTTGGGGAAGACGTAGAAGGCGCCGCGCGGGCTCCGGCACGACACGCCGGGGAGCTTGTTCAGGCCGTCCACGATGAGATCGCGGCGCCGTTTGAACTCGGCGACCATCCGGGCCACCGGGGACTGATCGCCCTGAAGCGCCGCGAGGCCTGCCAACTGGACGAACGTGGCGGTGCACGACGCGGAGTTCACCATGAGGCGCGTCACGTGCTCCGCCAGCGGGATCGGCATCACCCCGTAGCCGAGCCGCCAGCCGGTCATGGCGTAGGCCTTGGAGAAGCCGTCGAGGATGATCGTCTGGGCCTTCATCCCCGCCAGTGACGCGATCGAGGTAAACCCCCCCTCGTAGAGGAAGTAGCGGTAGATCTCGTCGGCGAGCACCGGGATCTGCCAGTGCCGGGCCAGCTCGGCGATGCTCTGGATCTGCTCCCGCTCCAGCACGCCCCCCGTGGGATTCTGGGGGGAGTTGATGATGATCAGCCGCGTCCGCTTCGAGACCTTCCGCTCGAACAGGGCCAGGTCGAACCCGAAGCCCGTCTCCTCCCGGAGCGGGATCGGCACCGGCACGCCCCCGACGAAGTTGATCACCGATTCGTAGATGGGGAAGCCGGGGTTCGGGTAGATCACCTCGTCGCCGCGGTTCACCAGGGCCAGGATCGTGAAGAACATGATCGGCTTGGCGCCGGGCGTGACCACCACTTCCTCGGGACTGACGGGGATGCCCCGGGTCTCGGAGATGTGCTGAGCGATGGCCTCGCGCAGCTCGGGCAAGCCGGCCGACGGGCCGTAGTGGGTGGCGCCGGCATCGAGGGCGCGCTTGGCCGCGTCCTTGATATGGGCGGGCGTGTCGAAGTCGGGCTCGCCGATCTCCAAATGAACAATCTCGCGCCCCTGGCGCTCAAGCGCCCGGGCCCGGGCCAGGACCTCGAAGGCCGATTCAGTCCCGAGTCGCGACATCCGTTCGGCAAAATTCATGGCAACCTCCCTGGCGACCGGATCATTATACTAGGCGCCGTGGAGTTCGTGGAGGCCCCCGGCGGAAAGTTCTGGATGGGGTGGGAGGACGGCCTGCCGGGCGAGGGACCGCGCCATCCGGTGATGGTGGACGGATTCTCCATCGCACGGACTCCGGTCACCAACGCCGACTACGCCCGCTTCGTGGAATCCGCCCACGTGGCGCCCCCGCCCCTCTGGGACAACCCCCGCTTCAACGACCCTGAGCAGCCGGTGGTGGGGATCAACTGGGTCGAGGCCGTCGCCTACTGTGAATGGCTCACCGTGACGACGGGTGAGACCCACCGGATCCCCACGGAGGCCGAGTGGGAGAAGGCGGCGCGGGGCGGCCTCGATGGCTGCCGCTACCCGTGGGGCAACGCGAAGCCCGAGATGGTCTTCACCGGGGTCACGCTGCCCTTGACCGGACCTCCCAAGGTCGGGTGGGGGCCCCCGAACGGCTACGGCCTCACCGACCTCTCAGGCTCCTGCCACGAGTGGTGCGTGGACTGGTACGAGGAGGGGTACTACCTCGCCTCTCCCACCCTGAACCCGCGCGGCCCCCTCGCGGGAACCCGCCGGGTCTCCCGCGGCGGCGCCTGGCGGCATCAGATCCCCTGGAGCCCGGTGGCCCACCGCTCGAGTATCCCGCCCAAGCTCCGCTACTCGGACTACAGCTTCCGCGTCGTCCGAGTCTGACAGAGCGCGAGAATCACCGCTCGAACATGCGGTTGAAATCTCGCAACGGCAGGGCGTTCTCCGTGAAGCCGGCGTAGGTGCCGCGCTCGGCGAGTTCCCGGGCGATCCGCAACGTCAGGGTCAGCGCGGCGCGCATGGGCCCGCCGCCGACGCTGACCCGCGCCACGCCGAGCCGTTCGAGCTCGGCAGTCGGCGGCGTTCCCCGCACCGCCAGGACGTTGAGGGGACCCTTGATCGCCCGTGCCAGCCGGCCGATCGTCTCGGCGTCGGCGACGCCGGGGACGAAGAGGCAGCCAGCGCCTGCCTCCTGGTAGGCGTTCGCCCGGCGGACAGCCTCGTCGAAGCGGCCCGCCGGCTCGCCGATTTGGAGCAGGAACACGTCCGTACGCGCGTTCAGCACAAACGGGATCCCCTCGGCCTCGGCGACCTTCTTGATCGCGCGGATTCTCTCTGCCTGTGACGCGACGTCCACGAGGCGATCGTCGGCGGTGCTGTCCTCGAGGTTCATGCCGACGGCGCCGGCGGCGATCGCTCCCCGTGCTGTCTCGACGGAGTCGTTCACCGACGGGCCGTAGCCGGCCTCGAGGTCTGCGGTAACGGGGATCGCCACCGCGCTCGCGATGCGGCGCACCGCCTCGAGCATCTCCGACCGGCTCACCCGCTCCCCGTCCGGGTAGCCGAGGGAGAGGGCGATGCCCGCGCTCGTCGAGCCGAGGGCCTGGAACCCCGCCTGCTCGAAGATCCTGGCGCTCCCGGCATCCCAGGCGTTGGGGAGCACGAGGAGCCGCCCACCGGTATGAAGATCGAGAAAGCGCTTGGCCTTGGCTCGCTGGGCCTCAGTCGTCATGGGTCACCATAGGGCCTTCGGCAGGGGGAGGCCGGCGAAGTCCTTCTCAGTGAGGGGGCGGTCGGGGGCGATCTCCATCATCTCGAGCAGCGCGTAGAGCTGGCGCACGTGCTGAGCCGCATGCCAGGTGGTGCGCTCGAGCAGCTCATGGGCGGTCTGAGGACCGTAGTACGTCTCCACCACACCCTCCAAGGCTCCCGGCCGCCCGAGCCACTCGGCGAGGCGCTCTCGAACGGTCTGGCCATAGCGCGCGATGGCCGCCCCTTCGTGAACCGCCGCCGGCGCCCCCTCTTGAAGCCACTCCTCCGGGAACCGCCGCTCCGCCATCCCGTCGCGGAAAGCCAGGCTCAGGCGAAAGATATGGTAGCCGAGATTGCGTACCGTCCGGTCACGATCGGGGGATTTCATCTCGAGGCTGGCTTCCGGGACCTGCCGGATCGCGCGCTGCGCCGCAGCGAGGACGGTGTCGAGGCGTTTCACGAGCTCTTCGAGAGAGAGTCGCTCCCGCTCGGCGTACTCGACTCCCACGAGCTCCGCCACCCCTTTCGGGTTCCAGCCGTGGACCACCCGGTCCCCCACGGCGACGGCGGGGACGAGAGGGACACCGAGGCGGTGGAGTTCCGCCAGCGCCGCGGGATTTCCCTCGACGTTGATCGCCTCGAACTCGACTCCCAAGGACGAGAGCAACTCTCTCGTCTTGGCACAGGAGGATCAGCCGGGCCGGTAGAAGAGGCGCGTGGCCATCACGTGACTACCGCCCCTTGAAGGTCTGGATCTTCTTCTGGGTGAAGGCGGTGACGCCGGCCTTGAAGTCCTCGGTCGCCCCGCAGGCCGCGATGGCCTGGGCCTCCAGCTCCATCTGGGTCTCCAGGCTCTCGTGGCAACCCTGGTGGAAGAGGCGCTTGGCGCCGCCGAAGGCGAGGGTCGGCCCCTGAGCCAGCTCGCGGGCCAGCGCCGAAAGCGCCTGGGGAAACTCGGCGTCGGGCACCACACGGGTGACCAGCCCCCAGTCGAGCGCCTCCCGGGCGCTGAGGACGCGGTTGGTATAGTGGAGTTCGAGGGCGCGGCGGAGGCCGATCAGCCGCGGCAGGAAGTACGAGGACGAGCCGTCCGGCGTGGCGGCGATCTTCGAGTAGGCCATCGTGAACTTCGCTGACTCGGCGGCGACCACCAGGTCCCCCGAGAGCGCCAGGCTCATCCCGCCTCCCGCCGCGACACCGTTGACTCCCATGATCACCGGCTTCGGGCTCCGCACCAGCCGGGACACCGCGCCGTGGAGGTACGTGGTGAGCTCCTTCAGGAGAACGCCCACCTTTGGCAGGTTGTCGGCGAACTCTTTCACGTCACCCCCCGCGCAGAAGGCCTTTCCCGCCCCGGTGACGACAACGCACCGCACGTCCTTATCTTCATCTAGCTCCAGCACGGCGTGGAAAAGCTCTCGGGCCATCGGGATGGTGAGGGCGTTATAGGCCTCAGGGCGGTTCAGCGTGATGGTGGCGACCGCATCCTTCACGTCGAGGAGGAGCGTCTGGTAGGCCATGATGGTTCTCTCCTTGCTACCGCCGTTGGCCGACGCGATGCAGCTTCAAAAGGTTCGTCGTCCCCGTGACCCACATGGGCGCTCCCGAAATGATGACGAGGACGTCGTTGACGCGAACCGATCCATCACCTAACAGTGTGGAATCGACCTCTTCGATCATCTCGTCGGTCGTCTCCACTTTCCGCACGAGCCGTGAGGAGACGCCCCAGCAAAGCGCGAGTCGCCGCTGAACCTCCGGGTAAGGGGTGAGAGCGATGATCGGCACCTCGGGGCGCTCGTGGGAAATGAGACGGGCGGTGGACCCCGACTGGGTGAACGCCACGATGGCTTTCGCCTTGAGGCCCCCGGCGGCGTGGCAGGCCGCGTCGGCGATCGCCTCGGCGAAACCCGAGACCTCCAGGCGGCGCCGCTCGACGCGCGGCCGCGCCACCGACTGCTCGGCCCGTAGGGCGATCCGCGCCATCATCTCCACCGCCTCCACCGGGTATTTGCCCGTGGCGCTCTCAGCCGAAAGCATGATGGCATCGGCACCGTCGAAGATCGCCGTGGCGACATCGGACACCTCCGCCCGGGTCGGCCGCACATGCTCCACCATGGATTCCAGCATCTGGGTAGCCACGATCACCGGGACCTTGGCCACTCGCGCCTGTCGGATTACCGCCTTCTGGATGACCGGAACCTCCTCGAGGGGCACCTCCACTCCCAAATCCCCTCGCGCCACCATCACAGCGTCCACAAGCGCCAGGATCTCCTGAAGGTTCGTGACGGCCTCCGCCCGCTCGATCTTCGCGACGATGGGCACCTCGGTGCCATGCTCCTGGAGGAGCTGCTTCACCTCCTGGACGTCCGCAGCCGACCGGACAAAGGAGATCGCCACGAAATCCACGCCCAGGTTGACGCCGAACTCGAGGTCCTCGCGGTCCTTGGCGGTCAGGCAGGAGGTGGGGCGATAGACCCGCGGGAGGGAAATTCCCTTGTGGTCATCCACCCGACCACCGGCCGTGATCTGGCACCGCACATCGTCGCCTTCCACGGCTTCGACCCTGAGCTGGACCAGCCCATCGTCCATCCACACCTGGTCGCCGGGCTTGAGCGCCGAGAGGAGCTCCGGCTCGTTGATCGTGGCGTGGTCGTGTGTGCCGACGCCCGGTCGAGAAGTCAGGGTGAACGCCTCGGCCGTCTTGAGCCACACGCTGCCGCCGACGAAGCGGCCAAGCCGCACCTTGGGCCCCTGGAGATCCTGAAGGATCGCGACGGGCTTCCCCCACCGCGCCTGGCCCTCGCGGATCCGCTGAATCACCTGGGCGTGCCGGGCCTGGTCTCCGTGAGAGAAATTGAGGCGGGCCACATCCATCCCGGCCGCCACAAGCCGATCGAGCATATCGGCAGAGGCGCTGGAGGGCCCGATGGTACAGACGATCTTCGTGCGTCGCATCAGGACGCCAGGACGCGCTTCAGGAAGCGCCCCGTGTAGGACTTGGCCGCCTGGCGCCCCACCTCTTCGGGAGTCCCCGTGGCGATGACGCGGCCGCCTTCGTCACCGCCCTCGGGGCCGAGGTCAATGATCCAGTCGGCCATTTTGACCACGTCCATGTTGTGTTCGATGATGACCACGGTGTTCCCCTGGTCCACGAGCCGGTTCAGGACGTCCAGGAGGCGCTGGATGTCGGCGAAATGCAACCCGGTGGTGGGCTCGTCTAGAATGTAGAGGGTGCGCCCGGTGGCGCGGCGAGAGAGTTCGGTCGCGAGCTTCACCCGCTGCGCCTCGCCGCCCGAGAGTGTGGTGGCCGATTGACCAAGGCGAATGTAATCCAACCCCACGTCGTGGAGCGTCTGGAGCTTGGCGCGGATGACGGGCACCGGCTCGAAGAACGCGAGCGCCTCGTGGACCGTCATGTCCAGCACCTCGGCGATGTTCTTGCCCTTGTAGCGGATATCCAGCGTTTCCCGGTTGTAGCGCTTCGCCTTGCAGACTTCGCAGGTGACATACACGTCGGGGAGGAAGTGCATCTCGATCTTCATTAGCCCGTCGCCCTGGCAGGCCTCGCAGCGGCCGCCCTTGACGTTGAAGGAAAACCGGCCGGGCCGGTAGCCACGCATGCGCGCGTCCTGGGTCCGCGCGAACAAGGTCCGGATGAACGTAAACACTCCCGTGTAGGTCGCGGGATTGCTCCGGGGCGTGCGGCCGATGGGAGACTGGTCAATCTCAATGACCTTGTCCACGTGTTGGGCGCCCTCGATCCGGTCGTGGGCGCCCGGCTTCTCCTGAGCCCGGTGCAGCATCTGAGCCAGGGCGCGGTACAGGATGTCATTGACGAGCGTGGACTTGCCCGACCCCGACACCCCGGTGATGCAGGTAAAGGTCCCAAGGGGGATCCTGACGGACATCCCCTTGAGGTTGTGCTCCCGGGGCCCGTGGATCGTGAGGAACTTGCCGTTCGGCTTCCTGCGGAGGTCGGGGATCGGGATCCTGAGCTGACGCGCCAGATATTTGCCCGTGAGCGAGGCGGCGTTGGCCATGATCTCGTCCGGCGTTCCCACCGCCACCACGTGGCCGCCCAGCTCCCCGGCGCCCGGTCCGAGGTCAATCACGTAGTCGGCGGACCGGATGGTTTCCTCGTCGTGCTCGACGACCAGGACCGTGTTCCCCAGGTCCCGGAGCCGCTTGAGGGTCTCCAGGAGCCGGCGGTTATCCCGTTGATGGAGGCCGATGGAGGGCTCGTCGAGGATGTAGAGGACCCCCACCAGGCTCGAGCCGATCTGGGTGGCGAGCCGGATGCGTTGCCCCTCGCCTCCCGCCAGCGTCGCCGCGGCCCGGTCCAGGGTCAGGTAATCGAGGCCCACGTTGGTCATGAAGCCCAGGCGCTCCCGGATCTCCTTCAGCACCCGGCGGGCGATCGTCGCCTCGCGCTCCGAGAGTCGGAGGCCCTCGAAGAACGCCGCCGCGCCCTTGATCGTGAGCCTGACGACGTCGGCGATGGAGCGGCCCGCGATCTTCACGCCCAGGGTCTCTGGGCGAAGGCGCGAGCCCTTGCAGGCCGGGCAGTCCCGGAGCGACATGAAGCGCTCGATCTCCAGGCGCGTCTCCTCCGAGAGCGTCTCCTTGTAGCGGCGGTCGAGCACTTTCAGGACGCCCTCGAAGCCCCCGGCGGGCTCGCCGTGGAGCACGAGATCGCGCGTCTTCCGCGAGAGCTTCTCCCACGGCGGGTCGAGGCTGAAGCGGTGGCGCTTGGCCAAGACCTGGAGCGTCTGCTTGAAATAGACCGACTCCCTGCCGGCCCACGGCGCCAGCGCCCCCTGCTTGAGCGACTTCCGGGGATCGGGGACGAGCAGCTCGGGGTCGAGCTCGTAGCGGGTGCCGATCCCACCGCACTCAGGGCAGGCGCCGTAGGGGCTGTTGAAGGAGAACATGCGCGGCGACACCTCGGGGAAGGAGATCCCGCACTTGGCGCAGGCGAGGCGCTCGGAGAACACGAAGCCCTGCCCCTCCAGGGTCTCGACCTGCACGATCCCGTCCGCCAGCCTGAGCGCCGTCTCCAGCGAGTCAGCCAGGCGAGTGCCGAGCGTCTCGCGGACGATGAGACGGTCCACGATGACCTCGATGGTGTGCTTCTTGTTCTTGTCGAGCTCGATCTCCTCGGTCAGCTCCCGCTGCTGGCCGTTGACTCGGACGCGCGCGTAGCCCTGGTGGCGGAGGTCGAAAAACAGTTTCCGGTACTCGCCTTTTCTGCCGCGGACCACGGGAGCGAGGAGCATGAGCTTCGTCCCCATAGGGAGCGTCAGCACCCGGTCCACCATCTGCTGGACCGTCTGGGCCGAGATCACCTGCCCGCAGGAAGGGCAGTGCGGGACGCCGATCCGGGCGAAGAGGACGCGCAGGTAGTCGTAGATCTCGGTGACAGTCCCCACGGTGGAGCGCGGATTCTTCGAGGTGGTCTTCTGCTCGATGGAGATGGCCGGCGACAGCCCCTCGATCGAGTCCACGTCCGGCTTCTCCATCTGTTCCAGGAACTGCCGGGCGTAGGCGGAGAGCGACTCCACGTAGCGCCGCTGGCCCTCGGCGTAGATGGTGTCGAAGGCGAGCGAGGACTTCCCCGAGCCCGAGAGCCCCGTGATCACGACCAGCTGGTCGCGGGGGATCTCCAGGTCGATGTTCTTGAGGTTATGCTCGCGGGCGCCGCGAATGATGATCCGGTCGGAGGCCATAGGCTCACTCAGTCCGGTAGATGTCCCGGCGATGGCCCACCGCATGGACAGTCAGCAGCCGTCTGTCCCGGTTGACGGCATAGAGAGCTCGGTAGTCGCCCGCTCGAAACTTGTAAACTCCCCGCCATGCCTTCCCCTTCAGCGGTTCGGGCGTGATGTCATCGAAATGCTCAGACAGCCAGCGAATCCGACCAAAGATGAATTCCACGATGGGAGGATCCATCCCCGAGAGGTCACGAAGCGCTTCCGGCCGGAACTCAACACGGTACGCAGAGTCTACCACCGTAGGCCCAAGCGCTTTGCCGCTTCTTGGGCGGAGATGCTCCGCTTTCCTTTCCTTTCATCCCGCAGCGTTCGACGCAGGCGCCGCTTGACCGATTCCCTGAGCTCCAACCCTTGATCCGGGTCACCGATGAGCTCGTACAACTTCTCCTCAACCACCTTTTCGACGACCTGCTGCAGCTCGCGAACAGTCATCCGGCCTATAGTCTTCATGTCTGTCCTCTCGTGATCATGACGCGGTCAACTCAACTCCGCCTCGACGCCTTGCTCTCCCCACCGACTTCAAGACACAGCACGATCACTTCCTTGACGCGCGCCATCAGCTCATCCAGCGATCGCGCTTGCGTGTGGCACCCCTTCAGCTCTGGAACAGTCCCGACCAGATAGCCTTCTTCGTCCTGTTCGATGACAACCGTAAATTCTCGAGCCATGGTCCCCTCGCACACTCTGGCGCCCAGATATTACGGCATCCTGGCCATAGCGCTATCTTATGGGCCAGCCGGGCGCCTGGCAACCCGAAGGATGCCCGCCGCAACGGGAGCGGCCACCAGCGCCGGATAGGCCACGAGCGCCTGGGCGACCGCGCCCACGGGAACGCCCAGCCGCCCCACGGCGGTCAAGCCCAGAAAGAGGACCAGCCCGAGCCCCGCCGCCCAGGCCCCAGCCCCCGGCCGGTCAGCCGGCGTTCCAAACAGGACGAACGGCGAGCGGGTGGACGCGGCCAGCCCCAAAGAGCTTAGGACGAGCGACGAGGGCTCCACCGGCCAGAGGGCCGCCAGCGCTGCCACGGCGAAAATCCCGATCCAGAGTCCCCGATCGGATCCGACTCCCGCTTCCGCTTGCTCCTGCGCGACGGCGAGTTGCTTCCTGAGGGCGGCGGAGGCGGCGAGAAACAGCGCGAAGAGACCGACAAGGGTGACCCCGGCGAGCCGAGAGCCCCAGGGACTGCCTCGGAGGACCAGAGCGGGAAGCTCCAGCAGTGCGGCCGTCGTGGTCCCCGCGAGGAAAAACTCCGGCGCCCAGCGAACGGCGTAAAGGGCCCAGCACTCGGCCCACCCGAGGGCCACCAGGAACACGAGACCGCTGAGGCCGACGCTGGTGCGCGCTGTGCCGGTCGGTCCGGCGAAACCCACGAGCCCAAGAGCGCCGCCCACGAGCGTGAGGCCGAGGCCGAGGAGGCGAATCAGCGTCACCGGACGCGGCGAGCGGGAGGAGTCGGCCCACGCGATTCCGGAGACGGGGGCGCCGGGGACGCGCTTGTCCGCCTCGAATTTGAACCGCGACGGACTGTCCACCTGAAGCCTGTCGCCCGGGCGAAGGGTCACCGATTGACCTGGCGCGAGCGTCCACTCCTGAACCTGGAGACGTCCCAGATCGCTGACCTCGATGCGGAGCGGCCCTGAACCCACGGGCGTCACGCGGTGTTCCTCCTCGAAGAGGAGGGCGTGGGACCCGCGGCGGGGGCCCACGGAGCGCCCCTCGGTCACCCACGGACTGTCGGCGGAAAACCGGAAGGCCGGCTGCGAGGCCACCCGGCTCCAGGTCGCGATGGGGTTCGAGTGCGAGGCATAGACAATGACCACCAGCGGAAGCACGAGAGCAACGAGCCCCACCGGGAGGAGCCAGGGCCAGTGGCGGGCCACCGCGGGCCACAACATCAGACCCAGAGCCACACCGGCGGCAGGGACGATTCCACGCCAGCGGGGCAGACCCA
This sequence comes from uncultured bacterium, assembly GCA_964428805.1. Lineage (GTDB taxonomy): Bacteria > Methylomirabilota > Methylomirabilia > Rokubacteriales > CSP1-6 > CAYRZF01. Next base: position 11,625 of record CAYRZF010000008.1, on the reverse strand, counting down.
TCCAGGTCGCGATATCCCCGGCCAGGCTCAGGTTCGCCCAGACGAGCAGGCCGACTACCAGGAGCATCGCGACAACAGGAAGTGTCCCTTCACCGGCCCCCGCCGCCGCGCCGCGCGTGGAGGCGGAGGCGAGGGAGGCCAAGAGCGGCGCGACGACAAAGAGAAGCGCGAGCCAGAGCCCATCGCGTCCCTCGACGATCAGCGCGGTGGGAACCGCGAGGAGCAAGGCCGGAGTCGTCCAGACTGAACCGAGGCGGGCCGCCCGTCGCCAGCCTCCCTGGTCCCGCCCCGCAGGGGCCGACGGGGAGCCGCTCATTGGGATCGGTCGGAATCGTCCGGGGAAACCCCCAGAGAGACGAGGGTCAGGACGAAGGCAAGGAGCGGGGCAACGACGCCCCCGTACCACCACCCGAGGCTCACCCCCGCGATCCGAACGGCCCCCAACTCCAGCGGCGCCAAAAAGAGCGCGGGGAGGCCGGCGAGGATCAGCAGAAGTCCGAGCAGCCCTCGGCTCAACCGCCGAGACCCGCTTCGATCTGGTGCGCGGCGCCGATGACGAGCGGGACGAGTTCTCCCTTCACGCGCGCGAGGGTCCACCGAAAGGCGGGAGCATCACACTCAACGGCTGCGACGATGCGCTTCGTCACGTCGCGAATCGGAACGGCCACAGCGACGACGCCGGGCTCGCCCTCCTCGTGATCCACTGCGTAGCCCTCCGCCGTGACGCGGGCCAGCCGCTCCAAGAGCGGAGCGGGCTCAGCCTGGCCGGCGACGGCCTCCTCCTGCTGCGGGCGCTCCAGCCCCGCGAGGAGCACGTGACCCGCGGCTGTCGCAACAGCCGGAACGCGCCGACCGAGCCGGGGCCCAACGCGGACGCCCTGTTCGGATTCCACCATGTCAACGTACACCGCCGCGCCGCCGTCGAGGACGGTCAGGTAGGCGGTCTCGCCAGATTTGGCTGCCAGGGATTCAAGGTGGGGCCGTGACTGGCGACGAAGGTCCAGGTGTTGGAGGAAGACCGAGGCGACCTCGTAGACCTTGACGCCAAGCCGGTAGCGCTCCGTCTCCTTGTCCTGCTCCACGTACCCGCGCGTCTCCAGGGTGGCGAGCAACCGAAAGACGTTATTCTTGTGGAGCTTCAGCTTGCGCGCCAGCTCGGTGACCCCCAGCTCTGCCTCCTTCGCGGAGAACGCCTCGAGGAGATCAAGAGCACGGCTCACGGACTGAATGAGGTAGTCGGACTTCGCTTTTTTCGCCATGGCAAGCATAGTATAAAACGGCGTCTTGAGATGGACAAGCGCTCGGCGCGTGGCTTGACGGGGTGAGCAATTGCTGAAAGACTGGTGCGGATGGCTGAGAGCAACCGGCGGGTCATGGTGGTGGTGGCCCATCCCGACGACGCTGAGTTCGGCTGCGGCGGCAGCGTGGCCAAGTGGGTGAAAGAAGGCAAAGAGGTCACCTACGTCATCCTCACGAACGGGGACAAAGGTTCCGGCGACCGGAGCATGACCTCAGAGCGGCTGGCGAAGATCCGGGAGGAGGAGCAGCTGAACGCGGCGCGGACACTTGGGGTCGAGCGCGTCCGGTTTCTCGGCTATCCGGACGGAGAGCTGGAAGACACCCGCGAGGTGCGACGCGCCGTCACCGCCGAGATCCGCCGCTGGCGACCGGAGCGCCTCGTCATCCAGAATCCGTTCCGGACCCTCAACCTCTACGCCTCCCACCGCGACCACCGGATCGCCGGCGGCGTGGCTCTCGACTGCGTGTACCCCCTCGCCCGCGATCACCTCTCCTTCCCAGAGCTCCTGGCCCAGGGGCTCGAGCCTCACAAGGTTCGCGAGGTGTATCTCATGTGGTGGGAGAACCCCGAGGTGGTCGTGGACATCACAGACACGATGGACCTCAAGCTCAAGGCGCTCGCCTGCCACGCCAGCCAGATGGACGACTTCGCGGCCGTCGAGGCCCGCGTGCGCGAGCGCGCGGCGGAGGCCGGCAAGCCCAAGGGGTTCGCCTATGCGGAGACCTTCAACCGGATCGTGATCCCCCGCTGAGGCAAGGCTTTCGGGTCGCGCCGTGGCCGTCCGCATCGGCACCTCCGGGTACAACTATCCCGAGTGGCGCGGCAGCTTCTACCCGGCGAAGTTCCCAGCCTCCAAGATGCTCCTTTATTACGCCGAGCGCTTCACCACCGTGGAGATCAACTACACGTTCTACCGGATGCCCAACGCCAAAACCATCGCCGGCTGGGACGCCGAGACCCCGGCCGGCTTCATCTTCGCCCTCAAAGCTCCGAAACGGATCACTCACGACGCCCGTCTCAAGGACGTGGATGAGCCGCTCCGCTACTTCCTCGACACGGCGCGGGCCCTCGGCCCGAAGCTCGGCCCGTTCCTCTTCCAGCTCCCGCCCTTCTTCAAGAAGGACCTGGGACGGCTGGGGGACCTGCTGGTCCTCCTCCCGCCAGGCCTCCGCTGCGCCTTCGAGTTCCGCCATGCCTCGTGGTTCACCGAGGACGTGTACGCGCTGCTCAGAACCCGGAACGCGGCCCTCTGCATCGCCGACACCGAGAAAGGAACCACGCCGCTCGTGGCGACGGCCGATTTCGGCTACTTCAGGCTACGCCACGAGGGGTACTCTCTGGACGATCTGAAGGAGTGGAGCGAGACAGTGAAGAAGCTCGGGGCGGGATGGCGAGACACCTTCATTTACTTCAAGCACGAGGAGTCGGGGATCGGCCCCGCCCTCGCCCAAGAGCTCGCCGCGCTCCTGACCGGTTAGCTTGCCTCTCCCCTCACCGCACCTCTCCCCACTGGGGAGAGGACAAGAACTATCTGGGACTTTTAACGGGTGAGGCGCTGTTCGATGCGGGCGATGGCGGCCGCCATGTCGATGGAGCCGGTCAGGACGGGGACCAGGGGATCCGGAATCTTCTCAAAGCGCGCGGGAAGCGTTTTGATGGTGAAGCGGGTGGAGTCCAGGCGCCCGGTCACCTCCTCCCAGCGGAGCGGGCACGACACCGGGGCTCCGGGGAGCGGCCGGACGGAGAACGACGCCACGACGGTCCGGCCATGGCCGTTCTGGACGAAATCGATGTACACCTTTCCCCCGCGGGCCCGGACGGGCCTCGCAATGGTGGAGATCTCCGGCTGAGCCTCCACGCCGAGCACCGCCAGGAGGCGGGCGAAGGTCCGTGCTTCTTCGTGAGTGTAGCGGGCAGCGAGCGGGACCAGGATGTGGAGCCCGGTGGCCCCCGAGGTCTTGACATAGTTCGCCAGGTCTAGCTCGTCGAGAATCCTGTGGAGCGCTCGCGCGACCTTCACCACGTCCGCGAAGGGCGCGCCCTTCGGGTCGAGGTCGAGAACCAGCCAATCCGGGCGGTCGAGAGAGCCGAGCCGGGAGCTCCAGAGGTGGAGCGGGATGGTCCCCAGGTTGACCACATAGCGGAGCGTCTCCACGTCGTTCACGACGAAGTAGTCGATCTCGCGCTCGGCGTCCTTGGAGTAGATCCGCTCGGTGCGCACCCACGCCGGCACGAACTCCGGGGCGTCCTTCTGGAAGAACGACTTCCCCGTGATCCCGTCGGGATAGCGCGTGAGGACCAGCGGGCGGTCCTTGAGGTACGGGAGCAGGAGCGGCGCCACCGCCTCGTAGTAGGCGATCAGATCGCCTTTGGTGTAGCCCTCGGAAGGCCAGAATATTTTCTTCGGGTTCGTGATTTTGGATTCGCGTGGGAGGGGTTGTGGCGCGGGTGAAAGCGGTTCGGCGGCGATGTTCACCAGGGGCTCCCGGCGGCAGTCCTCGGGCTTTTTGTCGTCTCTCAGCCCCAAGAACGTCGGGTGGCGAATCCCTCCGTCCCGAGTCCACTCGGTGAAACGCACCTCGCAGACCAGGCGCGGCTCGACCCAGTGGTGGCCGCGGCCGGCGGGAGATCCCACCTCGAACGGGGAAGTGGCCCGGCCGAGAGGTTGAAGCGCTTCCCACAATTTCTTCAGTCCCGCCTGATCGAAACCCGTGCCGACCTTGGAGACGTACACGAGACGTGCTTCCTCATAAAGCCCGACATGCAGCGCGCCGAGGTAGCCGCGTGAGCCCTGGGGAGCGGTGTAGCCTCCGATCACGAACTCCTGCCGGCGCTGGCACTTGACCTTGACCCACTCCCGCGATCGGCCGCCGACGTAGAGGCTCCCCACCTTCTTCGCCACGATCCCCTCGAGCCGTTGCTCGGAGGCCGCCTCGAAGAAAAGAGCGCCGTGCTCCAGGACATGACCGCCGTAGTGGACGGGGCCGAGAGGCGGGAGGAGAAAGCTGAGGCACTCCTTCCGCGCCAGGAGCGGGAGACGGCGCAGGTCGTGGCCATCCAGGGCCAGGCAGTCGAAGAAGATCCCGACCACCGGTACGGTAGCCGTCGCGCGCTCGATGTCCAGCGGCTTCGTCAGCCCCATCCGGGCCTGGAGCCTCTGGAAGCTTGGCTTGCCGCTTTCATCGAGGGCCACGATCTCGCCGTCAATGAGGAAGCCGTCCACCGGCAACGCCCTCAGGGCGCCGACGATTTCGGGATAGCGCCCGGTGATCACCTGCCCGCTCCGGCCGTAGAGTTCCACGGCGTCGCCATTGCGATGGGCGAGCGCCCGCACGCCGTCATACTTGATCTCGAAGAGCCACTCCTTGCCCGAGAACGGGCGTTCGGCCATCGTGGCGAGCATGAACGGCTGATCGCGCGGCGAGACGCCCCGCCGGGGGGCTTTCAAGACCTGGAGCCGAGCCCGAAGCGCCGCCAGTTTCGCGGGCACGTCGCGGATCTCCTCCACGGTCAGTCCCGAGAGGATCGACTGGGGGTAGCGGTCCGTCAGTTCCTCGGAAGCGACGGGACCGCCGGCCTTTTTGATCAGGAGCCACTCCTTCTCCTTGTTGGCCATCCGGGCCAGCGTCCACCGGCCCCGGAGCTTGTAGCCGAAAAACTCGACTTCGAGCTTGCCCTTCGCGAGTTGTTCGAGCGGGTCTCCCTCTTTGACGGGCCGATACCAGCCGCGATCCCAGAGGATCACCGCGCCGGCGCCGTAGTTGTCCGGCGGAATCACCCCCTCGAAATCCGCGTACTCGATCGGATGGTCCTCGACGTGAACCGCGAGGCGCTTCTCTTCCGGCCGGACCGACGGGCCCTTGGGGACCGCCCAGCTCTTGAGCACCCCGTCCATCTCCAGGCGGAGATCGTAGTGCAGGCGCCGGGCCGCGTGCTTCTGGACGACGAACAGGCGGCCACCCGATAGGCGGCGCCCGCCGAAGGGCTCCGGCGTCCGCTCCGGGTCGCGCTTCTTCCGGTACGCTTCGAGCTGGGGAGCGCGTTCTTCGATCACAAGCCCTGGACCGTTCCTCACCCGCCGGCCTCAATCCCTCACCCTACCCTCTCCCCGCGGGGGAGAGGATTAAGGTGAGGGGTTGCTTTGAAGCCCGGCGGGTCCCGTGGTATGGTTCAGTTTACCCTCAAATCATCGTTGGGAGGACCGTCGCCATGCCCCCTCACTCGATCGGCTCGGGAACGATGTCATTCGGGCTGGTTTCCATCCCGATCAAGCTCTACACGACCGCCTCCTCGGGAGGGGTGTCCTTCAACCTCCTCCACGCCAAGTGCGGCAACCGGATCAAGCAGCAGACGTTCTGCCCGGTCTGCAACGAGGTCGTGGATCGGACCGGACTGGTCAAAGGCTACGAGTTCACCAAGGAGCAATACGTGCGGTTCACCGACGAGGAGCTGAAGACCCTGGAAGGGGAGGCCTCCAAGATCATCGACATCGCGGAGTTCGTGCCGCTCCCCACGGTGGATCCGATCTACTTCGAGAAGACCTACTACCTCGGGCCCGACAAGGGAGGCGAGAAGGCCTACCGCCTGCTGGCCGACGCCATGGCCAAGACGGACCGGGTCGCCCTCGCCAAGTTCGTCATGCGCGGCAAGGAGAGCCTGGTCCTCATCCGGCCGGCCCAACAGGGGCTAATGCTGCATACCATGTATTTTGCAGACGAGGTGAGGGACTTCGGCGAAGTGGACAAGGGACAGTCCGCCAAGATCAAGGAGGGCGAGCTGGAGCTGGCGCTCCGGCTGATCAACGAGCTGTCCAACGAGGAGTTCAAGCCGGAGCAGTATCAGGACGACTACCGCCTGCGAGTGCTGGACATGGTCAACCTCAAGGTCGAGGGCAAGGAGGTCACGGCGGTCGGCCCGCAGGTGCAGCGCGCCCAGGTCATTGACCTGATGGAAGCGCTCAAGGAGAGCCTGGCCAAGCGTGTCCCCCAGGAGAAAAAGCCAGCGGTCAAGGCCAAACGCGCGGAGGCCGCGCCAGAGAAGAAGGCTCAGGCCGCGAAGAAATGAAGCACTTCACCACCCGCGAGGTGGCGAAGATCCTCGACCTGCCGGAGGAGCGGGTCCGGTCCTGCGTCCGGGCAGGGTTCCTGTCGCCGATCAGGGGTCCGGGGCGGCAGTTCCAGTTCACCTTCCAGGACCTCCTCCTCCTCAAAACGACCAAGGGCCTCCTCGACTGCCGCGTCCCCCTGAAGCGGATCCGCCGGATGCTGGGCTCGCTCCGGCGCCAGCTCCCGGATGACCAGCAGCTCTCGAGCCTGACGATCTACGCCGACGGCCACCGCGTTGTCGCCTGGGACGGAAGCGCGCGCTGGCAGCCGGACTCCGGGCAGTTCCTCTTCAACTTCGAGGCCCAGGCTGTGGCTGAACAGGTGGCCCTCCCCCTTCCCGCTGCGGAGCCGGCCACCCCCGCCCTCTCGGCCGAGCAGTGGTTCAATCTCGCGTCCGAGCTGGAGGCGAGCTCGAAGCAGGAGGCGCAACGGGCCTACCACCAGGCGCTGGAGCGGGACCCGACCCTGGCCGATGCCCACGTCAATCTCGGCCGGCTCTACCACGAGGCCAGGGAGCCCGCCCGGGCCGAGGCGCACTACCGGGCCGCGACCGCGCACGCGCCGGACGATCCCATCGCCCCCTTCAACCTCGGCGTGCTGCTGGACGATCTCGGGCGTTCGGACGAGGCCATCGAGGCCTATGGGCAGGCGATCGCGCGCGACCCCGGCTTCGCCGACGCGCACTACAATCTGGGCCTCCTGTTCGAAGCGCTGGGAAAGCGATCAGAAGCGATCACCCACCTCCGCACGGCCCGCAAGCTCTACGGGAAGACCGGCTAGTCTCTTCTCCCGCGAGCTGATTTCCACTAAAATAGCGTTCGTGATCTTCACGTTGCTGTCCCGCCTGGCCGCTCTGCTGCTCGTCCTGACTGTCGCGCTGGCGGGGGCATCGTCCTCGATTCCACCCCCTGCCTGGCTGCTCGACCAGGTCAAGATCCTCTCGGCGCCCGAGATGGAGGGGCGCGCCTCCGGCACGCCCGGCGCGGACCGGGCTGCTCGGCACATCGCGCAGGTGTTCAGGGAGGCCGGCCTTCGCCCGTGCTGCGGGGAGGCCGGCTACCTCCAGTCATTCGAGGTCGTCACCGGGATCCGGCTCGGCGCCCCGAACAGCTTGACGCTCCTGACCCCGACGCGCCGGGCCTTCGCCATCGGCCGGGACTTCACACCCCTCGCCGTGTCCTCCGATGGAAGCGCCGAGGGCGACGTGATCTTCGTCGGCTACGGGATCACCGCACCCGCGCTCGGCGGGGACGATTACGCGGGGGTCGATGTCAGGGGGAAAATCGTGCTGGCCATGAGCGGGGATCCCGGCGCCGCGGACCCGGGCAGCCCCTTTCGCCGCCCCGAGGCCTACCACTACGCCGAGCGGAGCCACAAGATCATCAACGCCCGGGAACACGGGGCCCGTGCCATTCTCCTCGTCACGCAGCCGGGCCCGGAGCGCGAGACGCTGCCGGTGCTCACCGGGATCAGCCACCCGTGGGGGATCCAGGCCGTGTTCGTCACCCGGGATACTGCCGAGGCCCTGCTGACCCCGTCGGGGAGGCAGTTGGGCCCGCAGTCGTTTCAGCTGCCCGGCGTCAGGGTGAAGGTCGAGGTGACGCTCATCCGCGAGCGCGGCATGACCGCCAACGTGATCGGCATCCTGCCCGGCACCGACCCGCGGCTCAGGGACGAGAGCATCGTGATCGGCGCTCACTACGACCACCTCGGGCGCGGCGGCGAGGGCTCGCTGGCCCCGGACGAGATCGGAAAGATCCACCCGGGCGCCGACGACAACGCCTCCGGCACCACAGGGGTCATGGCTCTGGCCCGGACGTTCGCCGCTCGGGGCGGCCTCCCCCGCACGTTGGTCTTCGCCGGCTTCGCGGGGGAGGAGCTGGGGATCCTGGGCTCCTCGCACTACGTGAACCAGGCGGCCGCCCCCCTCGACCGGACCGTGCTCATGCTCAACATGGACATGATCGGGCGCCTCAGAGACGACAAGCTCTACGTCTTCGGCGTGGACAGCGGCACCGGCCTCCGCCAGCTCGTCGCCGACGCGGCGCACGGTCTGCCGCTCAAGCTCGAGCTGCGCGGCGATCCTTTCTCCCCATCCGACCATACGTCGTTCTACATCCGTGAGCGGCCGGTGTTGTTCCTCTTCACCGGGGCCCATGGGGACTACCACAAGCCGTCGGACACCTGGGAGAAGATCAACCCCCCGGGCATGGAGACTGTCCTCGCCTTCGCCGCCCGGATCCTCGAGCGCGTGGGAACCGCCAGCCCGCCTCCCGCGTATGTCAAGCTCGCTCCCCCACCCTCGCGCGGCTCAGCCGGATACGGCCCGGTCTTCGGCGTGGTCCCGGACTTCGGCGAGGCGGAACGGCCGGGCGTCAAGCTGGGAGGCGTCAGACCGGGGAGCCCCGCGGACAAGGCTGGCGTCAAGGCGGGAGACATCATTATCCGATTTGCGGGGGTGGAGGTGAAGACGCTGGACGACCTCACGTTCGCTCTCCGCTCGCGGCGGAGCGGCGACAAGGTGGAGGTCATTCTGCTCCGGGACGGAAAGCAAATCTCCACCGAGGCCACCCTGGAGCAGCGCCGGTGACGCGCTGGATCGCGTGATGGCTGAACCGAGCCAGACCCTGCCCGAAACACTCATCGAGCTCATGCGCTGGCGCAACCGCACGAGCGCCGACTGGGCCTACTTCACGCTCTTCGGCCAGGAGGTCACGTACGGCCAGCTCTGGCAGTCGAGCCTTCGCTACGCCGGCGGCCTCGCCCGGGCCGGGATCCGCCAGGGCGACAAAGTCTGCCTCGTCTTCCCCACCTGCGCCGAGTTCTTCTACACCTTCTTCGGCATCATGCACATGGGGGCGGTCCCCGTGCCGATCTACCCCACCCTGGGGGCCGAGGCTATGGCCAACATCTTCCGGAACTCTGATGCCACGGCCGTCGTGACGATCGACTGGTTCCGCGAAGCGGTCGAAGCCGCTCGCGCGGGCGCAGCCAACGTGAAACGGCTCCTGGCCCCCCCGGATCTCGAGGGGGCAGATCCGCCGGGGGCGCTCCCCACGGCCCGAGCGGAAGACGTGGCGTTCATTCAGTACACCTCCGGCAGCACCCGAGACCCACGGGGTGTCGTGCTCTCCCATTACAACGTGCTCGCGACGATGAGCTTCATGGCCGAAGCCGCTGGGGTCACCTCGCACGACACCGTCGTGAGCTGGCTCCCCCTCTACCACGACATGGGACTGATCGGATGCTCCTTGACGCCGCCGCTGGTCGGGGCGCGGCTGATTCTCCTCCCGCCCGACCTCAGGAACCCGCGCCAGTGGCTGGAGATGATGACGGCCGAGCGCGCGACGTTCAGCGTGTCGCCGGATTTCGGCTACCGCAACTGCGTGAGAAACGTCAAAGACGTCTCCGGGCTGGACCTCTCCAGCCTCAAGGTGGCACTCTCGGGCGCCGAGCCGGTGCGCGTCAGCACGATCCACGCCTTCGAGGAGAAGTTCGGGCTGAAGGACATCATGGCGCCGTGCTACGGGCTGGCCGAGGCGACGCTCGCCGTGGCGGTCTGGCAGAGGGGAGAGCCGGTTCGGCTCGACCCCTCGGGGCGATACCCCTCCGTCGGGCGGCCCTGCAAAGGCGTGTCGGTCAAGATCGTGGACGGCGACGCCGACCTCCCCGCCGGCCGCGAGGGAGAGATCCTCGTAAAGAGCCCCGGCGTGATGCAGGAGTATTACAACAACCCCGAGGCGACGCGCGAGGTGCTGCTGCCGGACGGCTGGCTGCGGACCGGTGACCTGGGATTCCTCGACGCTCAGGGATACCTCTACATCACCGGCCGGCTCAAGGACCTGATCATCATCGCGGGCGAGAACATCGGGCCGGCCGAAGTCGAGGAGCTGGCCGACGAGGTGGCGGGCGTCCGGTATTCGGCCGCCGTCGGGATCGACAGCGAGCGGCTCGGCACCCAGCGCCTGTACGTGGTCGCGCAGGTGCGGGACCCGACCGCCGACCACCAGGTGTTCTCCCGCCTTGCGCGGCAGATCGTCCAGCGCGTTCACCAGGGCCGCGGCCACCGTCCGTCGCGCGTGCTCCTCGTGAAACCCCAAACCATCCCGAAAACCTCCAGCGGGAAGATCCAGCGCTCACGCCTGGCCCAGATGATCACCGCCGGCGAGCTCCGGGAGCAGATCCTGCACGCCACCGGCCTGCACAAGGAGTAAGCCGCGAACTAGTTCCAGGAAGCCGCTGCTTCTTCGCGTGTGGGATACAGCTCTATCGCATTGTCCAACCCTGTTATCTCGAAGATCCGGAGTACGTCCCCGCCCAAGCCGCAGATTCTGAGATCACCCCCGACCTCGCGGGCCCGCTTCATGGCACGCACCACCTCGCCCAGACCTGCGCTATCGATGTAGGTGACACCTGTCAGGTCCAGGACGATCCTGGTCTTCCCTGCGTCGAGGTAATCCAGTAACCTCATCTGCTTCGCCGAAACCATGTCCAGGTCTCCCTCCGGGGCCACCTCGATGACTTCCTCCAGCTCCCGTTGGAGCCCGCCGCTCTTCCGGCGGAGCCGCTCTGGATCTTCCTTGACGGCCCCGGCCCTCGGCCTCAACTGCTCGGTCTCGTCAAGCAGTCCCTGGAGCAAGCGGACCAAAGACCGGCCTTCCTCCATCCATTTGATCCCTTCCTCAATCCATTCGATTGCTCGCTGCTGCGTGTCTCGGGCGCCACTTCCCTTCATGTCGATCCTCCTCCTGTTTTCGAAACTCGCGCTCCTCCTTAGCCTGCCACAACCGGTCGCCGGTTCCGAAATAGTCTCTCCAAGCAGGCGCGCCAAAGCTGTTCAGGAGCAAGAGGGATGCCATCGGGTGGCTGACGTAACACCCCTTCAATCCAAGGAAACTCCACTAAGCAGTCGGGAATAAGTCGAGAGCGAAGGGAGGCCAGAGTGTCACGGGCAAGACAAATTGCGCCGAAGTCCCTAGACGCCTCCTTGACGCGACCCAGCAACGCAGAAGCCCTGAGACTCGACGCCGAGGGCGACGTTGAACTTGCTCCGGTAGATGGGCTGAAGCATAAGATCCTGAAAGTTAGAACGCGCTGGGTTGCAGATCGCGGCAGAACGTTGCACGGGACGCAACCCAGGCGCAACCAGCATCACCACCGGCAGAGGGGGCAAGGGGACCTCGGCGAGTGAGGTAGCGCTTCCCTGCTTAGGCCGGAGCA
>CAYRZF010000007.1:0-44983 GCA_964428805.1 uncultured bacterium | reverse complement strand
CCCGCGTAGATGATGTAGCCCCGGCGCTTCATTTGGTCGTGGAGCGCCTCGTAGGTCAGTCCGGGGAGGAGGCGGAAGGTCGTCAGGATGTTCGAGCGCGCTCCCTCAGGCACCAGGATCTCGAAGCCGAGCTGGGCCATCCCCTCGCGGAGCACGCGGGCGTTCTCCGCATAGCGCTTGATCCGCGCCTCGAGCCCCTCGGCCTCCAGTTCGCTCAGGGCCCGCCTCAAGGCGTGGAACACCTGGACCGCCGGGGTAAAGGGGGTATTGTCCTGTTCCTGCGCGACGTAGTGAGAGTACAGGTCAAGGTAGACGCTGCGCGGCTCAGCCCCCTTCAACGCCTCCACGGCGGTCCGGCGGCAGAGGACGAAGGCCACGCCCGGGATCCCCTGGAGGCATTTGTTGGCGCTGGCGACGACGAAGTCGAGACCCTCTTGCCCGACGTCCAGCGGCTCGCCGAAGAGCGAGCTCATGGCGTCCACGATGACCCGGCGGCCATTTCTCGCCGCCACCTCGACCACGGCCGGGACGGGATTCAGCAGGCCGGTCGTCGTCTCGTGGTGGATCAGCGCCACGTGGCTCAGCTCCCGCCGAGCCCTGAGGCGGGCCTCCACGTCTGTCGGGTTGACAGGGGTCGTGTTGTCGAGCTGAATCACCTCGGCGGGAATCCCGTGGGCCTTCGCGATCTGGACCATCCGGCGGCCATACACCCCGTTGTCGATGATCAGGACCCCCCGGTCCCCGGCCACCGCGGAGCAGAGCACCGCCTCCACGGCCGCCGTCCCCGAGCCGGTGAACGTCACCGCCACGAAATCGCGGCCCGCGCCCGCGAGGCGAACGAGGTCCTCGCGGCACTGACGCATGACCTGGAAGAACTCGGGCTCGCGATGGCAGAGGTCCGGCGTCACCAGCGCCTGCTTCACCGCCGGGGTGGTGTTGGCGGGTCCCGGATTGAGAAGCACCCATTCTTTCATGGCTCGTCAGCTGGCTCCGATCAGAAATGTGGTGCCGACGCTATTAGGCACAAAGGCGTCGGGCAGGGCCCGGGCGATCTCGTGAGTCGCCCTCCAGCCGGTGCAGTGCGATGGGACGATCAGCTTGGGCCCGATCGCCTTGAGCGCCTCGACCGTCGGCGCGATCAAGGGCTCGAACAGCCGCCCCGTCAGGTGGAAGCCACCCAGCACGGCGTGGACGTGTCCGACACCCGTGACGGCCATCGAATGGCGCAACACGTTGATGATCCCCGCGTGACCGCAGCCCGAAAGCACCACCAAGCCCCTGTGCCGGACATTCATCACCACCGCCTGGTCGTCGTGGATCAGCGGATCCGGCTTCCATCGGCCGTTGACCTCGGCATAATGGGTGGGAAATCCCTTCTCGAACTCGGTCGTTCGGGCGATCTCACCCGTGACGAGCGCGAGACCCCCGAGGAGAAGGGATGCCCCCCGCTCTTCCAGAATCTCCACCCCCTCCTGCTCGATCCCGCGCCGGTCCGGCGGCGGGAGCAGCACCTCGCGGCCATCGGGGCGCGCCACCTTCCGGCGCAGGAACGCGTCGGGATGAAGCACGAGGGGAAACCGGCTGCGCCCCGTTCGCGAGAGCAACCCTATCAGCCCGCCCACGTGATCGGTGTGGCCGTGGCTCAAGACGACGGCGTGGAGGTCTCCGGGCCGGATCTCAAGGACATCCATGTTGTGCAGCAGCCCATCCTTCGTCAAGCCGGCGTCAAAGAGAAACGACTCCTTCCGGGCTCCATTCACGACGGTCACCAGGCTGGAGAAGCCGTGTTCGGCCCGGAGAGTGCTGCGTCCCTCCCCGATCGTCCCGACGATGTCCGCCCGCCGCACCGTGTCGCTTCCCGCCATCAGGATGTCCAGCGCCTGGTCCAGGACGCTGAGGATCTCGACCCGGTCCACCTCGGGGAGCGACACCGCGGCCCGCATAGACTCTCCTATTGGGCCGTAAACCCGCCGTCCACCACGAGCTCCGCGCCGGTCATGTAGGAGGACTCGTCGGAGGCCAGGAAGAGAGCTACGTTGGCAATGTCGCGCGGGTGGGCGATCCGCCCCAGCGGGATCCCCGTCTGGAATTCCTTGCGGAGGGCCTCGGTCAGGTAGGGGGCCTGCATGGGTGTCTCCACGATCCCCGGGTGGATGATATTGCAGCGGATGTTATCCTTGGCGAATTGAATCGCGAGCGATTTGGTGAGCGAGATCAGCGCGCCCTTGGCAGCGGTGTAGGCATCCTGGGCGCGCGTGAAGCCCGCCAGCGCCGAGACCGAACCGACGTTGATAATCGAGCCGCCACCCGCCTTCCGGAGGTGCGGGATCCCGTATTTCGTGACCCAGAAGACGGATTTCAGGTTAATTGCCATGACCCTGTCCCACTGAGCCTCGTCGGTCTCCAGCACCGAGCGATCGCGATCTTTCCAGAGGACCCCGGCGTTGTTGTAGAGGATGCGGAGCGCCCCGAACGCCTCCACGCCCTCAGCGACCATTCGCTTGACGTCGGCCTCCACCCCCACATCGCCCAGCACGGCCCGGGCCTCACCGCCGGCCTTCGTCACCAGCTCGACGGTCTCCTGCGCCGCCTCCTTGTTGAGGTCGGCGACGACGACCTTGGCGCCGTGCACGGCGAAGAGAATGGAGGCTTCGCGCCCCATCCCCATCCCGGCGCCCGTGATGATGGCGACCTTCCCCGGCAGGCGCGGTCCCAGCCCGTCAGTGACCATGGCGCCTAGATCCGCTCGAAGTTGCGCATCAGTTCCCAGTCGGTCACAACCTGGTCGAAGGCCTGCTGCTCCAGGCGCGCCGTGTGGAGGTAGTGCTCCACCACCTTGGCGCCGAACGCCTCACGCGCCGCTTTTGAACGCTCGAGTTCCATAATGGCTTCCCTGAGCGTCTTAGGCACCTGGGGAAGCGTGGGATCCTCGTAGGCGTTTCCCTCGTAGAGCCGCGGGGGCTTGAGCTTGTTCTTGATGCCGTGGAGGCCCGCGGCGATCGTGGCGGCGAAGGCGAGGTACGGGTTGGCGTCGGCCCCGGGGATCCGGTTCTCCACCCTGAACCCGTTCCCTTCTCCGCAGAGACGAAAGCCGCAAGTCCGGTTGTCCCAGCCCGAGACGATCCGCGTCGGCGCGAATGAGCCCGCCTGGTAGCGCTTGTAAGAGTTCACGGTCGGCGCGTAAAAATACCCCAGCTCACGGGCCAGAGTCATCTGGCCGGCCAGCCAGTGCTGGAAGAGGGGAGAGCCGTTCTGCTTGCCCCGCTCGACGAACAGGTTCTTTTTCCCGGCCCGGTCCCAGAGCGAGGAGTGGAGGTGGAACGAGGATCCCGCGGCTCCTCTGGAATACTTGGCCATGAAGGTGACCGCGCATCCCTGGAGGTGCGCGATCTCTTTCGCCCCGTGCTTGTAGAGCGTCGTTCGGTCGGCCATCTCGAGGGCCTCGGCGTAACGAAGGTTGATCTCCTCCTGTCCGCGCCCCCACTCGCCCTTGGAACATTCTACGGGGACATCGGCGCCCTCCATGCCGTTGCGAATGGCCCGGATGAGCGGCTCTTCCTTCGTCGTCTGCAAGATGTGATAGTCTTCCAGGTACCCGGACACCGGCCTCAGGTCCTGGTAGCGCTTGACCCGGGCCTCGTCGAACGACTCCTTGAAGCAGTAGAGCTCCAGCTCGGCGCCCGTCTTGACCACGTAGCCGAGGGACGAGGCGCGCTCGACCTGCCGCTTCAGGATCCACCGGGGCGCTTCCTCGATGGGCTCGCCCTCTTCGGTGTACACGTCACAGAACACGAGGGCCGTCTTGGGCAGCCACGGAATAAGCCGGATCGTGCCCATGTCAGGGACCATCTTCATGTCGCCGTATCCGCGCTCCCAGGACGTCAGCTTGAAGCCAGGCAGCGGCTCCATCTCCATGTCCACGGTGAACAGGTAGATGCAGGCGTGGACGCCCTCGCCTGCCACGTGGTCCAGGAAGTAGCGCCCCACCACGCGCTTGCCCATGAGGCGCCCCTGACCGTCGGGAAAAACGGTCAGGACCGTGTCCACCTCGTCCTTCCGGATCAGCGACTCCAGCGTCTTCGGATCGAGCCTTCCCGGCACGTCTACCCCCCTCAAAACGTGAAGAGATCGTTCCGTCGATGTTCGAGCGACGGCAGCTCCTTCCTCACCTGCTGCTGGTAGTCCAAATCGATCTCAGCCGAGATCACGCACTCCTGGTATCCGGCCCGGGCCAGCACCACGCCCCAGGGATCCGCGATCAAGGCGTTGCCGTAGCAGGCACGGCCGGGAGGGTGGGTCCCCACCTGGGCCGCGGCGAGAATGAAAACCTGGTTCTCTATCGCCCGGCAACGCAGGAGGACCTCCCAGTGGTCCTTCCCGGTCTCCCGCGTGAACGCGGAGGGCACGGTGATGATCTTCGTCCCTGCGACCGCCAGGCGCCGGTAGAGCTCGGGAAAGCGGAGGTCGTAGCAGATCGTCAGGCCGACCTTCACACCGTTGAGCTCCGTCGCCACCACCTCGCCGCCGGCAGCCATGGTGGCCGACTCGCGGTAGGAGTAACCGCCCACGTCCACGTCGAAGAGGTGGAGCTTCCGGTAGCGGGCGACGATCTCCCCATCCGGGCTGAGCGCCAGGCAGGTGTTGAAGAGGCGTGGCTCCCCCGCCACGGCCTCCAGGTAGCTCCCCGCCACGAGCCAGAAACGGTGACGGCGGGCGATCCCCGCAAGGAGGTCGGAGGTGGGCCCCGGGATCGGTTCGGCCACCCGCGCGTGCCGGTCCTTCGGGCCAAGGTAGCTCCAGAGTTCGGGCAGGACGACGAGCTCCGCCCTCCGCGCCGCGGCTTCGGCAAGCAGCGCCTCGGCCTTGGCCAGGTTGGCCGCCTTGTCGTCCCGGCTGTTCATCTGGACCACCGCGACCCTCATGGGCCGGCACCCCCGGAAAGTGGGTTCGATGAGGCGGAGAGAATGTTACCCCGGGACTTACTTCACTTCAATGGGAACCGGAGGGATCAGAAGCACGAGCAACACGAGGCAGGCCACCCCGAGGACACGTCGTCCCGAGGAAAGCGGCGTCAGGTCATTCAGGGGCGGGCCGTGGTGGAACCCGATGAGGAAAAAGAGGAGGGCGGCCCACATGATCCAGTTCATCGACCCCGTGAGGACTCCGAGCAGGAGCAGGGCGACAAACGTCCCGATGGAAACCTTCCGATGGTGGGCGCCGAAGAGGGCGTAGGCGATCCGACCTCCGTCGAGCTGGCCCACCGGGAAGAGGTTCAGGGCGGTGACGAAGAGCCCGACCCAGCCGGCGAGCCCCACCGGGTGGATCAAAACATCCATCCCCGACGGAACCGGGCCCAAGGTGAGGTAGACCAAAAAGCGCATCAGAAGGGAATCGCCGAACACCAGGCCGCCGAAGCCCGGCGGGATCGGGATCACGCGAGACCAGGAGAGGCCCAGGAGGAGCGCGGGAAGTGCGACGACGAGCCCGGCGAGCGGCCCGGCCACGGCGATGTCAAAGAGCGAGTTCCTGTCGCGCGCGGGCGACCGCATTTTGATGATCGCCCCGAGCGTCCCGAAGATGAAGGGGGGCGGCGCGGGAATGAAGTACGGCAGGCTCACCGACGCCTTGTAGTGGCGCGCGGTGAAGTAGTGACCGAACTCGTGGGTGCCGAGAATCGAGAGAAGCGTGAACGCGAAGGGGATGCCCGCGAGCAGCCGCGCCGGCTCCGCGAACGGGTTCAGCGTTCCGGAGCCCGCCCAGACGGTCGAGATACAGGTGGCCAGGAAGAGTAGCAGGTTGACCAGCGGGTTCCCGGTTTCGGTCACCTCGGCGAGTGGCAGCGCCCGGACGAACACCATCCCCTGCTCTTCGCGGAGGAACGGCGTGTATCCGTAGGGCTTGAAGCGGGCCTCGAGCAAGTCGAGCGCGCGAGGAGGGGACACCAGCAGGTCCCCGCCGAAGGCCACCGTCAGCCCGCGGAGCTGGCGCTCACGGACGACGAGGATGTCCTCGACGTTTCTCCGCAGCAGGTCCTCGAGCGCCAGCAGATCTTCCGGAGGCGTGGCGGAAACGACAAAACGCGGGCGGGGCCTGAACGGCCAGAGACGCATGGGCCGAGCTTACCACACCGCGAGTCGCCTCACCACGACCCGCGCGGCGGCGAGGCCGCCCTCGAGGTAGACCGCGCCCAGGATCGCCTCGAGCGCGGTGGCGAGCACCGACCTCTTGGCCCGTCCCCCGGTCAGCTCTTCCCCACGACCGACGCGGAGGAGTGGACCGATCCCCAGGCCTTCAGCCCAGCGCGCCAGGTTCTCCCCGGCCACCACCAACGCCCGCCGGGGGGTCAGGACTCCCACCGGCTCGTCGCCCCCAGTTTGCCAGAGGTGCTCGGTCACGATGAGGGACAGGACCGCATCGCCCAGGAAGGCCAGGCCCTCGTTGTCCCGTTCGGGCGGCAACTCGTTGGCGTAGGAAACGTGGGTCAGCGCGCGAAGAAGCAGGTTGCGGTCCTTGAACCGATACCCGAGCCGATCCTCTAAGACGCCGAGCGAATCAACGGGAGGGGTCACCTACCCCCTGAAGCGGCGGAAGGCGAGTGTGGCGTTGGTCCCCCCGAACCCGAAGGCGTTGGAAAGGGCAATCTCCACTTCCTGCTTCCGGGCCTGGTTCGGGACGTAGTCGAGGTCGCACTCCGGGTCGGGTGTCTCGTAGTTGATCGTGGGCGGGAGGAGGCCATGATGGATGGCCAGGATCGTCGCGATGGCCTCGACCCCCCCGGCGGCGCCCAGCAGGTGGCCGATCATCGATTTGGTCGAGGAAACCGCGAGCTTCTTCGCCTGGGGGCCGAAGACCCGCTTGATCGCCATCGTCTCAAACTTGTCGTTATAGGGGGTGGAGGTGCCGTGGGCATTGATGTACCCGACGTCCGTCGGCGCCACCCCCGCATCGCGGAGCGCTTCGGCCATGCAGCGGGCGGCGCCGTCGCCCTCGGGATCGGGCGCCGTCATGTGGTGGGCGTCGGAGGTCATGCCGTAGCCGACGATCTCGGCGTAGATCCGGGCATCGCGCTTGATCGCGTGCTCCAGGGATTCCAGAACCACCAGGCCGCCGCCCTCGCTGCAAACGAAGCCGTCGCGGTCGGCATCGAAAGGCCGGGAGGCTCTCGTCGGTTCGTCATTCCGGGTGGACATGGCCTTCATCTGGCAGAAGCCGGCGAAGGTCATCTCGGTGATGATCGCCTCCGCCCCTCCCGCGATCATCACGTCGGCATCGTTCCGCTGGATGATCTTGACGGCGTCGCCGATCGCGTGGTTGCCCGTAGCGCAGGCGGTGGCCACCGCGGAGTTGGGCCCCTTTGCCCCATAGCGCATCGAGATCAGGCCCGAGGCCATGTTGATGATCAGAAACGGGATGAAAAAGGGCGAGACCCGATCGGGTCCCTGCTCCAGCATATCCTTGTGAGAGTCCAGAAGCGTGGTGATGCCGCCGATGCCTGAGCCCACGAGCACCCCGAACCGAGTACGCTCCACCTTCTCGACGTTCAGCGCGGCGTCTTCCACAGCCATGGCGGCGCAGGCGATGGCGTACTTGAGGTACGGATCGAGCCGGCGGGCCTCTTTCTTGTCCATCCACTTGAGGGGATCGAAGTTTCTGACCTCCCCGGCGATTCGCGTCGGCAGGTTCTTGGGATCGAACTTCGTGATCGGCCCGAGCCCGGACTTTCCCTGGGTAATGGCCGCCCAGTACTCCTCCGTGGAGTTGCCCACGGGGGTCACGGCCCCGAGCCCCGTGACAACGACGCGCCGCTTGTCCAACAGGGGGTCCTCCTCCGCCTACGTATTGTCTTTAATATATTGAATGGCGTTCCCCACCGTGACGATCTTCTCCGCGTCCTCGTCGGGGATCTCGAGGCCGAATTCTTCTTCGAACGCCATCACGAGCTCGACCGTGTCCAGGGAATCCGCTCCCAGGTCCTCGATGAACTTCGCCGTCGGGGTCACCTCGTCCTCCTCCACCCCGAGCTGCTCGCAGACGATCTCCTTGACCCGCTCCTCCACCGGTTTCGCCATGAATCAGTCACCT
The DNA here is from genome assembly GCA_964428805.1 of uncultured bacterium. Classification (GTDB taxonomy): domain Bacteria; phylum Methylomirabilota; class Methylomirabilia; order Rokubacteriales; family CSP1-6; genus CAYRZF01. Next base: position 36,901 of record CAYRZF010000007.1, on the reverse strand, counting down.
CCCCAGGATTGTCGGTGCGTCGAGTGAATTCCTGGACGTCGCAATCACATAAATCACATATATAGACCGCCGTTGACGTGAAGCACCTGGCCGGTCACGTACGTCGCCCCATCGCCGGCCAAAAAACGTACCACCTCGGCGACCTCACGCGCACTCCCAATTCTTCCGAGCGCAACCTGAGACAGCAAAGCCTCCCGGGCGTCCGCTGGAATCGCTGCCGCCATGTCGGTGTCGATCAGACCGGGGGCCACCGCGTTGACCAGGATCCCCCAGCGCGACAGCTCGCGCGCCGTAGCCTTGGTCAGTCCGATCAGGCCGGCCTTGGCAGCCGAGTAGTTCGCCTGTCCCGGGTTCCCCATGGCGCCGGCGGCCGAGCTGATATTGATGATCCGGCCGCCCTTCTGGCGCATCATGACCTTGGCCACGGCCCGCGTCATGAGGAACGCGCCGCGGAGGTTCACGTCGAGCACCCGATCCCAATCCTCGTCCTTCATCCTGACGAGAAGCGCATCGCGCGTGATCCCGGCGTTGTTCACCAGGACGTCGATGCGGGCGAACCGCTCCTTGGTCTGGTCCACCAGCCGCTCCGCATCCTCGCGCCGAGCCACGTCGGCCACGACGCCCAGCACCGGGACGCCGACGCTTTCCAGTTCCTTCGCTGCGGCCTCGAGCCGCGCCAGGTCAAGACCAGAGACTACCACGGAGGCCCCGTCCTCCGCCAGACACTGGGCCACGGCGCGACCGATCCCCCGGCTGCCCCCGGTGACAATGGCCACTCGACCCTCGAGTCCTTTGCCCCCCATCAATTTTTCCCCAAGGCCGCCAGGGCCTTCTCCAGCGTCTCGGGATCCTCAACCGAATAGCCTCTTGCCTCCTTGGTGATGCGCTTCAAGAGCCCGGTGAGTACGCGGCCGGGACCGACCTCCACAAATGTGTCGGCGCCCTCCCGCACCATGCGGCCGACGCACTCCGTCCATCTGACCGGGCTGGCGACCTGTTTGATGAGGAAAGGAATGATTTCCTCTGCGGACGTGGTGACTCCCCCATCGACGTTCCTGACGACCGGAATCTTTGGAGCCCGGACAGAAACGCGCGCCAATTCGGCGGTGAGCCGGTCGGCCGCCGGCACCATGAGCGGAGAGTGGAAAGGGGCGCTCACGGGAAGCAGCACGCTCTGCTTTGCGCCCCGCTGGCTCGCCAGCGCCACGGCCCGCTCCACCGCTCCCTTATGCCCGGCGATGACGATCTGGACCGGCGAGTTGACATTGGCCACCCCGACAACCTCACCGTGCGCCGCATCCTCGCAGATCCGCTCCATGACGGCCAGTTCCACCCCCATGATCGCGGCCATGGCGCCCGTCCCCACGGGCACCGCCTCCTGCATGAACTCCCCGCGCCGACGAACAACCCGCACCGCGTCGGCAAAAGGGAGAGCGCCGGCCACCACCAGAGCCGAGTACTCTCCGAGACTGTGTCCGGCCGCGATCGCGGGCTTCACCCCCCGCTCGGCCAGGACCGTCGCCGCCGCGACGCTGGCCGTGAGGATCGCCGGCTGGGTGTTCGCCGTCAGCCCGAGCTCGGCCTCCGGTCCTTCGAAGGACAGCGTCGCCAGGTCCAACCCGAGTCCCTCGCTGGCCTCCTGGTAGAGCGACTTCACGGCCGCGGAGGCCTCGTAGAAGCCTCTCCCCATCCCGACGGCTTGCGAGCCCTGTCCGGGGAAGACGAAGGCGAGGCTCATCACCAGCGGAGCAGAGCGGTCCCCCAGGTCAACCCGCCCCCGAAGGCGGCCAGGAGCACCAGGTCGCCGCGCTTGACGCGCCCCAGCGAACACGCCTCCTCGAGCGCGACGTACACCGAAGCGGAGCCCGTGTTGCCGTAGCGATCGATGTTCACGAACACGCGTTCCATCGGGAGCTTGAGGCGCTTCACGGCCGCCTCGATGATGCGGAGGTTTGCCTGGTGCGGGACGAAGAGGTCGATGTCCTCCGGCGTGAAGCCATTTCGCTCCAGGATTCGCGCGGCGCACTCACCGAACATGCGCACGGCGATCTTGAAGACTTCGTTCCCCTTCATCTTCGCGTAGTGCATTCGCTTGTCCACGGTCTCGTGAGTCGCGGGGTGGCGGGAGCCCCCCCCGGGCTGATAGAGCAGATCCCAGTATTGCCCGTCGGAGTAGAGGTCCGTGTCGAGGATACCCGAGCCGTCGTCGGACGGCCGGAGCACGGCAGCCCCGGCGGCGTCCCCGAACAGGATGCACGTGGCGCGGTCGGTGAAGTCGCAGATCCGCGAGAGCGCCTCCGCGCCGATCGCGAGCACCGTGCGGTACTTGCCCGTCTGGATGTACTGGGCGCCGACGGAGAGGGAATAGATCGACCCTGAGCATGCGGCGTACACGTCGACGGATCCCACGGTCCGACACCCGAGACGGTGCTGAACGAGGTTCGCGGTCGAGGGAAATATCATATCCCCGGTAGTCGTGCCGACGATGATGAAGTCCACCTCGTCGGCGTCCACGCCAGCCCGTTCCAGGGCCTGTTGCGCCGCCCGGACCGCGAGGTCCGAGGCGGCCTCGCCTTCCTCCACGATGTGACGCTCCCGAATACCGGTCCGCTGGACGATCCACTCGTCGGAAGTCTCGACCATCCTCTCCAGATCCTTGTTGGTCAGGATCCGCTTGGGCGCGTAGGCCCCGAGACCCACGACCTTGGCCAAGTTCATTCGCGGCCTCCCTCCCGCCCTTCGCGCGCCAGCATGGCTTCGGCTTCCAGGGCCATCTTGATGTGCTCGTTCACGTCCAGCTGGACCCACTCGGCCGCCACCCGAATCGCGTTCTTGATCGCCTTCACCGGAGAGGCCCCGTGGCAGATGATGCAGGCGCCATTGGTCCCCAGGAGGGGCGCACCGCCCATCTCGGTGTAGTCGATGCGCTTCTTGAACCGGGAGAATGCCGGCTTCGACAGCAGCGCGCCCAGCTTCGAGAGCAGGTCGCGGGTGAGCTCCTGCCTGATCATGACCGCCAGCGTCTCCGCCAGGCTCTCCGAGATCTTCAGCGCCACGTTTCCGGTGAATCCGTCGGTGACCACCACGTCGCAGTTGCCGTTGTAGATGTCCCGGCCCTCCACGTTGCCGATGAAGTTCAGCGAGGAGACGCGGAGCTCCTCAAAGCCCTCGCGCGTCAGGTCAGTCCCCTTCCCCTCTTCCACGCCCACAGACAGAAGCCCGACGCGCGGGTTGGGCTTGCCGAGAATATCCCGGGCGTAGACATGCCCCATGACGGCGAACTGGATGATCTGGCGCGGCTTGGGATCTATGGTGGCGCCGGCGTCGATGAGGACCGTGTAGCCCGTGAGGCTCGGCAGGACGACGGCGATGGCCGGACGATCCACGCCGGGGAGCACCCCCAGAACGTGCATGGCGATGGCCATGGCCGCCCCGGTGTTGCCGGCCGAGACGAAGGCGGCGGCCTCGCCTTCCTTCACGAGCTCCGCCGCCACTCTGAGCGAGGAGTCGCGCTTGCGTCTGAGCGCCTGCGAAGGGGCCTCCGCCATGCCGACGACCTGTGACGCATGCCGGATCGTGATCGGCAAGCCGGAGGCGCCGAGCCGGTGGATCTCCCGTTCAATGGCGCTTTTGTCGCCGACGAGCGAGATTGCGGTGCCATACTCGCGGGCCGCGGCCACGGATCCCTCGACGACCACGGCCGGACCGTAGTCTCCCCCCATGGCGTCCACAGCGATTTTCATCTGTCCTGGTCTCCGAGAGGGCTCGAAGCCCGAGGGATCGGCGCCGAACTATGCGCCTTCGACGGAGAGGATCTCCCGCCCCTTATAGTACCCGCAGTGGGGACAGACCCGATGGGGTAGTTTGGTTTCTCGGCACTGAGGGCAGACCGAAAGAGTCGGGGTCGTCAACTTGTAGTGGGTCCGGCGCTTTCGGCCGCGGGTTTTCGAATGGCGTCGCTTCGGCAGGGGCATGATGTGTTCGCTCCTATCGGGTGGAAGTTCGAGCCGAGGGGCGTCGGTCCTGCCCCGAACCGGGCCCGCCACGCGGCGTGGCCCGAGTGGAGAGTCGTTCCGCCAGCTCTTTGAGGGCGGCCAACCGCGGGTCGGGCAGCCGCACCTCGCACGTACAGGAAGTAACGTTGCAGTTGCCGCCGCAGACGGGACACAGCCCTCGGCAGTCGCCCTGGCAGAGGGGCTTCATCGGCAGCCCCAACTCGGTCTCGGTCTGGATCAGTCGGTTCAGGTCGAGGAGACCGTTGGAATAGAAATCCACTTCGAGATCGTCGGGGCGGAGTTCAACTGCATCATCCACGGCGCGGGGACCTGGACAGAAGCGCGTGTTCACCTGGGCCGTCAGCGTGAGGGGGAACTGCTGAAGGCAGCGGCTACAGGTCTGCGGGACACGGGAGCGGAGGTGCCCCCGGACGCACACCTCGTCCTTGTCCTTCTCGACGAAGAGCGAAACGGCCTCAAGCACCCAGGCCGTGTCCTGAAATGGGTGGGGAAACTCAGCTATTCCCTCGATCGCAAGTCCTGTCTCGGGGATTTCCAACACACGGATGATCATGCGAACTCCGCTTAACTTTCGATGAATAAAGGGATTTTCAAGATCGGCTCAGTATAAACGTCCCCGGCGCGGGTTGTCAAGGGAAAATCCCCCCAAAGAAGCAAAAAGTGCCAATCCCTTGACGGGTTGGCGGGCACCTGCTACATTCCGAGCGGAGGGAGAAGAGCCATGTCGAATGTGTTCAAGACTGCCCTGCTCTTGGGGATTCTCACCGCCCTTCTCATCCTGATCGGTGGGGCCATCGGGGGTCGGCAAGGCATGCTCGTTGCCTTCTTCTTCGCCCTGGTCATGAACTTTGCGAGCTACTGGTTCTCGGACAAAATCGTGCTCGCCATCTACAGGGCCCAGCCGATCGAGGAATCCCAGGCCCCGGGGCTCTACCGGATCGTCCGCACCCTGGCGACGCGCGCCGCGATTCCCATGCCGCGCGTGTACCTGATTCCGAGCGAGACCCCCAACGCCTTCGCCACCGGCCGAAATCCACAGCACGCCGCCGTAGCCGTCACCGAAGGGATCATGAGGATCCTGGATGAGGAAGAGCTGCAGGGGGTATTGGCCCACGAGCTTTCCCACGTGAAGAACCGTGACGTCCTGATCGCGACGATCGCCGCCACGCTGGCCGGGGCCATCACCTACCTGGCCCAGATGGCCCAGTGGGCGGCGATCTTCGGCGGGCGGCGGGATGACGAGGAGGAGGGCGGGAGCGGCTTCGGCGCCCTCCTGATGGCGATCCTGGCGCCCATCGCGGCGATGCTGATCCAGCTGGCCGTCTCCCGCGCCCGGGAGTACCAGGCTGACGCCAGCGGAGCCAGGCTCGCGGGGAAGACGTGGGGGCTCGCGAAAGCCCTGGAGAAGCTCGAGACGGCCTCGCAGGCACTGCCGATGGACGCGAGCCCGGCAACGGCGCACCTCTTCATCGTCAACCCGCTGAGCGGCCGGACGCTGCTCAGGCTCTTCTCGACCCACCCGCCGATCGAGGAGCGGATCGCCCGGCTGCGCTCGATGCGCGTCTGACGACCCGCCCGCAAGGGGCGGGTGCCCGCAGGGGAGGCTCGCTCCGCTCGCGCTTGCGCCAATTACCGTGGACCGGAGAGCCCAGAAGGAATCCGAATGACCCAGGATCCTTCCTCGTCCGCGAACCAGCGGGCCATCGACATCCAGGGGGTACGGAAGGCATTCGGGGCGAATGTCATCCTGAACCACGTGGACCTCTCCCTGGCCACGGGCGAGGTGCTGACGCTCCTGGGGCCGAACGGGTCGGGAAAGACGACGCTCCTGAAGATTCTGGCCACCCTCATCAAACCGTCGTCGGGACGTGGCCGCGTCGCGGGGTTCGATCTGTTGACAGAGGTGGAACCGATCCGGCAGCGGGTGGGCTTCCTGGCCCACGGCAGCTACGTCTACGAGGACCTCACCGCCGAAGAGAACCTCCGCTTCTGGGCCACGATGGCGGGACTACCCGCCGACGGCGGCGCCCTCCGGCAGGCCCTGGCGGCGGTGGAGCTGGAACCCGTGGCCGGGGAGCGGGCCCGAACCTTCTCCAGCGGGATGAAGCGGCGTCTGGCCCTGGCACGAACCCTCCTAGGCGCTCCGCGCCTCTTACTCCTCGACGAGCCCTTCGCCGGGCTCGACCAGCAGGGCAAGAAGTGGCTCGAGGAGGCCCTCCTGGCCTTCAAGGGAAAAGGCGGCACCGTGCTCATGGCCACGCACAGCTTCGGTCGCGGACTTTCCATCGCGGATCGGGTGGCAATCTTGTCCGGCGGCAGGATCGTCCTGGATCGTCCGCGCGCCTCTCTTGACCTGGAGGAACTCCACCGGCTCTACGCCCTTTCGACCGAGGACGGCGCATGACGTTCGCGCGGCGAGCCTGGATCATCCTCTGGAAGGATCTCCTGACCGAGCGGCGGAGCAAGGAGAGCCTGAACGCCCTCCTCTTCTTCGCCCTGCTGCTGCTCTTCCTCTTTGAGTTCGCCCTCGGCCCCGACCGCGAACGGCTCGCCGGGGCCCTTCCCGGTCTGCTCTGGCTGGGGTTCGTCCTGGCCGGGCTCCTGGGGTTGGGCCGGACGTTTGTCGCGGAGCGGGAGAACGACTGCTGGGAGGGGCTCGTCCTGACCCCCGGCGACAAGGGGGCCATCTACCTCGGCAAGCTGGCGGGAAATCTTCTCCTCATGGCGGCGGTCGAGGTCGTGTTGCTCGCCCTCTTCGGGATCTTCTACAACATTGACCTCTGGGCCTCCCTGCCGGCCCTGTCGGTGGTTATTTTCCTGGGAACGGTGGGCCTTGCCGCCGTGGGAACGCTCTTCGGGGCCATGACCAGCCAGCTCAGGGCGCGCGAGCTGCTCTTTCCCGTCCTGCTCCTGCCGGTCCAGGTGCCGGTGTTGCTCGGAACCGTGAAGGCGACGGAAGCGGTGCTCAATGGTGTGGCCCTGGCGGAGGTGGGGCACTGGCTCAAGCTTCTTGCCGCCGCCGACCTGGTGTATCTGGTGGTAGGGCTCCTCACGTTCGAATTCATCCTGGAGGCCTAACGCCGTGCCGATAACCCTCGCATCCCGGCGTTCTCAATCGTCGCCGATCCTCACGTACAAGCGCGTACGCTCCGGTCGGCTCCTCCCTCGGGCCTTGGGCTGCTCGGTTCTCGACACGGCGCGGGAGGCCTGAAGCGTGGGGCGTTGGGTAGGCTGGCTGGCGGCGCTGGCTCTGGCGGCGGGGCTCGTCCTCGGGTTGGGCTACGCGCCCAAAGATGCCGTCCAGGGCAACGTCCAGCGCATCATGTACATCCACGTCCCCTCGATCCTCACGGCTTATCTGGCCTTCGCGCTGGTGCTGGTGGCGAGCGTGGGGTTCCTCCTCACCCGACGCACCGAGTGGGACCGCCTCTCTCACGCCAGCGCAGAGCTTGGTGTCATCTTCACCGGTCTAACTCTCGTCTCCGGCTCGATCTGGGGGAAGCCGACCTGGGGAACCTGGTGGACGTGGGACGCGCGTCTGACGTCCACCGCGATCCTGTTCATGATCTACGTCGGCTACCTCCTGCTGCGTGGCATGGTTGAGGATCGGGAGCGCGGGGCCAAATACGCGGCCGTGGTGGGGATCGTCGGGGCCGTCAACATCCCGATCGTTCACTTCTCCGTCCTCTGGTGGCGGACCCTCCACCAGCCCCCCACGATCCTCGGGCCCGAGCGGGCGCCCATCTCGCCCGCCATGGCCCTGGCGCTCTTCGTCAACTGGATTGCGTTTCTCCTCATCTTCCTCTACTTTCTCTCGAAGCGGCTGACCCTCAGACGGCTGGAGGAAGAGGTCCATGCCTGACCACTGGGGGTTCGTCTTCGCCGCGTATGGGATCGCCGCCGTAGTCCTCTTCGGTTACTGGCGGCACCTGATCCGCCGCGAAGCCGAGCTGGCGGGGCTGAAGGCGCGCCGGGAGGCCAAGCGAGCATGAGACGCAGGGGGAAGTTCCTCCTCGGAGGTGGCGTGATCGTCGCGGCCCTGATCTACATGATCTACGCGGGGATCAGCCAGTCGGTGGTGTATTTCGTCACACCCAGCGAGCTCCAGGCCCAACCGGTCCCCGGCAAGGCGTATCGGCTGGGCGGGATGGTGGCGCCGGGCTCTCTCAAGTGGGAACCCAGAAGCCTCGATCTCTCGTTCACCCTTTCCGACGGTAAGACGTCGGTCCCGGTGAAGCACAAGGGGACCCCACCGGACCTCTTCGCCGAGGGGCGTGGCGCCGTCGTGGAAGGAACGTGGACCCGCGAGGGCTACTTCAAAGCCTCGCTCATCCTGGCCAAGCACTCCGAGGAGTACAAGGCGCCCCACGGGGACCAGTCACAGGCCGGCTACAAGGAGCTGCTCAAGACCCTGACGGGCCAGACCACGGACGGGCGATGAGGATCCGATGATACCCGAGATCGGCTACGCGATGACGGCGGTGGCCCTGGGGCTCGCGCTGTACGGGAGCGTGGCGGCCGCCGTCGGAACGAAGACCGGCCGCCCCGCCCTGATCCAGTCCTCCCAGCACGCGGCCCTGGGGACCTTCGTCCTGATTGCCGCGGCCATGCTCCTCCTCGTCTACGCCTTCCTGACCTTCGATTTCTCCGTCCGCTACGTGGCGACGAACACGAACCGAGGCACCCCGTTCTACTACCGGATCACCGCGCTCTGGGGCGCCCTCGAAGGGTCCATCATCCTCTGGTCGTGGATGCTCTCGATCTACACGCTCCTGGTCATCCTCCGCTATCGCTCCCGGCAGGCCGAGTTCTACCCCTGGGTCCTCTCGGTCATGCTGGGAATTCTCGCCTTCTTCCTCCTCGTAATGACGGTGCCCGCGCCGCCGTTTCAACGGCTCACCCCGATCCCACCCGACGGCCGGGGCCTCAACCCGCTTTTGGAGGACACCGGAATGATCACCCACCCGGTGGCCCTCTACCTGGGCTTCACCGGCTTCACGGTTCCGTTCGCCTTCGCCATGGCCGCGCTCATCACGGGGAAGATCGGCGACGAGTGGATTACGACCACCCGGCGCTGGACGATCGTGGCGTGGTACTTCCTCTCCCTGGGGCTCTTGATCGGAGGGTGGTGGAGCTACCACGTCCTCGGCTGGGGCGGCTATTGGGCCTGGGACCCGGTGGAGAACGCGGCGTTCATGCCGTGGCTCACGGCCACCGCCTTCCTCCACTCGGTGATGATTCAGGAGCGCCGGCGCATCCTGAAGCTGTGGAACCTGACGCTGATCATCCTCACGTTCGGGCTGACGATCTTTGGCACCTTCCTCACCCGCTCAGGGATTCTCTCCTCGGTCCATTCGTTCACCCAGGGCTCCATCGGCGCCTTCTTCCTGGGCTTCATCGCCCTCGTGCTGCTAGGGGCCTTCGGACTGGTTGCCGCCAGGGGTCACAGGCTGAAGGCGCAGGGTGAGCTGGACTCGATCCTCTCGCGGGAATCGGCCTTCCTCCTCAACAACCTCTTTCTGGTCGCGGCGGCGTTCACGGTGTTCTTCGGCACGGTGTTCCCGCTCCTCTCCGAGGCTGTCCGCGGGGTCAAGGTCAGCGTGGGGGCGCCCTTCTTCAACCTGGTCAACATCCCCATCTTCCTCGCCCTGATCTTCCTGATGGGCGTTGGGCCGCTGATCGCCTGGCGCCGCGCCTCGCCGGAGAACCTTCGCCGGAATTTTCTCTATCCGGTGGCGATGGGCGTCGCGGCGGCGGCCCTCTTCCGGCTCCTTGGGGTGGCGAACACGCTGGCGCTCACCTGTTTCGGCCTCGTGGTCTTCGTGGCCTCCACGATCATCCTGGACTTCTATCGGGCGACGCGGTCAAAGCTTCGCAACGGAGAACGACTGCTGCCTGCCATGGGTAATCTGCTGACCCGGCAGAACCGGCGCTACGGCGGCTTCGTCGTCCACCTGGGCATCCTCGTGATCGCGCTCGGGGTCCTGGGCTCGAACGCCTGGAGTGTCCAGAGCGAGACCACGCTCAACCGGGGCGAGGCCTTCGAGATCGCCGGCTATCGCGTACGCTTCGACGGGCTCGCCGCCTCGGAGGAGTCCAACCACTTCAAGGTGACCGGGACGTTCAGCGTCGCCAATAACGGCCACCCGCTGGCGGTGATGTATCCCGCGAAGAAGTTCTACCCCCAGGAGCAAACTCCCATCGCCTACGTGGACTATCTGATGGGCCTCCGGGAAGATCTCTACCTGGTGCTGGGCGACTTTGCCCGCGACGGCAGCCAGGCGACGATCAAGGTCCAGGTCAACCGGATGGTGACCCTGATCTGGCTCGGCGGGCTCATCCTGACCCTCGGCTCCGCCCTGGCCATCCTCCCCGACCGGAAGAGGGCATGAACTCCCAGGCGGTTGGCGCTGCGCCACCGGCAGCGGAATCCCGGCTCTGGCGCTGGGGCAAGTGGGCGATCCCCCTCTCGGTCGTTCCGCTCCTGGTCCTGCTCGCCTACGGCTTCAGGACAGATCCGCGCGCGATCCCTTCCCCGCTCGTGGGAAGGCCCGCCGCCCCCTTTTCCGTGACCCTTTTCGACGGCGGACGCCTCAGCCTCCTCGATCTCAGGGGCAAGGTGGTGGTGCTGAACTTCTGGGCCTCCTGGTGCTACCCGGCCTGTTACGAGGAGGCGCCGGTCCTGGAGCGGGGATGGCGCGCTTACAAGGAGCGAGGGGTTGTCGTGCTCGGGGTGGACATCCAGGACACTGAGGAGGCGGCGAGAAAGTTTCTCAAGCAATTCGCCCTCTCGTTCCCCAACGGCCCGGATCCGACCGGCAAGATCTCGGTGGACTACGGGGTCTATGGAGTGCCGGAGACCTTCTTCATCGACAAGACCGGCCGGATCAGGAAGAAGCACGTGGGGGCTGTCACCGAGGAGGTCTTCACCCGGGAAGTCGAGCGCCTTCTGAGGGACGGCGGATGAAACAGGCGGCGCTCCTGCCGATCCTCCTCCTGCCGTTCCTCGCGTGGGCGGCGCCCCCGCCGGGCTCGGTGAACGAGGACACCGTCCGCCAGATCGCCGCCCAGCTTCGCTGCGTGGTCTGCCAGAACCTCTCCATCGCCGATTCCCCCTCGGAGATGGCCAATCAGATGCGCGGCATCATCCGCGAGCGCCTCAAGGCCGGTGAGACACCCGAGCAGGTGATCGTCTACTTCGTGGACAAGTACGGCGAGTGGATCCTGCTCTCGCCGCGCCCCCGGGGGTTCAACCTCCTGGTCTGGGTCCTCCCGTTCGCGGGGATCGCGGTCGGCCTCGTCGCCATCACGCTCATGGCCCGGAGGTGGAGCCGGCGCGCGGCGGCTCAGCCCGTGGCGGAAACGATTGACCCCGCGACGCGGGAACGAATCCGTCGCGAGATGGCGGAATTGGAACCGTGACGCTCGCGGGCATCGTTGCCATCCTGGTGATCGCGCTGCCGGCGCTGGCCTTCATCCTCTGGCCTCTGCTCCGGAGCGGCCCGACACCGTCCGGGATCCTTCCGATTCCCCAGGACCGGCGCGACGAGCTCAACGAGGAGAAAACCGCCCTCTACCGGGCGCTGAAGGAGTTGGAGTTCGACTATCAAGCGGGGCATCTCTCCCCGGACGATTACGCCGAGGTCAGCTCACGGTACGAGGCGCGGGCAGCCCAGATCCTGACGGAGCTTGACGCTCTCCCGCCCCCACGAGCGAAAGCCGAGCCGCGGGAAGCGAAACGTGAACCGGCCGCCGAGCGGGCGCGAGGCTGGACCCGGCGCCCGGTGGCCCTGATCGTCGGCGCCGTCGTCCTCATGCTCTTCGGCCTGACACTCGGGTTGGGGGTTGCGCGTTATACGGAGCCCGACCGTACCATGATCCCCGAGGGAAGCCGCCTCCCTGTGCCGACCGAGCCTCCCCAGGCACCGGGGACGACGCTGCTGCCAGATCCCTCGCGCCCGATTCCTCCGGAAATGCTCCGCGGCATGCTCCAGGCGGCGCACCAGGCCCTGGACGCCGGAAGCTACCAGCAGGCTATCGCCGCGTATCAGGCCGTGCTCAAGCGCGATCCGAAGAACGTCGAGGCCATCACCCACCTGGGAGTGATTCTGTCAATCGCCGGCCATGACGATAACGCGCTGGAGGCGTTTGACAAGGCGATCGCCCTCGATCCCAGCTATGCCCACGCCTACTGGGACAAGGCGCGGGTCCTCTACGAGGTGAAGCAGGACTACAAGGGGGCGATCCAGGCCTGGGAAAAGTTCGTGGCTCTCGTGCCGAGCGGAGATGATCGCGACAAGGCCGTTCGGATGATCCAGGAGGCCAAAAGCCGGTTGGCCAGCCGGGGGCGGTAGCCCGGACCCCGGGCGCTCAACGCTACTTCGGTTGAAAGACCCAGATCTTTCCCGCCGCCGCCAACCCCAGCACGATCGTCTTGCCGTCGCTCGTCGTCGTGATCGTTCCCGCCCACGGGGCGACTTCCTGAATCTTGAGCTTCATGCCGGGCCTGACGCCGTTCTGCCACAGGTGTTCGAGGAGCTTCCGGTCCGCCTCCGCTTCCTCCGTGATCCGCTCCACGACGACGGTGGTCCCTTCCTTGGCCTGATCAAGCGGGAAGGGATGCGTGGATGACTTCCGGGCCATCCCGGGAATGGGGTTGCCATGGGGACAGGTGCTCGGCATCCCCAGGATGGCGGCGAGCCGGTCCTCCACCTTCGGAGAGAGCGCGTGCTCCAGACGGTGGGCCTCCTCGTGCGCCTCGGTCCAGTCGAGCCCGAGGATGTCCGTCAGCCACCGCTCGAGGAGCCGGTGGCGCCGGGCCATCACCTCCGCCAGCGCCTTCCCCTTCTGGGTGAGGGAGATTTCTTTCCCCGCGCCGAACTTGATATAGCCCACGCGGGCCATCCGCTGGAGAGCCTCGGTCACGGCGGGAGGGGAGAACTTCATGTGCTTGGCGAGCCGCGCCCCGATGACCGGCTTGCCGCTGCCTGACAGGTCATAGATCGCCGCCAGATAATCCTGGACGGAAGCGGTAGTCTCCGGCGCGCGGGGACTCATTTCGCCCCTGAATTGTACCGCAAAGCCAGGCCAGGGCAAACGGACGGCACAAACTCCCTTTGAAGGATCATGAGGCCGATTGGAGCCCCACCATTTGGGCTTTGACACACCATTTGTATTAAGTGTACCTTATTACACAGAGACGGTTAACCGAATAAGCCGTGTAACGCGATACCCCGTCCGCTGAGAGGACCTGACCATGGCCGCTCCGAGACCCAACACGCGCGCCCTCCTGAGGGCCCGGCGACTCGGGCCCGCCGCGCTCCTGTCGTTCCTGGTTCTCGTCCCGATAGCCCCGGCCGAGGCGGCCGAACTCGTGATCTACTCCGCCCGCCACTACGGCAACGAGCCGGCCTTTGACGCCTTCACGAAAAAGACCCGGATCACGCTCAAGACCTTCAACGCCAGCAGCGCGGAGCTCTTCGAGCGGCTCAAGGCCGAGGGGGACCGGACCCCCGCCGACATGCTCATCGCGGTGGACGCCGGGAACCTCTGGAACGCGGCGCGCGCGGGCCTCCTGGCCGCCGTCGATTCCCCTGTGCTGCGGGCCAACATTCCCGCCCATCTGCGCGATCCCGAGCACCGATGGGTCGGGCTCACGGTGCGCGCGCGCACGATCGTGTATAACACGAAAAGGGTGAGCCCCTCGGAGCTCTCCACGTACGAAGCGCTGGGGGATCCGAAGTGGAAAGGCCGCCTCTGCCTGCGCCCCTCGAACTACATCTACAGCCAATCGTTCCTGGCCGCCATGATCAAGCGCCGCGGAGAGGCGAAGACAGAGGAGATCGTGCGCGGCTGGGTCACGAACAAACCGGTCCTCATCAACAGCGACACCAAGCTCATCGAGGCGGTGGCCGCCGGCCAGTGTGACGTGGCGGTCGTCAACCACTACTACCTCGCCCGCCTCGTCGCGAAGGATCCCGCCCTGCCGGTGGCGATCTTCTGGGCCAACCAGCAGACGACCGGTGTCCACGTCAACATCTCGGGCGCCGGCGTGACGGCCCATACGAAGAACCGCGATCACGCCATCAGGCTCCTCGAGTTTCTCTCGAGCCCCGAGGCGCAGAACCTGTTCACGGATGCCGGTTTCGAGTACCCGGCCAATCCGGAGGTCGGCCCGCACGCGCTCATCGCCAAGTGGGGCAAATTCAAGACCGACGATATCAACATCGCGGCGGCTGGAGAATTCCAGACCGCGGCGACTCGCCTGGCCGACCGGGTCGGGTACAAGTAATCGCCCCTCATCGAGGGTTTGACCGGTGGTTCGCCCGGCGATGACGGCAATGGCGGGAGGGGTGCTCCGGCACCCCCTCGGGCTCCTCAGACCTCCGTCGGTGTGGACCGTTGCTGCCGTGGCGATCGCAGGTCTCGTGGCGGTGCCTCTCCTCGCGGTCGTCTTCTCGCTGGCGACGCCGGCGCGTGAGGTCTGGAGCCACCTCCTGCGTACACAGCTCGTGGAGCTGATGATTAATACCATCCTGCTCCTGACCGGCGTCGGGCTCGGAGTGCTCGTGCTGGGTACCGCTTTGGCCTGGCTCGTGGTCCACTACCAGTTTCCCGGCCGGTCGATCTTCGAGTGGGCCCTCATGCTTCCCCTCGCTGTGCCCGCCTACGTGATCGGCTTTGCCTTCCTCGGCCTCCTCGATTTCGCCGGCCCGATCCAGACGGCTCTGCGCGAACTCTTCGGCCTCGGCTTCCGGCTCCCAGACCTCCGCTCCGCCTGGGGCGTCACCGTGGCGATGACGCTGGTGTTCTACCCGTACGTTTACACGCTGGCTCGGGCGGCCTTTCTCGAGCAGGCTCCCGGGACGCTCGAGACCGCGCGCGCGCTCGGACGCGGCCAGTTCGGGGCATTCGTTCAGGTCACGTTGCCGATGGCCCGGCCGTCGCTGGTGGCCGGCGTCTCCCTGGCGCTCATGGAAGCGCTGGCTGACTTCGGCACCGTGGCCACCTTCGGCTACCGAACCCTTACGGAGGCGATCTACCGCGTGTGGTACGGCATGTTCGACCGCATCGCTGCCACGCAGCTCGCCGCGGTGCTGCTCGGCTTCACCTTTTTGCTGATTCTGGTCGAGCGCGCGTTGAGAGGGCGCGCGCGCTTCACCCAGGTACGGAATCACGGTCGCCCCTTCGCTCCGATCCGACTCGCCGGCCCTCGGGCAGCCGCCGCCACCGGCGCGTGCACGGCGGTGCTCATCCTGGCATTCGGGATCCCGGTGGGCCAGCTCCTGGTCTGGGCAGTGCACACGCTCGCCCGAACCGGGCTGCCCACCGACTTCGGTCCACAGCTCAAAAACAGCCTCTGGCTCGCCGCTGTCACAGCAACCGCCGCGTGCGTGATGGCCGTCGTGCTGGCGTACGCGACGCGCCTCCACCCGACCCGGGGCGTCGCCCTTTCAGCTCGCTTCGCGGCCACGGGGTACGCGCTTCCCGGCGCTGTGATCGCGGTGGGCGTGCTCCTGCCGATGGCGTGGCTCGACCGCGTCCTCGGCGACACGCTCTGGGAGACATTCGGGATCAATGCGGGCCTCGTGCTCACGGGCTCCGCCGTGGGGCTTGTGTTCGCTTACCTGGTCCGGTTCCTGGCGGTGAGCTTTCAGGCCGTCGAGGCGAGCCTCGGCAAAGTCCCGAGAAACCTCGACGAAGCGGCCCGGTCGCTCGGCATCGGCACGGGTCGCACGCTCGGCCAAGTGCACCTGCCGCTGATCCGGCGCGGGCTCCTGGCTGCCCTGGCCCTCGTCTTTGTGGACGTCATGAAGGAAATGCCAGCCACGCTCCTGTTGCGCCCCTTTGGCCTCAACACGCTCGCCGTGGGCGTCTGGCAGTTCACGTCCGAGTCGCTGTGGGAGGACGCGGCAGTTCCCGCGCTTGCCATCGTGGCTGCCGGCCTCGCGCCGGTCGTCTTCGCCATGCGCTGGATGGCCCGAGACCGGAAGGGTCTGCCCGCCTGACCCACCGACGGTAACTCGCTCCCCCTCGATGGAACTCCTCGAGCTCCTGGAGGTCAGCAAGCGCTACGCGGCCGATCAGCCGCCGGCTGTGGACCGCCTGACGCTCAGGGTCGAACAGGGCGAACTGGTCGTTCTTCTCGGGCCATCCGGGTGTGGGAAGACCACTACGCTCCGCCTGATCGCGGGCTTCGAGACCCCCGACGCGGGCGCTGTGGTCATCCGGGGAGAGGTCATGGCGGGCCCCGGCCGATGGGTCCCTCCCGAGAAGCGAGGAGTCGGAGTCGTCTTCCAGGATTACGCCCTCTTCCCCCACCTGACCGTGGCGGAAAACGTCGGGTTCGGCCTGCAGAACCTGGACGGCGCCGCACGGAAAAAACGCGTGGCCCAGATCCTGGAGCTGGTGGGGCTGGAAGACTTCGCCGACCGATACCCCCATGAGCTCTCCGGCGGCCAGCAGCAGCGGGTGGCGGTGGCCCGAGCCCTGGCCCCGGCGCCGGCCCTGATCCTCCTGGACGAGCCGTTCTCCAACCTGGACGCCGACCTCCGCGACCAGCTCCGGGCTGAGGTCACGAATCTCCTCAGGAACACGGGGACCACCGCGATTCTCGTGACCCATGACCAAGAAGAGGCCTTCACTCTTGCCGACTGGGTCGGTGTCCTTAATCAGGGCCGGTTGGAGCAGCTCGACAGGCCGGAGGAAATCTACCACCACCCGGCTACTCGGTTCGTCGCCGAATTCGTGGGAGCCGCGGATTTCCTCCCGGGTCTTGTCACGGCCGAGGGCATCGTCACAGAACTCGGGGTGTTCCCGAACGCTGAAGGGCGCGAGGTCGGCGAGAAGGTGGAGGTCATGCTGCGGCCCGATGACATCACGTTCGTCCCCGCCCCGGACGGAGAGAGCGCGATCATCCGCCGGCACTTCCGGGGCTCGGAAAACCTCTACGGCCTCCGCCTGCCATCAGGCCACCTCGTCCACTCTTCTCAACCCTCCTCCGCGTTTTTCCCGACGGGCACCAGAGTCCAGGCCGAGGCCCACGTGATCCACCTCGTGACCTTTCCGTCCAGCGCTCACCCCCGCTCTCCCTCATAGCCCAAGGACCGCCCGAGAAAGCACCTTGGGTCCCCGGCACCGGGGCGTGCGGGTATGGTATCCTTCCCTCACCCGTCATGACGAGCAAGGCCGAGGTGGCGCGCCGGGTCGATGAGCTCCGGGAACTCATCCGCCACCACGACTTCCTCTACTACGTCGAAAACCGCCAGGAAATTTCCGACGCCGAGTACGACCGTCTCGCTCGCCAGTTGAGGGCCCTCGAGGAAACGCATCCGGACCTCATCACGCCTGACAGTCCGACGCAACGCGTTGCAGGCCAACCCGTGGAAGTCTTCGCCTCGGTGGAGCATAAGGTCGCAATGCTCTCGCTCGACAACGCTGTGGAGCCCGCCGAGCTCCGGGAGTTCGAGGCCCGGCTCCGGCGCGCGTTGCCCCGGGCGGATTTCGAGTACGTCTGCGAGCCCAAGGTGGACGGGCTGGGCGTGGCGCTCCTGTACGAGCGCGGCCACTTCGTCCGCGGGGCCACGCGCGGGGACGGCCGCGTCGGCGAGGACATCACCCAGAACCTTCGCACGGTGAAGTCCATCCCGCTGACGCTCAGGGGAAGACTCGCCGAAGTAAGGGAGCTGGAGGTCAGGGGGGAGGTCTACATGCCGCGGGCGGCGTTTTCGAAGCTCAACGCCGCGCTGGAGGAAGCGGGCGAGCCCACCTTCGCCAATCCCCGCAATGCCGCCGCGGGCTCGGTGCGCCAGAAGGACCCCCGGATCACCGACAAGCGCCGGCTCGACATTTTCCTCTACCACGTGAGCCACGCCGACCCCTTCCCCTTCAAGAGCCACTGGGAGGCCCTCGCAGGACTTAAGGCCGGTGGGTTCAGGACCAACCCAGATGCGAAACACTGCGACGACTTCTCGGCCGTCATCGAATTCTGCATTGCGTTCGAGATGAAGCGCGACTCCCTCGGCTACGACGCCGACGGCGTCGTGGTGAAGGTGAACTCACTGGCGCAGCAGCGGCGGCTGGGAGAGACAGCCCACCATCCCCGCTGGGCCATCGCCTACAAGTTCGCCGCGCGCCAGGCCACCACCCGGGTGGTGAAAATCGAAATCAACGTCGGGAAGACCGGCGCCCTCACCCCCGCGGCGGAGCTCGAGCCGGTCGAACTGGCGGGAGTGACAATCAGCCGGGCCAGCCTGCATAACGAGGACGAAGTCCGGAAGAAGGACATCCGGGTCGGCGACATAGTGCTGATTGAGCGCGCGGGCGACGTGATCCCCTACGTGGTCCAGGTCGTCGGGGAGCACCCCAAGGACGCGCCCCGCTTCGAGATGCCGACCCACTGCCCCGTCTGCGGAGCCAAGGCCTATCGTCCGAAAGGGGAGGCCATCTGGCGCTGCACCAACGCCGCCTGCCCGGCCCAGCTCAAAGAGCGGTTGCTCCACTTCGGCTCCCGGCGCGCCATGGACATCGAGCACCTGGGGGAAGCCGTGGTGAGCCAGCTCGTGGACCGGGAGCTCGTCCGGGACTTCGCGGACCTCTATCACCTCACAGTCGAGCAGCTCGCCGGCCTCAAGCGCCTGGCAGAAAAGTCAGCGCTCAACCTCGTCCAGGCCATCCGAAGTTCCAAGACGCGGGGACTCTCCCGCCTCCTGAACGGCCTGGGAATCCGGTACGTCGGCGAGCGCGCCGCCCAGCTCCTGGCGTCTACCTTTGTCAGCATGGACCGCCTCCAGAAGGCCACCGAGGAGGAAATCGGCCAGATCTATGGGATCGGCCCTCAGATCGCTCAGTCCGTGGCCAAGTTCTTCTCCGAGAGCGCCAACCGCAAGACCATCGAGAGGCTGACGGCTGCCGGGGTCACGATGCGGGAGGAAGGGATCGGCGAGGGGCCCCGCCCCCTGTCAGGAAAGACCTTCGTTCTGACCGGCGGCTTTCGCAGCATGACCCGCGATGAGGCCAAGGACCTGATCATCAGGCTGGGCGGACGCGTGACGGGGCCGGTCTCCAAGAAGACCGACTACGTGGTGACGGGGGAGGATCCCGGCTCCAAGGCGGACAGTGCCAAGCGTCTCGGCGTTCCAACGCTCGACGAGGCCGAGTTTCTGAAGCTTGTGGGCAAACGGTGACGAGTATGAGCGCGATCCGTGGGCTGGGCTGGCTGCTGCTTGCCCTGGGGCTGGGAGGGTGCATCGGCGCCACGACGCCGTCGGGAGCGCCGGCCGACCTGAAAGCGGCGGGCCGGTGGGTGGTCCTCGAGCCGATGCCGTCCGCCCGCCAGGAGGTCGCGGTGGCGGAACTCGGAGGCAAGGTGTATGTAATCGGCGGCTTCGGCGAGGGCTACGGGCCCGTGGGGACCGTGGAGGTGTACGATCCCGCGGCCAACCGCTGGGAAGCGCGGACGCCTCTTCCGATCCGGGTGCACCATGCCGCTGCCGTCTCGCTCCGCGGGAAGATCTACGTCCTGGGCGGGTTCAGCGGGCGGCTGTTCCACGTCGCCCAAGATTTGCTCTTTGAATACGACCCCCCCACAAACGCCTGGCGGCAGCTCGAGTACATGCCGACGCCGCGGGGCGCCCTGGCCGCAGTCGCGCTCGGCGGGAAAATCCACGCGCTCGGCGGCGCCCGGGATGAGGCCGTCGACACCCACGAGGTCTACGACCCGGCCACCGACCGCTGGAGCTCACGCAAGCCCATGCCGACGGCCCGGGACCACTTGGCAGTGGTCACCCTGGGAGGCAGACTCTATGCCATCGGCGGCAGGGCATCGTTCTTCGGAGACAAGTACGCAAACGTGGAGATGTACGACCCGGCCACCGATTCCTGGCGAACCGGGTCCCCCCTGCCCGCGGCCCGCGGAGGCATCGCCGCCGCGGTCCTGAACGAGCGGATCTTCGTCTTCGGCGGCGAGCTGCCCTTCAGGATCTTCAACGCCACGGAGATGTATGACCCGATCGCCGCGACGTGGTTCGCCAAGTCCCCGATGCCCACCCCGCGCCACGGGATGGGAGCGGCGAGCGTCGGAAAGCGGATCTACCTCCCCGGCGGTGGCACCAAGCCCGGCCCCGGCCGCACCAACGTCCTGGAAGCTTACGAGCCGTAAAGCCCCTGGCCGCCGCCGCCGCGTTGCTCCTCCTCCTCTCCCCGGGCGCCCTGGCCCTCGGTGTCCCATGCCTGGGTCCACCTGGTGGATTTCGGCCTCCCGGTCAAGGTCGGCGGGCTTTGGGTGAAGCCCGGTGACCTGCTCCATGGCGACCAGCGCGGGATCGTCTCGGTCCCCCCCGAAATCGCCACCCGGGTTCCGGAGGGCCTGACCAAAGTTGAAGCCGCCGAGCGGAAGATCATTGCTACCTGCCAGGCGAGAAACTTCAGCGCAGAAAAGCTGAAGGCCGTCTATCGGGAGGTCCGCCCGGGCACCTACTGACGAGCCCTTTGCCGTTTCAGCCGGTTGACGAGTTGCTCGGCGAGGCGAATCGGCTCCGGCACCCGGTAGCGGCAGCACGCGAGCACCCAGCCGATCGCCGACGCCAGAGACACGCGGTGGCCGACGGACACGTAGAGCGGCCGGACGCCATCACGCGTTCTGACCACGGCCCCGAGGCGCTTGCCGGCAAGGAGAAGCGGCGTCCATTCCCCGCGCCTCTCGCCGGGCTCGCAGTGCTCCCCCACGAGGCGCGACTTGGCGCACCCGACGCTCGACGCGTCCAGGAGCACCCCCAGGTGAGCCGCGAGGCCAAAGCCGCGCGGGTGGGCAATTCCCTGCCCATCAAAGAGCCAGAGGTCCGGTCGAAGCCGCAGCCGCCTGGCGGCGCGGAGGAAAACGGGCCCCTCCCGGAAGGAGAGATACCCCGGCACGTAGGGAAACGTCACCCGCCCCGTCGCCCACGCTTGCGCCACGGGCTCGAGTCCCGGAAGCTGGACGACCGCGATTGCCGCCCACATGGTTCGGCCGTCGGGCGAGAACGCACAATCGGCGCCGGCCACGAGCCGGACTTTCCGGGGCCCGCCCCCGACGCGGAGTCGCCGGCGGAGCCGGAGCTGGAGACGTCGCGCTTCAGCGATCGTGGAGGGCCAGCGACGAATCCGTACGGCAGGCATGGCGAAGGCATTTTACGCTACAATAACCGGGCCGGCGCTTCCGGGGAGGGGCGGCTCTGATGAACGTCAACGCGAACGGAGTGTCGCTGGCCGTGTGCGAATGGCCCGGAAAGGGTCCGGCTCTCGTGTGCATTCACGGCCTCACGGCCAACCACACCTGCTGGGACAGCCTGGCCGACGCCCTCACCCCCGACTACCGGATGATCGCCTACGACCTCAGAGGGCGCGGGAACAGTGACAAGCCCCCCAAGGGCTACAGCCTCGAGATTCACGCGAAGGACCTCGGGGCGCTCCTGGACCACTTCGGCCTCCCGAGCGCCGTCATCATGGGGCATTCCCTCGGAGGGGGCATCGGTCTCTACTTCGCCGCGCGCTTTCCCAAGCGTGTCAAGAAGCTGATCCTCGTAGAGGGCGGGATCGACGTCCGGGCCGAGATCCTCGATTCCCTCGCCCCCGCGATCAACCGTCTGGGCATCGAGTTCCCCTCGATGGACGCGTTCCTCCAGTTGCTCCAGAGCCTGCCGATGTTCGCCGGCCGCTGGAACGAGTACCTGGAGCGCTACTTCCGCTACGACGTGGAAGTCCTCCCGGGAGGAGCGGTTCGCTCCAAGGTGGCCAAGCACGCTATCGAGGAGGAGCTGGCCAACCTCGCGCGCGAACGGCTCTGGGTGTACCACCACCGGGTGCGATGCCCGACGCTGATCCTCCGCGCCCCCGACGGTCTCCTGACGACGACCGACTGCCTGATGACCCGGGAGGAGGCGGAGGCGATGGCCAACGCGATCCCGAAATCGACGCTGGTCGTGGTGCCCAACACCAACCACTACACGGTCCTTCTCGGGACAAACGCGAAGACACGACGCGCGATCCGGGGGTTCCTCCGGTCGTGAGAAAGTGGCCCCCGGAGTACGACGACCACTACTGCCCGCCACCGGGATCGCGCTACTGGTTCAAGGAGCGGGAGTGCCAGGATCCCGAGGCGCGTGACCGAGAGGTCCTCGGAAAGATCCGTGCCGTCATGGCGTGGGCCTGGGAGCGCGCGCCGTTCTACCGGCGGAAGTGGCAGGCTGCGGGACTGGAACCGGGCGACATCAAGAACCTCGACGACTTCCGGAAGGTCCCGGTCGTGACGAAGCAGGAGCTGCGCCAGGATCAGGCCGATCATCCGCCCTTCGGGTCGTACCTCTCGGTCCGCCGAGAGGAGGTCTACCACATCCACGGCACCTCGGGGACCACCGGGAAGCCCACGGCTTTCGCCATCGGACGGGATGACTGGCGCCGCATCGCCAATGCGCATGCGCGCATCATGTGGGGATTCGGCCTCAGACCCTCGGACACGGTCTTCTTCGGCTCGTTCTTCAGCCTCTACATGGGGGGCTGGGGCGCCCTCGCGGGGGTCGAGCGGTTGGGCGCGACCGCCTTCCCCTTCGGCGCCGGCGTGCCGGGCCAGACGCTGATGGCCCTCCGCTGGCTCCGGGAGATGAAGCCGTCGGCCTTCTACGGCACGCCCTCGTACGGTCTCTACGTCGCCGAGAAGGCGCGCGCGGAGGGCATGGATCCGAGGGAATTCGGTCTCAGGATCCTCTTCTTCTCGGGCGAGCCCGGCGCCGGCATCCCCCCCACGAAGCGCCGAATCGAGGACACGTATGGCGCGATCTGCGTGGACACGGGGTCCATGGCCGAGATGACGCCGTGGATGACCAACGCCGAGTGCGAGTTCAGGACGGGGATGCACCTCTGGCAGGACATTGTGTACGCGGAGCTCCTGCGCCCCGAGAGCCGGGAGATCGTTCCCTTCGGCAAGGAGGGCGTCCCCGTCTATACGCACCTGGAACGCACCTCCCAGCCGATGATCCGCCTCTGGTCGGGGGACCTCGCCACCTGGACGGACGACCCGTGCGAGTGCGGCCGCACCTACCCGCGGCTGCCCAAGGGGATCTACGGGCGCGTGGACGACATGTTCATCGTGCGGGGCGAAAACGTGTACCCAAGCGCCATCGAGGAGGTCCTGCGCGCCATCGACGGCTTCGGCGAGGAGCACCGGATCATCATCAGCCGGGAGGAGACCATGGACGAGCTGGTCGTTCAGGCGGAGTACCGCCCCGAGGTCGGCGCCGAGGCCGGCCGTCGCCCGGGCGTCCTCGACGCGCTCCGCCTGGAAATAGAAAATCGACTCCGCGCGGTCATCGGCATCCGAGCCGCGGTCCAGCTCGTCCCGCCTGGACAGCTCGAACGCAGCGAATTCAAGGCCCGGCGGGTCATCGACAACCGAGATCTGTTCCGCGAGCTCACCTCACGCTAGAAGAAATCACGATGGAGATTCGATGCGCTCAGCCCGATGATCTCCCTGCCTGCGCCAACCTGGCGGCCACCAGAGTCGGCCCCCAGCGCGGGCGGACGCTCGTCCAAGCGGCATTCGACCGCCGCCAGCTGCTCGTCGCTGGCGACACCGGCAGCGTGGAGGGGTTCCTGGCGTACCGGACCGACTGGTTCAATTGCACATTCGTCACGCTGGTCGGCGTTGCGGAGCAGCGCCGGGCCGAGGTGGTGGCGGCCCTGTACCGGGCCGTCGAGGCGGAGAGCCCGAGCCCCCGCCTCTTCTCCTCCACCGAGGAGACCGACACCGCCTCCATCCGAATGCACAGCGCCCTTGGCTTCACTGCGAGCGGATACGTGGACAACCTTCCCCAGGGCTACCGCGAGCTGATCTTCTTCAAGCGGCTCGCGGTCGGGTCGGGGGTATCGCACGGAGAACCAAGCCATGTTTGATCCGAAGAAACTGGAGGCGATCAGGCGAGGGCTGAGGGCATGGGAGGAGAGCGAGCTGACGGCGTTTCAAGCCAGGCGACCCGAGCGCAAACGCTCCTTCACCACGCTGTCGGGACGGGAGGTCAGGCGACTCTACACGGCGGCAGACCTCGAAGACTTCGACTACGCCGAAAAGCTCGGGTACCCGGGGCAGTATCCGTTCACGCGCGGGCCGTATCCCACCATGTACCGAGCGCAACCCTGGACCATGAGGCAGATCGCGGGCTTCGGCACCGCTCGCGCGACGAACGAGCGCCTCCAATTCCTGATCGCCCAGGGGCAGACCGGGCTCAGCGTGGACTTCGACATGCCGACCCTGATGGGCTACGACTCCGACGACCCGAGCGCCGCCGGGGAGGTGGGCCGCGAAGGCGTCGCTGTGGACACGCTGGCTGACATGGAGGAATTATTCCGCGGAATTGACTTGGGCTCCATCAGCGTCTCCATGACCATCAACCCGACCGCGTGGATTCTCCTGGCCATGTACGTGGCGCTCGCTGAGAAATGGGGAATCGCCAAGGAAAAGCTCTCGGGCACCGTCCAGAATGACATCATCAAGGAGTTCACAGCCCAGAAGGAGTGGATTTACCCGGTCAAGCCGTCGCTCCGGATCGTGCGCGACTCGATCATCTATTCGGTCCATCACCTGCCCCGCTACAACCCCGTGAACATCTCCGGCTATCATATCCGCGAGGCGGGGAGCACGGCGGTCCAGGAGGCCGCATTCACGCTGGCGGCCGGGATCGCGTACGTGGAAGAGGTGAGGAAGACCGGGCTGGATGTGGATGCCTTCGCTCCGCGCCTGTCCTTCTACTTCATTTCGCACTCGGATTTCTTCGAGGAGATCGCGAAGTTTCGGGCCGCGCGCCGCGTCTGGGCGAAGATCATGAAAGAGCGGTTCGGCGCCCGGAAACCCGAGTCCATGCGCTTGCGCTTTCACTGCCAGACCGCCGGCTCCTCCCTCACGGCCGTCCAGCCGCTGAACAACGTGGCGCGAACGGCGTACCAGGCGATGGCCGCCGTGCTGGGAGGCTCCCAGTCGCTCCACACAAACGGCATGGACGAGGCGCTTGCGATCCCGTCAGAGGATGCGATGAAGCTCGCCCTCCGCACCCAACAGATTCTGCTGGAAGAGACCGGCGTGGCCCATTCCATCGACCCGCTCGGCGGCTCGTATCTCGTCGAGGCCCTTACGGATCAGACGGAGAAGGAGATCTGGGGCTACCTGGAGCGGATCGACGGGATGGGTGGGACCGTCGCAGCGCTGGAACGCAACTTCTTCCAGCAGGAGATCGCCGATTCCGCCTATACCTATCAGGTGGCCAAGGAGAAGGGCGAGAAGACCGTGGTCGGCGTGAACCGATATCGGGAACCGGAACCGGAGGATCCCCCGATCCCGCTGCACTCCGTGGACCCGCGCACGGAGCAGCTCCAGAAAGAGCGGCTGGCCCGGGTGAAGCGGGAGCGCGACTCCGCCAGAGTCCTCAAGCTCCTGAACGAGTTGCGGGACGTCGCGCGCACGGACGAGAACCTGATGCCGATCACGGTGGAATGCGTCCGGGCCCACGCCAGCCTCGGCGAGATCGTCAACGCGCTGAAAGACGTGTTCGGGCTCTACCGTGAACCCATTGTGTTTTAACCCGGATAATGCCTGAGCGCAAAGTTCGGATTCTGGTGGCAAAACCGGGGCTGGACGGCCACGACCGGGGAGCCAAGGTCGTGGCGCGAGCTCTCCGGGACGCCGGCTTCGAGGTGATCTACACCGGTCTTCACCAGACCCCGGAACAGATCGTCGCGACGGCGGTGCAGGAGGACGTGGACGTCATCGGCCTCTCGATCCTCTCCGGAACCCAGATGATCGTCTTCCCCCGGATCCTCGAGTTGCTGCGGGAGCAAGGCGCGGGACACATCACCGTGATCGGCGGCGGCACTATGCTCCCGAAGGAGATGCGGGAGCTCAAAGCGATGGGGGTGGCCGAGCTGTGGGGGGTGGACTCCTCCATCCAGGAGATCGTGGACTGGCTCCGGCAGAAATTCGCGACCTGACCGCGGAAGGGGCGCAAGCGCGAGCGAAGGCGAGCCCTTTGCGGGCACCCGCGAAGCGGGTCGTGGCACCCGCCCCTTGCGGGCGGGTCGATCAGCTAAACGTCGGAGGCGGCGTGGGGATGGGGAGCTTGACCGAGATGATGCTCCCCTTGCCAACCTCGCTTCGCACGTCGATGGTGCCCCCGTGAGACTGGATGATGCCCAGGCCCACCCACAGCCCGAGGCCGGTCCCCTTCACCGCGGGCTTCGTCGTGAAGAAGGGATCGAAGATCTTCCCGAGGTTGGCCGCCGGAATCCCCGCGCCGGTATCGGCGAAGTCGATCCGCACGAACTCCCCATCCCGGATGGCGGTCACGGTGAGCGTGCCGCCCTGGGCCATGGCGTCGAGCGCATTGGTGATGAGGTTGAGGAACACCTGCTTGCACTGGGGAACGTCCACGTCCATCAGCGGCAGGTCCGGGTCGTACTTCTCCTCGATGGCGATACTCGACAGCGTGGCGTGGCGTCGAACCAGGGCCAGCGTGTCCTTCACGACCTGGGTCACGTCCACCCGCTCCAAGGTAAAGTCGCGCTGACGAGAGAAATCCAGGAGCGCCCGCACGGTCTCGCAGATCCTGAGCGCCTCGCTCCGGATGGTCTTCAAGTACTCGATGCGCGAGGCGGCCTCCACGCCCTCCTCCAGCATGAACGTGGCGTAGCCCAGGATGCTCGTCATGGGGTTGTTGATCTCGTGGGCAACGTTCGCGGCCAGCTGCCCGATGGCGGCGAGCTTTGCCGATTGGACCAGTTGGGCCTGCGTCGCCCGGAGGTCCTCCATCTGCCGCCGGAGCCCCTCGTAGAGCCGCGCGTTCTCGGCCGCTACGGCCACCTGGCTGGCAACGATCCTGAGGATCTGCTCGGCATCCGCCGCCGACAGCTCGCTCGACATCACGCGAGCCTGCAGCCGTCCGGTGATGCGTCCCTGAATCGCGAGGGGCACCTCCAGCATTCGCCCCTCGCTCGTCCCCGCGGGCGCCGGCTTTCGCGGCTCCGGGAGCGGCCAGCTGACCAGCCTCCCCGTCTCGGGGTCCACCAGCGACACCTCCAGCTCGGTGAAGCCGAGGCCGAGGGCCAGCGAGGGCAGGAGCTCGCCCACCAGTGTCACGAAGCTCAACTGGGAGGTGATCTGCTCCCCGATGCGGTGGAGGCTCTCCAGTTGCGCGCTGCGGGCGGTCAGATCGCGGTTGGCCCTCTCCAGCTCCTGGATCTTCTGGAACAGCCGTTGAACCAGCTGCTGGTTCAACTCACGCAGGTAGCCGCTCTGCTGCGCGGGCTCCACGTGCTCGCGTTTCCCGCGCAGGAACTCCGCCACCTGGCCGGGGAAGCGATCCACGTCAATCGGCTTGGCGATGTACCCGTTGCACCCGGCTGTGAGGATCCGTTCCCGGTCGCCGGGGTTCGTGTAGACGGTGAGCGCGACGATCAGCGTGGTGACGAGGGAAGGAAAGGCGCGGAGCGCGGCCGCGGTCTCGTAGCCGTTGAAGCGCGGCAGCCCGATGTCCAGCAGGACCAGGTCGGGCTCCTCCCGCACGGCCTTGTCGATGCCCTCCAGCCCGTCCTCCGCCTCCAGAAGCTGGTAGCCCTCGGCCACGAGGAGCTGGCGAACCAGGCCCCGGTTGTCCGGGTCGTCCTCGATGTGGAGGATCTTCACCGCCTTCCCCGCCCCGACCGCCTCAGCCATGGTGAACCTCCTGAGCCGGGACCGGCTCTAGCAGTAGCGTGAACGAAAACGTGGAGCCCTGCACCCCCTCCTGACGGAACCCGTTGCGGCGGATGGCGTTGATGCTGAGCTGGTTGTAGGCGAACACCTTCGCTTCGACCCAGTGGATCCCGATATGGTCCAGAGCGTAGGCCAGGAGGAGCCCGGAGGCTTCGATTCCCCACCCCTATCCGGTGCGAGTGAAGGTCGGCGATCACGGTCTCGAGGAAGCCGTAACCATGGATGAGGTCGATCGGGTAAAGGCGGACCCCACCGGCTCCTCAGGCTCCTGGTGCCGCAGGATAATCAGACCCCCTGGTGAGGAGCCGCTTGGATCCGTCCTCTCCCAGCACCGCTCACTGCCCCTGCTTTCCTAGGATTGGGGACACGCCGGCGACAGGATAAAAGTTCGCCGCGCGGTTATCGTGCAGGAGAGGTGCCAAGGAAACATAGAAATAAATCTGTGTATTTATGTGAAATCAATGGGTTGTCATATTGCCCTACCGGCCAAATGTGACACTTTCTGTAGGTATCGTGCCAGAGTGTCCTGACACGATGGCAACGGGGGGTCTAGTTACGCGAGGGCAGCAGTGACTGTGTGAGCGAGCTCTTCCGGGGTGAAGGGTTTGACGAGAATACCATCGAACTTCCCCTCAATGGCCTCGCTCAAGACCTCGCGCGTGCCACGGCCGGTGATGAGTACCACCTTGATGCCGGGCCGAAGCGCACGCGCACGCCGGACTACCTCGAAGCCGTTCACGCCCGGCATCTTGTAGTCCACCACCAGAAGGTCCACCGGCGCCCCGGCCAGCTTGGAAACGGCCTCCTCGCCGGCCGTGACCCCCTCGACCTCGTGGCCGAGTCGCCCGAGAACCTTCAGGCACAGGGTCATGATGGGCGGTTCGTCGTCCACGACCAGGATGCGCATCCGGGATCCCCGCGGGTTATCGTCGTCCCCGGCGTTCGTCGCGCCGGAGCTTGTACTCAATGGAATCCACAAGGGCCTGCCAGGACGCCTCGATGATATTATCCGCGACGCCGACCGTGCCCCAGGACTCGTCGCCGTCCCCGGATGTGATGAGGACCCGCGTCTTGGCCGCCGTCCCCTTGAACTCGTCCAGGATTCGGACCTTGTAGTCGAGCAGGGTCACCTCGCGGAGGGTCGGGTAGAACTCTTCGAGAGCTTTCCGGAGCGCGTTGTCGAGCGCGTTGACCGGCCCGTTGCCTTCCGCGGCCGTGTGCTCGGCGATTCCCTTGACCTTAATCCGCACCGTCGCCTCCGAGAGCGGCTCCCGGTCCCCCTGCCGCTCCTCCACGACCACGCGGAACGCCTCCAGCTCGAAGTAGGGGAGGTGGTTCCCGAGGGCGCGCTCCATCAGGAGCTCGAAGGACGCCTCCGCGCCCTCGAACTGATAGCCCTGGTCTTCGAGCTCTTTGATGGTCTGGAGGATGCGCCGGGCATCCGGGGTGTCCTTGTCGATGTCGATCCCGTACTCCTTCGCTTTCCAAAGAATGTTGGACTTGCCCGCAAGCTCCGAGACGAGCACCCGCCGGCGATTGCCCACCAGTTCAGGATTGATGTGCTCGTACGTCTCGGGATGCTTGACCACCGCGGAGACGTGGATCCCCCCTTTGTGGGCGAAGGCGGAGTCGCCGACGTAGGGCTGGGCCTGCCACGGCTTGCGGTTGGCCAGCTCGGATACGAAACGGGAGACATCCCTCAGCTCCCTCAGGTGGCCCTCGGGAATGCACTGGAGCCCCATCTTGAGGATGAGATTCGGGATGATTGAGACGAGGTTGGCATTGCCGCAGCGCTCCCCGTAGCCGTTGATGGTGCCCTGGACGTGGTTGACACCCTCGGACACGGCCGCCAGCGAGTTGGCCACCGCGCATTCGGTGTCGTTGTGGACGTGGATGCCGAGCGGCGTGGCGGGCTTCACGACCTTCTTCACTTCACGAACGATCTCCAAGACCTCGTGAGGCAGGCTCCCGCCATTTGTGTCACAGAGCACGAGGCAGTGGGCGCCCGCGGCCTCAGCGGTGAGGAGGGTGCGGAGCGCATACTCCCGGTTCCGCTTGAACCCGTCAAAGAAATGCTCGGCATCGTAGATGACCTCCTCAAAGTGCTTCCGGAGGAAGACGATCGACTCACCGATCATCGCCAGGTTTTCTTCCAGCGTGGTGCCGAGCGCGGTGGTGACGTGGAAATCCCAGGACTTCCCGAAGATGGTGACGACGGGGGGACCGGCCTCGACCAGCGCCTGGAGGTTACCGTCTTCCTCGGGCCGCACGCCGGGCCGCCGGGTCGCCCCGAAGGCGGCGATCTTGGCGGTCTTGAACACCGCATCCTGGACGCGCTTGAAGAAGCGCAGGTCCTTCGGGTTGGAACCGGGCCAGCCGCCTTCAATATAGTGCACCCCGAGGGCGTCCAGGCGCTGAGCGATCCGGACCTTGTCCTCCATGGAGAAGGCCACGCCTTCACCCTGGGTCCCGTCGCGGAGCGTCGTGTCGTAGATTTTGATCAGTCGCGGCATGGGGAATTCCCTCCAGTCACCGGAAGCGTGCCGCTCATGATGAGGCAACGCCGCGGCGTCTGTCAAGAACTCCTTCCGAGCCGCGGCGACGTCGGGAGGCGGACCCGGAACGTCGATCCACGACCGAGCTCGCTTTCGACGAGGATCTGCCCCTTGTGGCTCTCCACGATGCCGAGGCTCACCGACAGTCCGAGCCCCATCCCCTTCGCCTCCGGCTTGGTGGTGAAGAACGGATCAAAGACCCGGTCGAGATGCTCCGGGGCGATACCGGCCCCGGTATCCTGAACTGTCACTTCGACCCAGTATTCCCCCTCCTGCTCCGTGAGACCCGTGGCGATTCGGAGCTGGCCACCACGGGGCATGGCGTCCAGCCCGTTGGAAACCAGGTTGAGAAAGACCTGACGGAGTTGATCGGCGTCGGCCCGCACGGTCGGCAGATCCACCCCGTACTCCTCCTCCAGCTCAACGTTGGCCACCCGAGCTTGGTGCCTGAGCATGGACACCACCCGGGAGAGCAGCAGGTTGATGCGGACCAGCTCCAGGGTGGGCGCGCGCTGGCGGGAGAAGTCCAGGAGGTCGCGGACGATCTTTCGCGCCCGAAGCGCCTCGCCCTCGATGATCATGACCTCGTCCCGCCGTGGGTCGCGCTCCGGCAGAGAGAGCCGCAGCTCCGAGGCGTAGCCAATGATGCTGGTGAGGGGATTGCTGAACTCGTGGGCGATGTTGGCCACGAGCTCCCCGAGGACTGCGAGCTTGCTCGATTGCACGAGCTTGGCCTGGGTCCGTTGGAGCTCTGCCACACGCTGCTGGAGGTCTGTGTGAAGCCGGGTGTTTTCCAGCGCGATGGTGAGCTGGCTGGCCAGCGTCTCGCAGGTGGCAATCTCACTCCGGAAGAAAACCTGGCGCCCCTCTCCGACGAGCAGCACGCCACCGATGGCTCCGCGGGGCCCAACGAGCGGCAGGGCCAGCGCCGGGCTGGCGGCTCCCAGGTCGAGCTTGGAGGCCAGCGGCTCGGACAGCTCGACGCGCTCTGCCCGGGATCCCACATTCGGGAGCCCGAAGTCGGCGGGAGCCCCGACAAACGCCTCCCGGAGCTTCCCCCCCTCCCGGAGCAAAAATCCGTTGACGGGAGCCGAGGATGAATGCGGCGCCTCCCCCTGGTTGAGCCAGACGAGGGCCGCGGTGGTGTGGCTGGCCCGGATGAGGTTCACCAGCCCGCTGGAAAGGATCTCCTCGCGGGTGGCGTGGGAGGAGAAGGTCTGCCCGGCGGTCAGGAGGAGCAGGGCACGGCGCTGGCGCTCGCGGGCCATGCGGTAGAGCATGGTCCCGGCCTGAAGGACAAAGGCGACGGAAAGAGCATAGATCGCCAGGCGCTCAAGCACCTCGCCCTCCCGAAGGGCCGGCGAGCGCGCGAGTCCCCACCCGCGCTGCACGAGCCACGACGCCCCGGCGACCATGATCACGGCAAATACCCCGTGGAAGTACACGCGCCCGAGGCGGGGCACGGTCATCGTGGTCGCCACGAGGGAGGCGAAGGTCACGAACACAACCGGACTCTCGATCCCGCCCGTGACGAGGATCAGCGCGCCCAGAAGCAGCTGATCGCCCACGGCCTGCCAGTCCAGAATGAGCCGCTCCCAACGCGCGTCTTTCTGGGTCAGCCCCCGCCGGGAAAGAAGCGTGAAGACCAGGTTTTCGAGGACGAACCCGCCGATGACGACGAAGATCGGCCCGGGGTTGGCCGGCACCCCAACGGTCGCGGTGAGAACAGCGACCAGGCCGCCCCCCAACGCCACCATGGCCCATCGGAACTTGGCCAGGAGAAGGCTGTCGCGGAAAAATTCCAGCGCCGGAGGAGCGGGGGACGGGCTCGGCATGGCGTCTCTCAGCAGACGCCGTGCCGACGAAGCCGAGCCACCTCCGCGCGCGTCAGCCCCGCCAGGCGTGTCAGGATCTCGTCGGTGTGCTGGCCCAGGAGCGGAGGAGGCGCGGTGACTCCACCGGGGGTTTCCTGAAGTCGGATCGGCACGCCAAACATCCTCACGCTCCCGGCCTTGGGGTGCGAGAGAGACACGATCATCCCCCGCTCTCCCAGGTGCGGGCTCTCGCAGACCTCTGCCACGCTCCTGATCCTGCCGGCTGGGACGCCGGCCTTGTCGAGCCGCCCCAGCCAGTCTTCGGCCGGCCGGGTGACAAAAATCCCGTTGAGAATCGGGATCAGCACCTCACGCGCCTCCACCCGCTTCGCCTCGCTGTCGAACCGTTCGTCCTTCGCCAGCTCGGGACGCTCGAGCGCCTGGCAGAAGCGTTCCCAGAGCGAGTTATTGGCGACCCCGACGGTCAGGTAGGCGTCGGCGGCCTTGAACACCTCGTACGGTACGATGGACGGATGCTGATTGCCGCGGCGGGTGGGGCGCCGACCCGTCGCGAAGTAGATCCCGGCCTGATACGTGAGGAGCGACGCCATGACGTCCAGCATGGCGATCTCCACCTTCTGACCCTTCCCCGTTCTCTCCCGCGCATAGAGGGCCAGGACGACCCCCTGGCAGGCTTCGATTCCCGCCACCAGGTCTGCGATGGAGGTGCCGACCTTCGCGGGTGGCCCGTCCGGAAATCCCGTGAGGTCCATGAGGCCCGACTCTCCCTGAACGATGAGGTCGTAACCCGGGCGACCGGCCTCGGGCCCGGACTCTCCAAAGCCGGAGATCGCGCAGTACACGAGCCCCGGGTTCAAGCGCCTCAACACTTCATAGCCGAGGCCCAACCGCGCCATGGTCCCGGGACGGAAATTCTCCAGGACCACGTCGGAACGCCGGCAGAGCCGCTTGAGGATGCGCTGCCCCTCGGGGGCCTTGAGGTTCAGCGTCAGGCTCTTTTTGTTCCGGTTCACCGACATGAAGTACGAAGACTCCCCCCCGGAAAACGGCGGCCACGACCGGGTGTCGTCCCCCTTGCCCGGCTCCTCTACTTTGATCACCTCGGCGCCCATGTCCCCGAGCATCATGGAGCAGAAGGGGCCCGCCAGGACGCGCGTCAGGTCCAGGACCCGGATCCCCCGCAGGGGTGGGAGCCCCGATCTGGCCCTGCTGCGTGCCCGGACGGCGCCGGCTCGCCTTTCTCCCCTTCGTGCCTTGCTACGCGTCCGCGCCACCGCCCCGCCTCCAGATTCGCTTGACCGCGCTCTTCGCGATCGCCGTGACCGTCTCCCCCCGGGCGCCCGCGCGGCGCCAGAAGAGCCGGGCGCGATCCGCCAGGCCCAGGTGCGAGAAGTAGTACACGGCGTCCACGGCTTCCACCGAGACCCGGCTACCAATCCGGAATCCTTTGGTCCCGGCGCCGTGGCAGAAGAGCCGGGCCCCGCCGTCCAAGGCCACCAGCGCGAGGTGCAGCGGCGACCGAAACCCCTCGGGCGGCGAATGGAGCGTGGTGAAGGAAACCACCTCGCCGTAGCGGTCGATCGAGCGTGGCTCCATCTCGACCGGGTGGTCGGGACAGAAGCGGGCGGGAGGGGTCACCACGCGCCCGCAGCGAGGACACCGGGAGGCCGGGATCTGCTCCGTCACGTCACGCGCTCCAGCAGAGTGACCCAATTGTTCGTCGCCAGGCCGCCGATCGAATGGGCGAGCCCCACCCGCGCCGCCACCTGGCGGTCCGAGGCCTGGCCCAGGAGCTGCCAGACCAGCTCCACGATCTGGCCGACGCCCGTCGCGGCCAGCGGGTGGCCGCGCGCCTTGAGCCCTCCCGAGGGGTTGATCGGCAGGCGCCCGTTGAGCGCGGTCTCGCCGCTCAGCGTGGCGCGGCCGGCCTTGCCGGGAGGAACCAGCCCGAGATCCTCCAGCGCTACCAGCTCAAACGGGGCAAAGGCGTCATGGACCTCGGCGACCTCGACCCGCTCAGGCCCGAACCCGGCCATCCGAAAGGCAGCCCGCGCCGCGTCCCGGGTGGCCCTGAAGCTCACGAGGCTCTCACGGTGCCTCACCGCCAGCGTGTCCGTCCCCTGTCCGATCCCGGCGATCCTGACCGGGGTGGGATCGGCGCCGAGAACGAGCGCCGCGGCGCCATCCGAGATCGGGCAGCAGTGGTAGAGCCGGAGGGGATCGGCGACGATACGGCTCTCCATGACGGTGTCCAGGGTGACGGGCTCCCGGAAGTGAGCATACGGGTTCAGCACCCCGTGGGCATGATTTTTCACCGAGACTTGGGAGATTTCCTTGAGGGTGACGCCGGCTTTCGCCATCAGGACCCGGGTAACCAGAGCAGCCAGGGCCGGCATCGTGGCGCCGTACGAACGCTCGTCAGGATCCACGGAGCGACCGATGAGTTCGGAAACGCGCGGCGTGGAAAGGTGGGTCATCTTCTCGCCGCCGACCACCAACACCGATCGATAGAAGCCGGCGGCGACCGATGCGAAGGCCGAGTAGACAGCGGCGGCTCCCGAAGAGGTAGCGGTCTCGACACGAAGGGCCGGCACGTGGGCGAACCCCATGTACGTGGCGATCCGGGAGGCGAAGTTGCCCTCGCCGATGAACTCTTCGGGGTTCATGGCGGCCACGACGAGGGCCTCCGGCGCTTCGAGCTGAGCGGCGCCCAGCGCGGAGCGGGCGGCCTCGGCCATGAGATCCGGCAGGCTTTCCTGACGCTTGCCGAAACGGGTCATCCCCGCCCCGGCGATCCAGACATCCGGCAACAGTGGCTCCCGGAAGGATTGAGATCGCTTCTATTTCACTCCGGGAGTTCGTTGGGTGTCAACGCTTTTCGCCGGGGCGGGGCGGCGCCAGCCATTCACCGGCACGCCGGGAGAGGAAGGTCGCTCCGGGCGGGCCCCGGGTTGAAGGCCACGGGGCCCTGACTGAAAGTCACGGGCCCCCGCCTGCGAGGCAGGGTGGATTACAGCTTCGGACGGGGAACCTGACCGAGGGACCGACACGCCGAGATCACGCATCAGGCGGAGGAGGTACGTTCGCTGGAGGCCCAGGCACCGGGCGGCGTGGGTGCGGTTGCCGCCGGATTGGCGGAGGGCAGTCTCGATGACGCGCCGCTTGAACTCCTCGACGGCGCCACGGAATCCCAGGACGGTCCATTGCTCCATGCTCTCCATTCGGGGCAAGCGACATGCCAGCGCCCGGCGGGCGGAATTTCAAGGGGTTGGACCGAGGCCACGGATTCGACCTGCATGGAGTGGTGTGCAGCGCCAGCGCCGGCTGCACGACCCGATGTGCAAAAAATCGGGGCCCCCGAGCGAGGCCCCTTTAAGCCTTGGTGGCAGGCTTGACGCCCGGGTTATCCTTGAAGAACTGCTTGTTGAGGTCGATGAAATTCTTCCACTTATCCGGGGTCTCATCCTCGGTGAAGATCGCTTTCACCGGGCAGACCGGCTCGCAGGCCCCGCAGTCAATGCACTCATCGGGGTGAATATAGAGCATCTCCGGGCCTTCGTAGATACAGTCCACCGGGCAGACTTCCACGCAGGCCTTGTCCTTCACGTTGATGCATGGCTCGGCGATGATATACGCCATTGAGGCCTCCCTCGCTACCGGTCACCCGGCGAAATTTTCAAACGGGCTGCAGCGCTGTACTGCGTTCAAGCGTCCGTCGATCCACACCATTCTTAACCCAAGCCACCAAACCTGTCAAGCATTTGGGGGGGATCACAGGGTCCGAAGCTTGGGGTCGAGGGCGTCGCGGAGCGAGTCGCCGAACAGGTTGAAGGCGAAGACCGCCAGGCTGATCGCCAGGCCCGGGAAGATCGCCATCCACGGGGCGGTCTCGGCGAAGTCCACGGCCGCGCCGCGCAACATCAACCCCCAGGCGGCGGTCGGCTCCGCGACGCCGAGCCCGAGAAACGAGAGTGAGGCCTCGAGCAGGATGGCCTGCCCCAGGTACGCGGTCAGCATGATGAGATACGGCGCCATGACGTTCGGGAGCATGTGCCGAAGGATGATGCGCCGGTGGCGAAATCCCGCCGCCCGGGCGGCGTCCACGTACGGCATCTCGCGGATCGCCAGCGAGCTGGACCGCGAGACGAGGGCGGCACGCGGGATCATCGGAATCGTGATCGCCACGATGACGTTGCCGACGCCCGGCCCGAGAATGGAGACGACGGCGAGCGCCAGAATGATCAGCGGGAATGCGAGAAAGATATCCATCACGCGCTGGACCAGCAGATCGACCTTGCCCCCAAAGTAGGCGCTCGTCACCCCAATCACAGCGCCGATGGTGGCGCCGAAAAACGCGCAGAAAAACCCCACGAGCATCGCCGTGCGCGAGCCGTAGATGATGCGCGAGAGCACGTCTCGCCCGAACGCGTCCGTCCCGAGCGCGTGGGTTGGGCTCGGCCGCGCGAGCATCGCCCCGTAGTCCGTCGCAACAGGGTCATACGGCGCGAGCACGTTGGCGCCGAGTGCCACCGCGATGTTCACGACCACGATGGCGGCCCCGACGGCACCGAGCGGCCGTTTGCGGCAGAACGTACGCACCGCTCGCCACCACCGGGACCCCTCCGCGACCTCGGGAATTTCCCCGACGCGCTCGACTCGCTGCCCGATCGCCATCACCGGAACTCCAACGAACTGGACGTACACATCGCGTGGGTCCGAACGTGGCGG
>CAYRZF010000006.1:38364-45678 GCA_964428805.1 uncultured bacterium | reverse complement strand
CCCGCTGCTTACAAGGCAGCCGCTCTACCTCTGAGCTACGCCAGCACAGACAAACCTTCATGCTAGTTTCTGGGATTTTTAAAGTCAAGGTCTTTTTCCTTCGCCACCCCCCGCTGCCGCAGGACCTCATAACACAGAGCCGCGCCGGCGGCCGCCACGTTCAGGGATCCGACCCGTCCCCGCATTGGTAGGGTTACGAGAAGGTCGCACGTCCGCGCCACCAGGGGCCGAAGGCCTTTCCCCTCCCCTCCAAGAACCAGACAGATCGGACCTCTCAAATCGACCTCCCAGACAACAGTCCCTCCTCTTGCAACGCTCCCGATGAGCCAAACCCCTTGTTTTTTAAGATTCTCGAGGGCGACGACCAGATTTGTCTCCCGGGCCACAGGGAGGAATTCAATGGCCCCCATCGCCGCTTTGGCCGTCCCCCCGGTCAACCCTGCGGCACGGTGCTTGGGAACTACCACTCCGTGAACCCCGACGGCCTCGGCCGTCCTGAGCAGAGCGCCCAGATTCCGGGGGTCCTGCACCTGATCCAGAGCCAGGAAAAAAGCCGGCTCGGCCCGTTGAGCCGGAATGGCCAGTAGGTCCTCGAGGGTCGCGTACCCGGCTTCTGCGACCCGCGCCACCACGCCCTGGTGGTGGGGGCTCCCAGCGATCCCCGTCAACTGCTCCCGCGTCCGGTAGGAGACCTTCACGCCGCGGCTCTTCGCTAGGGTGAGCATCTCCTGAAGGGCCGGACCCCGCCGCCCCTCGGCCAGAATGGCGATCTCCTCCACCCGGCGCCCGCCACCCCGGAGCAGCTCCAGCACGGGATGCCGGCCGTAGAGGATATCCGGCGCCTCTCCGCTCACGGTTTAAACTTCCACGTCGTGCGCTCCGGGCCGTCCTCCAAAATCACGCCGAGCCGAGCCAGTTCCTCCCGAAGCCGGTCCGCGGTCGCCCAATCCTGTCGCTGGCGAGCCTCGCCTCGGACCTTCACGAGGGTTTCGGCCTCGGCCCGCAACTCAGGGGCGATCAACGGGGCCGGCCGCGAGGCTCCCTCGAACAGACCCAGCACCCGGCCGAGGGCAAGCAGCTCTCCGACCCCCAGGAGGAAAGGCCCCACGGCGACCTGTCCGTGCGTCATCTTGTTCCTGAACGTTTGCAGGAGATGCGCGAGGTCAAAGAGTACGGCCACCGCTTGCGCCGTGTTGAAGTCATCGTCCATGACCTCTTCGAAGCGGCTGCGCGCGGCGGCCACTTCATCGAGCAGCCCTTGATCCCCTCCCGGCGCCGGCGTGCCCTTGGCTGCCAGCCGGTCGGCCTCCTCGAATAGGTTTCGGAACCGCTCGAGCGCCCGTGCTGCTTCACCCACCCGCTCGTCGGCGAAGTCCAGCGGGTTGCGGTAGTGGGTGCCGAGCAGGTAGAGGCGGAGCGCTTCCGGGTCGTGGCGGCGCACCAGCTCTTTGACAATCAGAATGTTCCCCAACGACTTGGACATCTTCTCCGCGCCGAGGTTCACGAACCCGTTGTGGATCCAGTAGCGGACAAAGGGGCGCCCGGTGGCCGCCTCAGATTGGGCTATCTCGTTTTCGTGATGGGGGAACACGAGGTCTTCGCCGCCGGCGTGGATGTCAAAGCTCTCCCCGAGGTAGTGCATGGACATGGCTGAGCACTCGATGTGCCAGCCGGGACGGCCGGGTCCCCACGGGCTCGGCCAGGCCGGTTCCCCTTCCTTCGACGATTTCCAAAGGGCGAAGTCCAGCGGGTCCCGCTTCCGCTCGTCCACCTCCACCCGCGCCCCCGCCTGGAGTTCTTCCAGGTTTCTCCCCGAGAGCCGCCCATACTGCGGGAAGCGCTTCACCTCGAAGTAGACGTCGCCGTTTACCTGGTAGGCGACCCCCTTGGTGATCAGTCGCTCGATCAGCTTGATCATCTGCGGGATATGGTCCGTGGCCTTGGGCTCGACGTCCGCCCCCGCCACGCCCAGCTCTGCCATGTCCTTCCGGTACTCCTCGATGTAGCGCTCCGCCAGCTCCCGGGGCGGCACCCCTTCCTCATGCGCCTGTCTGATGATCTTGTCGTCCACGTCGGTGAAGTTCCGGATGAAACGCACCTCGTAGCCCCGAAACCGCAGGTAGCGCCGGATCACGTCGAAAACCAGGGCGCTCCGCCCATGGCCGATGTGGGAGAGATCATAGACGGTGACCCCGCAGAGGTACATGCGGACCTCGCCTGGACGGAGAGGGACAAACTCCTCCTTCTGCCGGGTCAGGGTGTTGTAGATTTTGAGCCCCACGGGAGTGTCCTAGGAACCGACGGTGGCCGTAAGAGCCCGAGCCAGACGACGCCGCGCGCGCTCCGGCCCAAGAATCCAGAGCAAGGTTGCCACCGGAGGACCCTGGGGCAATCCCAGGAGTGCGAGCCGCGCGGCGTGCATGAGGTCCGGCTTCTTTCCCGGCAGGCCGCGCGCGACGCGCTCGAGCAGCTCTTTCGCCTCACCGGCGGTATTGAGGGAAGCCGAAGCCAGGCTCTCGTACACCGCCTCCAGAGCGTGGCGGTCCTCGGGCGTGAGACGAAGGGTCTGGGGCTCCGGCTCCGCGCGGATGCTAGCCACTGTCCTCTCCAAGCCAGCCATGGAATCAGCGTCCGCACGCAGCGCCTCCACAGCCCGGGCCGTCAGGTCGTCGGGGGGCGCCGGCGCAAGCAACCGGAGGAGTCGATCGAGCGGCATTCGGTGCAAATACTGGCGGTTGAACCACAGCAAGCGTCCCTGATCGAAGCGGGCAGGCGAATGGCTTACCCGATCCAGGATGAAGCGCTCTGCCATCTCGTTGAGCGGCATTAACTCCGGCGCCCCCTGGGGCGGAGACCAGCCCAGGAGTCCCAGGTAATTCACCACCGCCTCCGGGATAAAGCCCGTGTCACGGAATTCGTCGATGCTGAAGGAACCGTGGCGCTTGGAGAGCGGGGCGCCGTCCCACCCCAGGATCAAGGGGACGTGGGCATAGTTGGGCGACTCCCATCCCAGCGCTCGGGCCACCGCCATCTGCCGGGGAGTATTTGCGAGATGGTCGTCGCCCCGGATCACGTGGGTGATCACCATCCGGCAGTCGTCCACGGCCGCCGCAAAATTGTACGACGGGCTCCCGTCGGCCCGGAGGATGACAAAGTCGTCCAGGTCGCTCCCCAGAAACTCAACGTTCCCTTTGACCAGATCATGGACGGCGATCCGCTCCGAAGGCACCACAAATCTCACCGCCGCGGCTTCCCCGGACCCGCGCCGGCGCGCGACCTCCTCGGAGGGAATGGCCCGGCAGCGGCCGTCGTAGCGCGGGGGCAGGCCGCGCGCGAGGCGCTCCTGTCGCTGGGCCTCCAGCGCTGGGAGCGAGCAGAAGCAGAAGTAGGCCTTCCCCTCGCCGAGCAGGCGATCGGCCGCCGCGCGGTAGGTCGGGAGCCGTTCGGACTGGCGATAGGGACCTGCATCCCCGCCCACATCGGGCCCCTCGTCCCAGTGGAGCCCGAGCCACCCCAGATCCTCAAGGATCGCCCTCTCCCACTCTGGCCTCGATCGCTCCCGGTCGGTGTCCTCGATCCTGAGGATGAAGCGTCCGCCGTGCTTCCTGGCGAACAGCCAATTGAAGAGCGCGGTCCTGGCGTTGCCGATGTGGAGGGAGCCGGTGGGGCTTGGGGCAAACCTCACGCGGGCACTCAATCCTCGACCTCCATGCTCACCACCGCCATGGCCGCGATACC
Source organism: uncultured bacterium (assembly GCA_964428805.1). Classification (GTDB taxonomy): domain Bacteria; phylum Methylomirabilota; class Methylomirabilia; order Rokubacteriales; family CSP1-6; genus CAYRZF01. Next base: position 41,940 of record CAYRZF010000006.1, on the reverse strand, counting down.
CTCCTGCCGGCCCAGCAGTCCCAGGCCCTCCGGGCTCTTGGCCTTCACGCTCACCCGCTCCGGATCCACTCTCAGCGTTTCCGCCAGGCGCTTGGCCATCTCGGGGAGCCAGGGTCCGAGCCGGGGCGCCTGGGCAATGACCGTAGCGTCCACGTTGACCAGTCGAGCGCCGCGCGCCGTGACCAACGCCAGCACTTCTCCCAGCAGCCGGAGACTCGAGATGCCCCGGTAGCGAGAGTCCGAATCCGGGAAATGGCGCCCCAGGTCGCCCAAGGTCAGCGCCCCGAGCATGGCCTCGGCCACGGCGTGGCTCAGGACATCGGCATCCGAGTGGCCAGCCAGACCGCGCTCGGCGGGGACGACCACGCCGCCGAGGATCAGCGCACGATCCGGCGCCGTGGGATGGAGGTCGAAGCCCAGCCCCACGCGATTCACCGGCTTCCCCTTGCCGCCACGACAGCCCGTGCCCGAGCGAGATCGTCGGGCGTGGTGATCTTGAAGTTCTCGAGTAGGCCGGGAACCATCCTCACCGGCGCGCCGAGCCGCTCGACCAGGACTGCGTCGTCGGTCCCGAGAAAGCCGTCCTGCCTGGCTTTTTCGTGGGCTTCCCAGAGAAGACTCCGGCGGAAGGCCTGGGGGGTCTGGACGAGCCAGAGCCCGTCCCGCTCGACGGTTGCCTGGACGAATCCCTCCCGCGCGCGCTTGACGGTTTCTCGGACAGAGAGCCCGCAGGCGGCGGCCCCGAAGCGGCTCGCCGCCTCGACCACTGCGCGCACGAGCGCCCCGGTGATGAAGGGCCTCACCCCGTCGTGGACCACCACCAGCCCGGCGGTGGATGGCACTGCCTGAAGACCCAACCACACCGACTCCTGGCGCTCCCGGCCTCCCGAGATCACGGCCAACACCCGAGCCAGCCGGTAGTGTTTGATCAACCGGCGAGTACGCTCGACCGCCGACGGGGGCGCGACAACCACGATTCCCCCGATCACGCGACTCCTGCCGAGGGCGACCAACGTCCTGACGAGCAGGGGAACCCCACCCAGATGCAAGAACTGCTTAGGAGAGGAGCCGCCCACCCGGCGGCCGCTCCCCGCTGCCGGAACGACGGCGACGGTTGTGATAGCCGGCATGCCTTACCCGCGGCCTCCGGAGACCGGCTCCTCCTCCTTGAGCCGGGTGAAGATCATTCGCCCCGCGGTGGTCTGGAGCACACTGGTCACCAGCACGTCCACGCTCTGCCCCAGGTACTTCTTCCCGTGGTCCACCACGACCATGGTCCCGTCGTCCAGGTAGGCCACCCCCTGCCCGGCCTCCTTACCCTCCTTGAGCACGTGCACGTGCATGAGCTCGCCCGGCAGGACCACGGGCCTGAGCGAGTTGGCCAGCTCGTTGATGTTAAGGACCGACACGCCCGAGAGTTCCGCGACCTTGTTCAGGTTGTAGTCGTTGGTGATGACCTTGCCGCCGAGGACCTTGGCCACCTCGATGAGCTTACGGTCCACCTCGCGTACCTGCGGGAAGTCGAGGTCGTGAATCTGAACCCGCACCTTGGAGATGCGCTGGATCTTCTGCAGGACGTCGAACCCGCGCTTGCCGCGATTGCGCTTGAGGCTGTCGGAAGAGTCGGCGATCTGTTGAAGCTCGCGCAGCACGAACTGAGGAACGATCAGCGTCCCCTCGAGGAACCCGGTCTCGCAGACGTCGGCGATCCGCCCGTCGATGATGACAGAGGTGTCCAGGATCTTATAGATGTCCCGGCGCGCAGCCCCTTTCGGAAACAGGACGGACGAGAGCCCCTCGAGCTCTTCGCCCTTCCGGAGCGCGACGGCGCCCCCCAGGTAGCCGAGCAGCAGCGCCAGGAGCCCCCGCCCTGGTCCGCGAGCGTCCGGGATGAACGCCTCGAGAACGGCCCCCAGGATGAGACCGAACACCAAGCCGAAGAGGGCGCCCAAACCGCCCCAGAAGATCCGCTCGATGGGCACCCGCTGCAATCCCCATTCGACGAGCAGGGCGCCCACCCCCACCGCCAATCCCGCCAGAGCCAGGGACGGCCAGGGTGCGGCAACCCCGAGCGTGTCCCCCAGGGCAATCCCGCCGCCGGCCGCAAAGAGAAGGATGATGAGTCGCGCGATGATGATCGTCATAGCCTCCCTCGAAGTAGACTCCCCTCAAGAAATAAACTCCCCTGAAGATGAATTCGAAATGGATCATGTGCCGAGAAGTGTCTCAATCGCTTCCTCGATGGACGCCACCCCCTGCGCGTCCAGAGGGAGCCGGGCCTGATCCGACAGATTGTTCCGGGGGACGACGGCGCCCGCGAATCCCAGCGCCGCGGCCTCGCGGAGACGCGTCTCGAGGCCGGTGACGGCGCGGACCTCGCCGGCGAGTCCCACCTCGCCGAAGATGACGAGGTCTCCCTTGACGGGACGATCCATGTAACTCGACGCCGCGGCCACGATGAGCCCGAGGTCAGCGGCGGGTTCGACCACCCGCCCGCCGCCCGCTACGTTCACAAAAACATCCCGCGTCTGGAGCGGGAACCCCATCCGCTTTTCGAGCACTGCCAGCAGCAGACAGACGCGGTTATAGTCCATCCCCAGCACCGTGCGGCGCGGCGTCCCAAAGTTGGCCGGGCTCACCAACGCCTGAAGCTCCAAGAGGAGCGGCCGGGTCCCCTCGAGGCTCGAGACGACCACCGACCCCGGCGCCCCCCGGGGCCGTTCGGAAAGAAAGAACCCGGAGGGGTTTTTCACCTCGGCCAGGCCCCGCTCGGTCATCTCGAAGACGCCGATCTCGTTGGTGGAGCCGAAGCGGTTTTTCACCGCCCGCAGGACCCGGTAGGTGTGGTGACGCTCACCCTCGAAGTAAAGCACCGTGTCCACGAGGTGCTCGAGCACCCGCGGGCCCGCCAGGGCCCCCTCTTTGGTCACGTGACCCACGAGGAAGGTGGCGACCCCCGTCCGCTTCGCCAGGAGCATGAGCCGGCCCCCGCACTCGCGCACCTGGCTCACGCTCCCGGGCGCCGATTCGAGATCCGGAAGATAGACGGTCTGGATCGAGTCCACGACCAGAACCTGAGGCTTGAGGGACCCGACGTGGGCCTCGATCCCCTCCAGATTGGTCTCCGCCAGGAGGTACAGGCCCGACGGCGAGATCCCCAGACGGTCGGCTCGGAGCTTGACCTGCGCTGCCGACTCCTCCCCCGAGACGTACAGGACCGGTGGGCTGACATCTGCCAGGGCGCAGGAGGCCTGGAACATCATCGTGGACTTCCCAACGCCGGGATCCCCACCAATCAGGACCAGCGAACCCCGGACCACGCCACCTCCGAGGACCCGGTCGAGCTCGCCGATCCCCGTCAGGGTCCGCTCCCCACCCTCAAGGCCAACCTGAGCGAGAGGAACCGGGGTGCTGCCCGGCGGAGCGGGGGCGCGCGCGCCTCTGGCTCCCGTCTGCCGCTCCTCCACGAGCGGCACGTAGTTCCCCTGACGAGTGCAATCCGGGCACGTCCCCGGCTTGGGGGCGGCGAAACCGCATTCCTGGCAGCGGTAGACCGACGAGCCTCGCGCCATTAGC
>CAYRZF010000006.1:0-38264 GCA_964428805.1 uncultured bacterium | reverse complement strand
GGCGGCGAAACCGCATTCCTGGCAGCGGTAGACCGACGAGCCTCGCGCCATTAGCGTCTGTCCTGACCGGCGTTGATCGTGGAGCGGATCAAGTACCGCAAGACCACGCTCCGCTGAGCTCCCTCGAGGAAGGCCGCCAGGTTTTCGTAGACGGTCGGATCCTCGAGCAGCCCGCCGATGGTCCCCTCTCCCGCCGCCAGCCGGTCGGTGATGGCCCGGAGGTTGGCGAGAGCGATGCGGAAATCACTCGCCGCCTGCCCCATCGGGCCTTCCCCCTCGTCCTGCAGGAGGCTCCCGGCAATCCCCTTGCCCTGGGCAAGCCGCTCGGACACTGCGCGAAAGTTCCGCGCGAGCACCTGGAGGTCCTGGGCCACCGACTTGTACTGTGGGTCGAAGAGGAGCGCGGCGATGAGTCCCTCGTCCGCTTTCCCCCGGTCGGCCATCTTGCCAAGCGCCTCCATGGCCGCCAGGAGCTGGCGCGCCGCCCGGCCGCTCTCGGCCGAAAGCAGCACCCCCACAGCGCTCTGCCCCCGGCCCGTCTCGGCCAAAAGCTGCTCCGTGGAAGCCAGCATTCGATTGAGCCGTTTCAGGGCTTCGGGCTCCTCGTAGATGAGGACGTGGAGCCACCCCGATCCCTTCTCCACCTGCTTGGTGAGCCTCCGGGCAGAGCGGAGTACCGCCGACAGGTCCTCCAGTGCCTTCGTCTCGTTGAACGTCTCCACGGTGGTCCGGAGCGTCCCCGACAGCGCCGTCACATTTTTCAGGATCTCCACACCTTCGCCCGCCAGCCGGCTGACCTCCACCGGATCCCGAGAGGCGATGGATTCTCCCGGCTTGAGGGGTGGCGCCGCCAGGGTTCCCAGGCTGATCTCGACGATCTTGTCTCCGAGGAGGCCCTGGGTTTCGATGCGGGCGATCGAATCCTTGCGAACCCGATCGGCGAACCGTCGGGCGATGGAGAGCGACACGCGGACCTTAGCCCCGGGAGTCTCCGACAGGGAAACCCGCGTGACGCGACCGATCTGAACCCCCGCCAGTCGGACGGTTGCGCCTTGGGTGAGCCCGCCGACCTCGGTGAACTCCAAGACGATCTCGTTCTTCGTCTCGAAATACCGCGCCTGGGCCCCCAGCAGGTAGATGAGGGCGATAAGCACCCCCAGCGAGACCAGGATGAAGACCCCGATGCGCATCTGTAGCGCCAGCTGACGCCGGTCTTCTGCCATCACTGTCCCCGGAGCTCGCCGGCCAGGAACTGCCGGACGGCGGCAACCTCGGAGCGGTGCACATCCGCTGGCGTCCCCATGACCGCGAATCGCCCCTCGTGGAGAATCGCCATCTGGTCCGCCACCATGTCAGCGAACTCGATGTCGTGCGTGACGACGATCGCGGTGTCGCACACTCCGCTCCGGAGCTGCGCGATGAGCTCGCCCACGACGCGGGCGTTTGTCGGATCGAGCCCGGCGGTGGGCTCGTCGAGGAACACCACTTCGGGCTCCAGCACCAAAGCCCGGGCAATCCCGACCCGCTTCTTCATGCCCCCCGAGAGTTTCGCCGGCAGGAGGGAGTCGGTTCCGGGCAATCCCACCAGCGCGAGGAACCGGTGAACGCGGTCCGTGATCTCGCCCTCACTCCACGCGGTGTGTTCGCGCAGCGGATATGCCACGTTCTCGAACACCGAGAGCGAGTCGAAGAGCGCGGCCCCTTGGAAGACGAAGCCCGTCCGGCGCCGAAGCGGGAGCATCGCTTCCTCTCGGAGGTGCTCGATCTCATGCCCGAAGAGCGTGATCTCCCCGGCATCCGGTCGTGTCAGACCGGCGCAGAGCCGCAGGAGCACCGTCTTCCCGACGCCGCTGCCACCCATCACGGCCAGGGTGGTCCCCCTGGGGAGGGTCAGGCTCACGCCGCGAAGGACCTCGTGCTGATCAAAGGCCTTCCAGACCCCCCGAACCTCCAAGACCGGCTGCTCTTTCATGGGATTTCGGGCCAGAACAGGAACAGGAACAGCTTGGTCAGGAAGAAGTCCGCGAGGATCACGCTCATTGCGACCTGCACCACCGTGGCGGTGGTCGCGCGCCCCAACCCCTCCGTCCCGCCTTCGGTGCGGAGGCCGTTGTAGCACCCAATCAGCGTGATGAGGGCGGCGAAGAAGAAACTCTTGCCGATCCCGGTGAGGAAGTCGCGCAGCGTCACCCAGTAGAAGATGTTGTTCCAGTAAACGTAAAAATCGACACGGCGCTCGAACACCGCGATCAGCATCCCGCCCAGGAGCCCGATGAAGTCCGCGAGGATGGTCAGCAGCGGGAAGACCAGAAGCGCGGCCAGCAGCCGGGGAACGATGAGCTTCTTGACGTAGTTGACGCCGATGGCCCGGAGGGCGTCGATCTGCTCGGTCACTTTCATGGAGCCCAGCTCGGCGGTAATCCCCGACGCCACCTTCCCGCCGACGAGGATCGCGGTGAGCACCGGGCCCAGCTCCCGGAGCATGGACAGCGCCACCACCGGCCCCACGTAGTTTTCGGCACCGAAGCGGGCCATGTTCACGGCGCTCTGCAGCGCGAGCACCATGCCAGTGAAGATCGCGGTGGTCAGGGCAACCAGCGCTGAGCGGACCCCCATCGCGTCCACCTCTTGCGCCACCAGACGCCAATAGGAGGGGGGAAGGGCCAGGTTCCTCATCACCTGTGCCGTGAGCAGTCCGAGGCCGCCGTACCAAATCAAGGCCTGCCGCCCTTGCTCTCTCAGGTACGTCCCTGCCATCACGGAATCTCCCTCCTCAGGGTCCGGCAAAACTCTCGACGACCGCCTGGAAGTCCTCCGCCCCGCTGGCGAACTGAGCGGGCGGGGCCACGTAGATCAGGTCGTAAACGCACCCGGCGCCTTTCACCACGTACGCCTCCACCTGGACCGGGGCGCCATCCAGGCGTCCCTCGAAAAGCATCCGGAAGGCATGATGCCCCGCCATAGTGCGGTCCCCCCGCTCCAGGACCTCCTTGCTCTGAATCCCGAAGGTCAGGTGACGCGAGAGCACGGCGAGCGATCGCGAGGGCGCGTTGCCCTCGCACGTCGCGTTTACCAGGATCCCCGCCCGGGACGCGGGCCGGCGCAGCTCCAGGTCGGCCCGGCCATCGGCTGCCACCTCCCACCCCTGCCTCACGGGGAGCGTCACACGGTAACCCTTCGGAGAGTAAAAGACTCCCCCCTCGATGCGCCCGGCGCTGCACGCCGAGCCTCCCAGGAGGAGCAGCAAGCCCCCCGCGATCAGCGGTCCAGGCCTCCGGCGAATCCCCCTCAGCCTCAGCTCCCCTCCGATTCCGCCGTTTTCTTCGCGTGGCGCTGGCCGAGCTCCTCGAAGACCCGGCGGAGTGAAATCCCGCGCCCGCCCAGCAGCACCATCGTATGAAACCAGAGGTCGGCGACCTCCTCCACGAGGCGGGTCTCCCCCTCGCCTCCCAGGGCGGCGGTTACCACCTCCGAGGCCTCCTCGCCGATCTTCCGGCAGATATGCGCCTCTCCCCTTTTCAGGAGGTCGGCGACGTAAGAGCCGGGCGTCGGCTTGACCTTCCGGGACTGGATGACGCGTTCCACCACGTCAAGGATCACTGGTCCCGAGAAAGCCGGTGCGCGGGCAGGAACTTCTCCCGGCGAGGGGTCTTGGTCGAGCTTCGGGCCCGGCGCCCGCGTCGAATCTTGGCCGACCGTCGGGCGCGTAGGCGCCCCGACGGCCAACTCATTGAAGAAGCACGTCCGACTGCCCGTGTGACAGGCCACTCCCTCCTGGTGAACCAGGAGCAGGAGCGCGTCCCCGTCGCAGTCGGCGTAGATCGCCTCCACATGCTGGCGATGACCCGAACTCTCGCCCTTCTGCCAGAGCGCTTTCCGGGAGCGCGACCAATAGTGGGCCAGACCGGTGTCGAGAGTCTGTCTCAACGCCTGACGGTCCATCCAGGCCAGCATCAGGAGTTCGCCGGTCCGAGCCTCCTGGGCAAGAGCCGGAATCAGCCCTTCTCCATCCCACTTGAGTTCGTCCACCGTCCTCACTCTTCAACCCTCACCGGCACGCCGTGATCCCGCAGGTACACTTTGGCGTCCCGCACCGTATAGGTTCCGAAATGAAAGATCGAGGCGGCGAGCGCCGCGTCGGCTTTCCCCTCGACGAGGCCCTCCCGGAGGTGTTCGAGGCCGCCCACGCCCCCCGAGGCGATCACGGGAATCGAAACCGCCTCAGCCACCGCGCGCGTCAGCACCAGGTCATAGCCGTCCTGGGTCCCATCCCGGTCCATGCTCGTGAGGAGGATCTCCCCCGCGCCGAGGCCTTCCGCCTCCTGCGCCCAGGCCACGGCGTCACGGTTCACGGGACGGCGGCCCCCGTGGCTGTACACAGCCCATCCGCCATCGGATCCGGACGAGGCGTGCTCCCGTTTGGCATCGATCGCCACCACAATGCACTGGCTCCCGAAGCGTTCGGCCACCTCGCGGATCAGCCCTGGCCGCTCCAGCGCGGCTGTATTCAGCGAGACCTTGTCGGCTCCCGCGCGGAGCAGTGTTCTGATGTCGTCCACCCCGCGAATGCCCCCGCCGACCGTCAGCGGCATGTAGATCCCTTCCGCGGTGCGCCGGACCACGTCCAGCATGATGGCGCGCCCCTCGTGGGACGCCGTGATGTCCAGGAACACGAGTTCATCCGCCCCTTGAGCATCATAGGCCTGCGCGGCCGCCACAGGATCGCCGGCGTCGCGGAGGTCCAGGAACCGAACCCCTTTGACCACCCGTCCGTCCTTGACGTCCAGGCACGGGATGACGCGCTTTGCTAGCACGCTGAGAGTTCGGCCAGCGCCTGCTTCAGGTCAACCGCTCCCGTGTAGAGCGCCCGGCCCACGACGGCCCCGACTACTCCCGGGATCCCTGCCAACCGCTTGAGGTCCTCCAGGCTCGCGACCCCACCGGAGGCGAGGACCGGGAGCCCCGCCGCCTGGGCGACCGCCAGGGTGCTCCTGAGATCGGGACCCAACTGGGTGCCGTCGCGGGCAATGTCGGTGTACAGAATCTCCGCGGCGCCGACCTGCCGGGCCCGCCGGGCGAGATCCACCGCCGAGACGTCGAGTCGCCGCGTCCAGCCATCCACGGCGACGTTCCCGTCGGAGGCATCCACGGCCACGATGATCCTGCCGGGAAACAGACGGCAGGCCTCGGCGAGGAACACGGGATCAAGCGCGGCGCGGGTCCCCAGCAGTGCCCACCGAACCCCGGATGCCAAAAGCGCCCCGATGGCCTCGAGACTCCGGAGGCCGCCTCCAGCCTCAACCGGGACCTGAATGCTGCGGACAATTTCTTCGATGATTCCGGTCTGCTTCGGCGACCCTGCGAAGGCACCGTCCAGGTCCACGACGTGCAGCCGGGGGGCGCCCCGCTCAGCCCAGGAACGCGCGACGGCCACGGGATCCTCCGAGAAAACGGTTTCCGCCTCCTGACGCCCTTGAACGAGCCGAACGCAGCGGCCGCCGCGCAGATCCACCGCGGGAATGACCATCATGCCCGTTGGTCCCTGACGAAGGCGGCGAAGTTCTCAATCAGCCGCAACCCCCACCGCTGGCTCTTCTCCGGGTGGAACTGCGTGGCGAAGAGATTGCCCTTCCCGATGGCGGCCGGGAAAGTCACGGCGTAGGTGCACATCGCGACCTTCAGCGTCCCGTCCAGCAGCTCCGGGTAATAGGAGTGGACGAAATAGAAGTAGGCGCCGCTCGGAATGCCATCAAAGATGGCGAGGTCGCCCCCGTGCTGGACTTGGTTCCACCCCATGTGGGGTACCTTGAAGCCCTTCGGGAAGCGGCGGACCACGCCCGGGATCACGTCGAGTCCCCGGCCCTGGCCGAATTCCTCGCTCTCGGAGAAGAGGAGCTGGTAGCCGAGGCAGATGCCAAGGAAGGGGCGCCCGCCCTCCAGCGCCCGGCGCAGGGGCGCCAGCAGCGCCCAGCGATCGAGGCTCAGCATCGCGTCGTGGAAGGCGCCGTCACCGGGCAGCACCACCGCCTCCGAGTCCTCGACAACCTGGGGATCCTGGGTCACCACGGCGTCCATGCCGACGCGCGCGAACGCCTTCTCTACGCTTCCCAGGTTGCCTCTGCCGTAGTCAACAATCGCAATCATCTGCCGGCCCAACTGACTTCGTCATACTTCGTTCTCGGTCGTCGCCATTCCTTTACGGGCACCCAGTCCCGCCGCAGGCGGGCTGGGTCGCTACGCCTCCGGCCGGCTCCTCCCTCGGGCCTTGTCTGACTCGCCACTTGGCCCGGCATTACAGGTCGCCTTTTGTCGAAAGGACGCCTTCGATCCGGGGGTTGAGGCGCGTGGCCTCGGCCAGGGCCCGCCCCACGGCTTTGAAGACCGCTTCGGAGATGTGGTGGAGATTCTCGCCGTAGTGGAGGTTGACGTGGAGCGTCACGTCCCCGTTGAAGGCGAACGCCCGGAAGAAGTCCTTGAGGAGGTCCAGGTCGAAGTTCGCCACCCGGGTCCGCATCAGCGGGACGTTGAATACCAGGAAGGGACGCCCCGAGATATCCAGGGTCGAGGAAACCAGGGCCTCGTCCATCGGGACGGAGGCGGCCCCGTAGCGAACGATCCCCTTCTTGTCTCCGATCGCCTCCTTGAACGCTTTGCCCAGGCAAATGCCGACATCCTCCACCGTGTGATGCAGGTCCACCTCGGTGTCGCCCCGCGCGTCCACCGTGAGGTCCATCAGGCCGTGCTTCGCCCACGCCTCCAGCATGTGGTTCAAGAACGGGATCGTGGTCTCGACCTTGGAGGCGCCGTTGCCGTCCAGGTTGAGCTGGAGCAGCACCTCGGTCTCCCGGGTCTTGCGCTCGATGCGCGCGACCCGAGCCCGAAGGGGTTCGGGTGCCCGCGGAACATCCGGCCGTCCCTCTCGCGTGATTCGGCTCATGATGGTTGCCCTCGCTTGGGGAGACGGACCTCCGCGGCGACGCCGTGAGCCTGGAGTCCTTCGACTCGGGTGAGCTCTTCGACGTGCGGCCAGGCCTCGCTGAGCCCCTTCTGAGAGTAGTGGATGAGGTTTGAGCGCTTGATAAAATCCTCGACGCCGAGGGCCGAGGAAAATCGGGCGGTGCCCCCGGTGGGCAGCACGTGATTCGGTCCCGCCACGTAGTCGCCGATCACTTCGGGGGTCTGCCGGCCGAGGAAGATCGCCCCTGCGTGGCGGACGGCGGGAAGCAGCGAAAACGGGTCGCCGACCTGGAGCTCGAGATGCTCAGGGGCCAGCCTATTCGCGATCGCGACGGCCTCGGCCAGGTCCCGGGTCAGCACCAGCGCCCCATTGTTCTCGAGCGACTTCCGGGCAATCGTGCTGCGCGCGAGCCCGGCCAGCCTTCGCTCCAGCGCCCCGGCCACGCGTTCGATGAGCCCGGCATCCGCCGTCAGGAGCACCGCGCGCGCCATCGGGTCGTGCTCGGCTTGGGCCAGGAGATCGGCGGCGACCCACTCCGGATCTGCACTCTCGTCGGCCACCACCACCACTTCGCTCGGTCCAGCAAGCATGTCGATTCCGACCTGGCCGAACACTTTGCTCTTGGCGAGGGCGACGTAGATGTTGCCGGGGCCGACGATCTTGTCAACCCGGCGGATGGTTGCCGTCCCGTAGGCCAGGGCCGCGATGGCCTGAGCCCCCCCGACCTTGTAGGCCTCCGTGACTCCGGCGACCCGCGCCGCCGCGAGAACCGCCGCGTTCAACGATTTGTCCGATGCCGGCGGCGAGACGAGGACGACCTCCGATACTCCCGCCACGCGCGCCGGGACGGCCGTCATCAAGACCGTCGAGGGGTAGGCTGCACGGCCGCCGGGCACGTAGATACCGACGCGCTCCAGCGGGCGAACCTGCTGCCCCAGCAGGGAGGCGTTGGCATCCTCGACCCACCAGGAACGGGGCAGTGTGTGGCGGTGAAAGGCCTCGATCCGATCGGCGGCATATCTCAGCGCGCGCAGCGTGGCTCGGCCGACCGCCCGCTCGGCGGCCTCGTACTCGCCGGCGTCGACGGGAAGCTCCTGCGGGGTGAGTCGCACCCCGTCGAACCGCTCGGTGAACTCGACAAGAGCGGCATCCCCTCGCTCCTTGACGCCGGAGAGGATTGCCTCCACCTGGCCATGGATCTCGGGATCCACCCCCGCAGGGGACCGTTCCAGGGCCTTCACTACCCCGGGGACCCCTAGCGCATGAGTGTCCAGCCTCAGGCATATCACGGGCGCGTCACCTGCTTTTTCATCTGTTCGATGAGGTGGCTCACCGGGGAGTACTCGGTCTTGAGGGACGCGCGGTTCACGATCAGGCGCGCAGTGGAACGCGCGATCTCGGCGACCTCCACGAGGCCGTTGGCGCGCAGGGTTTCGCCGGACTGGACGAGGTCCACGATCCGGTCAGCGAGACCCACCAGCGGCGCCAGCTCGATGGAGCCGTCCAGCCGGATCATCTCCACCTGGATCCCCCGCTCGGAGAAGTAGCGCTCGGTCAGGGTCGGATACTTGGTCGCGACCCGTACCCACGACCACTTGGACGGATCGTCCCGCTCCCAGAGCGCCCTGGGCTCGGCCACGACGAGCCGGCAGAAGCCGAAGCCGAGGTCGAGCGGTTCGTAAACGTCGGGCTCCTGCTCGAGGAGGATGTCCTTGCCCACGATCCCCAGGTCTGCGGCCCCGTACTCCACATAGGTCGGGATATCGGCAGGCTTCAGAATCAAGAACCGGAGCCCGCGGCGCTCGTCCGCGAAGATCAGCTTCCGCGAGTCAGCCTCCACCCCGTCCAGCCCCATGCTCCGCAGCATCTTGAGGGCCGGGGCGAGCAACCGGCCTTTGGGCAGGGCCAGCGTGAGCTGCTTGTTCATGGAATTCGCCGGATCCGCGCGCCGAGTCCCTGGAGCTTCGCTTCCAACCGCTCGTATCCGCGGTCCAGGTGATAGACGCGCGAGACCTCGGTCCTCCCCCGCGCCGCCAGACCCGCCAGGACCAGCGAGGCGGACGCGCGGAGATCCGTCGCCATCACGGGGGCCCCCTGGTAATGCTCGACACCCCGGACGAGGGCCGTGGCCCCGTCGGTTTCGATCCGGGCCCCCATCCGGTTCAGTTCCGCCGCATGCATAAATCGGTTCTCAAAGATCGTCTCGGTGATGCGCGACAGGCCGTCGGCCAGCCCGAGCAGGGTCATCATCTGCGCCTGCATGTCGGTAGCGAAGCCGGGAAAGGGACTGGTGATCACGTCGGTCGGGCGCGGCCGCTCGGGGCCCTGGCAGCGGATCCAGTCCTCCCCCATCTCGACAAGCGCCCCCGCCTCCTCGAGTTTGGCGAGCAGAGCTGAGAGGTGCCTGGGCGCCGTGTTCGTGACGGTCACCTCTCCCGCCGTGATGGCGCCGGCCACGAGCAGGGTTCCCGTCTCGATTCGATCCGGGATGATCCGGTGTCGGCAGCCACCGAGCTCGGAAACTCCCCGGATCTCGATCCGCTCGGTTCCCGCCCCCTCGATCGTGGCCCCCATGGCCTGAAGCAGACCGGCGAGGTCCACGACCTCCGGCTCCCGGGCGGCGTTCTCGATCACCGTGGTTCCTTCCGCGAGGACCGCGGCCATCATCAGGTTTTCGGTGCCCGTCACCGTGACCAGGTCCAGGGTGATTCGGCAGCCCTTGAGCCGGCTCGCGCGCGCCTCCACGAACCCGTTCTCGATCCCGATGTCGGCGCCGAGGCGCTTGAGCCCCTTGAGGTGCTGGTCAATGGGTCGAAGCCCTATGGCGCAGCCGCCGGGAAGGGCGACGCGGGCCAGTCCCGTCCGCGCCAGCAGCGGCCCCAGAACGAGCACCGAGGCGCGCATGGTGGAGACCAGCTCGTAGGGGGCCTCGTGGCTCTTCACCCGGGGCACCTGGACCCGCGTTCCCCCTCCCGGCTCCTCGGAGAATTCGGCCCCCAGCCGCGCGAGCAGCTCGCTGATGGTAGTGACGTCGGCCAGCGCAGGGAGGTTTTCCAGCACGACCGGCTCCGCCGTCAGCAGCGAGGCCGCCAGGGCCGGGAGCGCGGCATTCTTGGCGGGGCTGGAAGGCACCGTGCCGCTGAGCCGAACTCCCCCCTCGATCTCGAGACCGGCCGCCATCAGCGCACCCAAGCCTCCGTACCCACGCTTCGAGCGTGGGTACCCGGTACCCGCCCGCCGATCATCCGCTCGACGCCCCGTAAATCCTTGCGCACCTCGATCCTCTCAAACCCACTTGCCGCCAGGCACTGCCTGAGCGGTTCGGCCTGACGTTCTCCCATCTCCATCAGCAGCCACCCCCCGGGCTTCAGAAACCGCGGGGACCGAGCGATGAGACGCCGATGGACATCCATCCCGTCCGGTCCGCCGTCCAGCGCCTCGCGCGGTTCCCAATCGCGAACCTCGATGGGCAAGCCGGGAAGTTCACCGGTCGGGACGTACGGAGGGTTGGAGATCACCAGGTCAACCGCCGTAGTAAGGCCGGCCAGCGGTTCGAGGAGATCGCCCGGGACCAGCCGAACCTGCTGGCCGAGCCCGAGGGTCCCGACATTCACGGCAGCAAGGGCCAATGCTCCCTTCGAGCGCTCGATCGCCACGATCCGGAGACCCGGGACGGCCGCGGCAAGGGCGCAGGCAATCGCCCCGGTCCCGGTGCCGACGTCCACAGCGACGCTCCAGGGACCGTCCTGCCGTTCCAACTCCAGAGCCCACTCGACGAGCAGTTCGGTCTCGGGGCGTGGGATCAACGCGACGGGCGCCGTTTGGAGGCGATGCCCCCGGAATTCCTCGAATCCGAGAATGTATTGGAGAGGCTCATGCACCGTTCGGCGCTCGATCCGGCTTCTGAAGTCTTTGGCGGTCTCCGCCGAGACGGTGCGGTCGGGATCCAAGTAGAGCCGAAACCGCTCGATCCCCACCGCATCCGCTAGCAGCCACTCAGCGTCCTGGCGGGCCATAGGCAGGCCCGCGCCCTCGAGCGCGGTGGCGCTCTCGGCCAGCAAGCCACCGACGGTTGGTGCCACGGCAAGCATCATCACGTTGGCGTCTGCGCCATGCGTTCGGCCTGGTCCGACGCCACGAGCGCATCGATCAGCTCGTCCAGCTCACCCGCCAGCACCACGGGCAGCTTGTGGAGGGTGAGGCTGATCCGATGATCGGTGACCCGCCCCTGCGGGAAATTGTAGGTGCGGATTCTCTCGCTCCGCTCCCCGGTTCCCACCTGACTGCGCCGATCCGCGGCGATCTGGGCACGCTGGTCTTCCTGGGCGCGCTCGAGCAGTCGAGCCTTGAGTACCCGCAGCGCCTTGGCCCGGTTCTTGATCTGGGAACGCTCATCCTGGCAGGTCACCACGAGCCCGGTGGGGATGTGGGTGATCCTCACCGCCGAGTCCGTCGTGTTCACCCCCTGCCCGCCGGGCCCGGAGGACCGGTACACGTCCACCCGGAGGTCCTGCTCGCTGACCTTGACCTCCACGTCCTCGGCTTCGGGCAGAACCGCCACGGTCACCGTCGAGGTGTGGATGCGGCCCGCTGACTCGGTGACCGGCACGCGCTGAACGCGGTGGACCCCCCGCTCGAACTTGAGGCGGCTCCAGGCGCCCTTCCCCTGGAGGAACAGGATCACCTCTTTGAACCCGCCCACGCCGGTGGGGTGGCGATCGACGGTTTCCACCTTCCATCCCTGGCGCTCGGCGTATTTCACGTACATGCGGGCCAGGTCGGCGGCGAACAGCCCCGCCTCGTCGCCTCCGGCGCCAGCCCGGACCTCGACGAAGACGTTCCGGTCGTCGTTGGGGTCCCGGGGCGTCAGGAGCCGCCGGAGCTCCTCCTCCAGGGCGGCCTGCCGCGCGCTGAGCTCCACCAGCTCTGACTGGGCGAGTTCCCGGAGCTCCCGATCGCCCTCCTCAGCCAGGATGTGACGCGCTTCGCTGATCCGCGCAAGCACCGCCTTGTACTCGTCGAAGCGCTCGACGACGAGGCTCAAGTCGCTCGCGGCCTTGGCGTGGCGGGCGTACTCCGCAGGCTGCCCGATCACCTGCGGGTCGGCGAGCAGGCGGGAGAGTTCCTGATATCGCTCCTCGATCTGGCGCAACCTGTCAAACACGCTGGACCCTCATGAGGAATCGCGGGCGGGGAACGCGAAAGGCGGGAGGGGAGCTTTCGTTTTCGAGAGACGCCGAGGGACGGATGTCCAGGACCGACACCCTCCCCGACCCGGCAAGCCGCGAGCCGCCGGACCGGACCTTACCCCTCTGTACCGGTTTGCCTCTTGTACTTCCGCTGGAAGCGCTCGATCCGGCCGGCCGTGTCCACCAGCTTTTGCTTCCCGGTAAAGAAGGGGTGGCACTTGGAGCACACCTCCACCCGGATCTGGGGACGGGTGGAACGGGTGTGGATGACCTCCCCACAGGCGCAGGTGATCGTAGTCTCGACGTACTCAGGATGAATGCCTGCCTTCACGGCGCACCTCCTCGTAAAGATCACAGCATACCAGTGAGGTGGGAAAAAAGCAAGGAATTGGGGGGGGTATAACGGGACCGGGCCGCCCGGCTACCCCAACTGGTTCATGGCGCTCAGGAACTCCTTGTTGGTCTTCGTCAGCTTGAGCTTGTCCAGCAGGAGCTCCATGCCCTCCACCGGGTTCAGCTGGGAGAGAACCTTCCGGAGGAGCCAGACCTTCGAGAGCTCGTCTTTTTCCAAGAGCAGCTCTTCCTTCCGGGTCCCCGATTGCTCGATGTTGATCGACGGGAAGGTGCGCTTGTCCATCAGGCGGCGGTCCAGGTGCACCTCCATGTTGCCGGTGCCCTTGAACTCCTCGAAGATCACGTCGTCCATCCGGCTGCCGGTGTCCACCAGGGCCGTGGCGATAATCGTCAGCGAGCCGCCCTCCTCGATGTTGCGCGCCTGGGCGAAGAAGCGCCGGGGCCGCTGGAGCGCGTTGGCGTCCAAGCCGCCGGAGAGTACCTTCCCCGACGAGGGAATGATGGCGTTGTGAGCCCGGGCGAACCGCGTGATCGAGTCCAGGAGAATCACCACATCCTTCTTGTGCTCGACCAGCCGCTTGGCCTTCTCGATGACCATGTCGGCCACCTGGACGTGCCGCTGCGGGGGCTCGTCGAAGGTGGAGGAGATGACCTCCCCCTTGACCGAGCGCTGCATGTCGGTCACCTCTTCCGGCCTCTCGTCAATGAGCAGCACGATCAGATAGACCTCGGGGTGATTCTTGGCGATGGCGTGGGCGAGGTTCTGAAGCATCATCGTCTTGCCGGTGCGGGGCGCCGCCACGATCAGCCCGCGCTGGCCCTTGCCGATCGGCGTGAGGAGATCCATGACCCGGGTCGTCAGCTCGTCCCCGTCGTGCTCCAGCCGGATCCGCTCCATGGGATAGAGCGGCGTGAGGTTGTCGAAAAAGATTTTCTCCCGGGCGGCATCCGGGGTCTCGAAGTTGATCGCCTCGACCTTGAGGAGGGCAAAGTAGCGCTCGGTATCCTTGGGGGGCCGGACCTGCCCCGAGATCGTGTCGCCCGTCCGCAGGTCGAAGCGTCGGATCTGGGAGGGAGAGACGTAGATGTCGTCGGGACCCGGCAGGTAGTTGTAGTCGGGAGCCCGCAGGAAGCCGAACCCGTCGGGGAGGACTTCCAGCACACCCTCGGCAAAGATGAGCCCGTCCTTCTCGGCCTGGCCCTGGAGGATCTTGAAGATCAGCTCTTGCTTCCTGAGCCCGCTGAACCCCTGGACGCTGAGGTCCTTGGCGATCTGGCTGAGTTCCGAAATCGTCTTCTCCTTGAGTTCCGAGAGGTTCATCCTCATGCCTCCTGGCCTAGAAGCCTCGCTGAGACTAGCGGGAAATGCCTGCCGCGTGTACTTGCGTCAACTCCGTTAGGGCGGGCGATCATCGAATGCTCCTCGTTGGGATCCCGCCGAACGGCGGGGGGAAACCTAGTTCGGCCTTCCAGAAGCCCCCTGTGAGACTCGTTCAAGAACTGCTCAGCGAGATTCTCCCCACCGGAGGGTTCTGATCTGTTCGCGAGGCACTTCGAATGTTCCGAGCATATTTTCGCTCAGGCCCGAGAAGCTTGTCAACTTTTTTCTCACAGGCGAACGTCAATGATCGCGCGCTTCTTAATCTCCTCGAGCCAAGCCGACAGACGGGCGGCATACTTCTGCCGAAAGAGGATCTCCCGAATCTGTCGCTTGGCCTGCGCCAAGGCCTCGCCGGAGAGGCTCTCCCTCCACTCGAGCTTGAAGATATGAACGCCCAACCTGGAGCGGTATGGGGCGGACGCTTCCCCCGCCCGTAACCGGAGGATCTGGCCCTCGAGGTCGGTGGCCAGTTCTCCCTGCTTCAACTCCCCGAGGTCGCCCCCCTCCTTCGCCGTCGGATCCTGGGAATGGCGCGCGGCGAGCTCCCCGAAATCCTCGCCCGCACGAACCCTGGCCCAAACCTCCTCGGCCCGGGCCCCGGCGGCTTCCCACGCCGCCTCGTCCCCCGGGGGGGTTGGCGTGATGAGAATGTGTCGGGCACGATAGGGGAGCCCGGTTTCCAGCTTTTCCCGGTTCTCGAGCAAATACCCCTCGATCTCCTCCTCAGTCACCGACACCCGAAATTGGACCTTCCGCTGGATCACCCTTTGAATCATCACCTGTTCCCGGAGCCGTTTCTTGATCCCGGCCAGCGTCAGCCCCTGGGCCTTGAGTAGCGTCTCGAACTCGTCCTGGGTCTTGGCGTCGAACCGCTTCATCAGGTCGGCCAATTGCTCGTTGAGCTCCGCGTCCTCCACGCTGACCTGCTCCCGGCTGGCCTCCTGGAGCTGAAGCCGACTCTCGATCAGCCGGCTCAGCAGCCGCTGTTTGAGCTCCGCCTCCTGCTCGGGCTTCACCGTTTGCTTGGACTCGTACAGGTAGTAGGCCAGCCCATCCTGCAGCTCGCTCAGAGTGATCGCGTCGTTGTTGACCACGGCGATCACGCGGTCCACGACGTCGAGAGCATCCGCGTGGCCAACCGGCGCTGCGTTCCGGGTACCCGCGCCGGGTACCCCCGCCGGAGGCGTGGGTACGTGGGCGGGCGCCTCGGCGGCCTGCGCCTTCGCCTGGGCCTCGCGGACGGCCTCCGAGATGGGCCCGGCGGGAACGGGCTTCTCCGTGGACAGCCAGCCGCACCCCCCGGCGACCAAGGATGCCAGAAGCAGGTGGAGCGGTATGCCGGAAGCCTCGCGATAGGCCTTCATCGAAACGTTTCCAGAAGCGTCTCCAGGGCCTGCCGAACCACCGGCCACGGCCCCTCGGGGAGCGTGGCCTCGACGACGAACTCTTTCTTTAAGCGGAGCCGTCCGGGCTCGGCGCGGATAGCACGGAGCAGCCCCTCGGGGGAAACCGGCGTCGCCGGCGAGAAGGTCAGAAGGACCCGGCTCCCCACCGCCTCCACCCGCTCGATGCCCAGCGCACGCGCCGCGGTCCGGATCTCCACGACCTCCAGGAGCCGGGCGGCCGGAGGGGGGAGCGGACCGAAGCGGTCCCGCAACTCCGAGCGGGCATCCGCGATCTCCTCAGCGCGCGTGATCCCGGCGAGCCGCTTGTAGAGGGCCAGCCGCTGGCTCACCTCGGGCACGTAGGTCTCGGGCAGCAGTGCTTCGACCTCCACGGTCACCACCGGCTCCGGAGCCTCCTCCGCAGGAGCTCCCCTCAATTCTCTCACGGCCTCGGCCAGTAGCTTCGAATACAGATCGAAGCCGACCGCCGCGATGTGGCCGTGCTGCTCGGCGCCCAGCAGATTCCCCGACCCCCGGATCTCCAGATCCCGAAGCGCCAGCCTCAAGCCGGAGCCCAGCTCGGTGAGCTCCTGGATGACCCGCAGGCGCTTCTGCGCCGTCTCGTCGATCCGGCCGTCGGCAGGGATCAACAGGTAGGCGTACGCTTGCTGGCGCTCCCGCCCCACGCGCCCGCGCAGCTGGTAGAGCTGGGCGAGGCCGAAGCGATCCGCCCGGTTCACAACGATGGTGTTCGAGGCGGGAATATCGAGGCCCGACTCGACGATGGCCGTGGAGACGAGGACGTCGGCCTGACCGCCCACGAATCGCAGCATGGCCCCCTCCAGGGCCTTTTCCCGCATCTGGCCGTGGGCCATCACCACACGGGCCCGCGGCACCAACCGCTGAACGAACGCCGTCATAGACGCGAGTGACTGGATCCGGTTGTGGACGAAGAAGACCTGGCCGCCGCGGGCCACCTCCTGCTCGATGGCTTCCCGGATCAGCGTTCGGCTGAAAGGGGCGACGACGGTTTCCACAGGGAGGCGTTCCGGGGGGGGCGTCTCGATGATCGAGAGATCCCGAACCCCCGACAGGGACATGTAGAGCGTGCGCGGGATGGGGGTCGCCGTCAGGGTGAGAACGTCCACCGATTTTCGAAGCTGCTTGATCCGCTCCTTGTGCGCCACCCCGAAGCGGTGCTCTTCATCCACGATGAGAAGCCCCAGGTCCCGGAAGGCCACGTCCCTCGAGAGGAGACGATGGGTTCCGATCACCACATCCACCGTGCCTTGGCGAAGCCCGCCCACCACCGCTTTCTGCTCCCTGGGTGATCGAAAGCGCGACAGCAGTTCCACCCGGACGGGGAACGGCGCAAAGCGCTCCGCGAAGGTCCCCCAGTGCTGCTGGGCCAGGATGGTGGTGGGCACCAGGAGGGCTACTTGCTTGCCATCCATCGCGGTCTTGAAGGCAGCCCGGAGAGCGACTTCGGTCTTGCCGTACCCCACGTCCCCGGCCACCAGCCGGTCCATGGGGCGAGGTCGCTCCATGTCGGCTTTGACCTCCTCGATGGCGCGAAGCTGATCGGGGGTCTCCTCGAAGCGAAACGCCGCATCGAACTCCCGCTGCCAGGGGGTATCCTCCCCGAAGGCGTGCCCCTCCAGGACCGAGCGGGCCGCGTAGAGTTGGAGGAGCTCCTCCGCCATCTGGCGGAGCGCCGCGCGCACCGATTCCTTGACCCGTTGCCAGGAGCTGCCGCCCAACCGGTCGAGGCTCACCCCAGCGCCATCGCTCCCCAGGTACTTGGAGATCACGCCCAACCGCTCCACGGGGAGGTAGAGACGGTTCCCCTCGGCATACTCCAGGAGGAGAAAATCCCCCTGTCGCCCATCCACGGACAGCGTTTTCAGACCCAGGTAGCGGCCGATCCCGTGCTCCTCGTGGACGACGAGGTCGCCCGCGACAAGGTCGGTGAAGGCGGTGAGGGCGGCCCCGCGCTGGTAGCGCGGCCGGCGCAGGGTCCGCCGCCGGGCGCCGAAGAGCTCCTCCTCCGTCAGGATGACGATCCCGAGTGCGGGAATGGAGAACCCCTGGGCGCACTCGCCGGCGAGGATCCCAAGCCCCTCCGGTCCCGCGAGCGACGCGCCTTCGAGCGCCTCGAACCCGTGCTCGAAGAGGATCTGCTTCAGGCGGCGGGCCTGAGCCTCGTCCTGGCAGATGAGGCGGACCCTGAACCCTTCGGCCAACCACCGGCCAAGCTCGCCGGCCAGCTGGCGGAACTGTCCCCGAAAACTCCCCACCGATCGCGTCTCCAGAGTGAAGCGCCCGGACTCCGGACCGGGCGGCGTCGCCGCCAGGAGCCCGAGCTCAATCCGCTGGCGCCCCTTCAACAGCTCACCGAGCGGAATCGGCGACGGCGCATCGTCCGGCGGGGCTTCCAGGAGAGCCGAACCATCCAGGATCACCGGGGCCTCCGCCGGGAAATAGGAGAGGAGCGCGGCGCCCGCCTCTCCCCCGAGCGTCAGCGGGAGGACCTCGAAGGACTGGATCGTTTCGACCGTTCGCTGGGAGGTGGGATCGAAGAGACGGAGTGATTCGATCTCATCACCGAAGAATTCGACGCGAACCGGTCGCTCCCGTACGGGTGAGAAGATGTCCACGATCCCGCCGCGTCGGCTCCACTGCCCGACCTCCACGACCGTTTCCGCCCGCTCATACCCCGAGGTCGCCAGCCGCTCCAGGAGGCCATCTCGCGCCAGCTCCTGTCCCACGTTGAGGGCGAACGCGAGGCGGCCGAATTCCTCGGGAGGCAGCAAGGGGGAGGCCAGAGCCGCCGGGGTCGTGACCACTGTGAGCGGCTCTCCGCGCCGCAGGCGGTGGCAGACCCACGCGCGCTCACCCTCAGTCTCACGCTGTCGCCCCCCGCGCCAGAATGTCGGCTGGCTCGGAGGAAATTCCTGAGCGCGCCGAGGCGAACCCGGCAGGGTGGCCTCGAAGAACCGGAGATCCTGGCACATCCGGTGGAGCGCGGGCAGGTCCGGGACCAGGACCAGGGCGGGACGGTTGACTTCCCGAAGGAGCGCCGACACAACCATGGCGCGCGACGACCCCCAGAGGCCGTCCACGGAAAGGCGGGGATCTCCCTTGGCGAAGGCCCCCGAGAGCGCCTGAAACGGGGCCCACTGGGTGAGCAGGAAGGGTTGGACCGGCACGATCATGAACGACATGAATCCAATACCATCGGAAAGAGGAGGCGTCAAACGGTCCGGATCAGCGGGTCACTTGAGCAAGATAAAAGGAGAGCGTCTCCAGCTCGATCGAGAGGTCCACGACTTGCAGGCGCACGTCCTTCGGCACCTTGAGTCGGGCCGGGGCAAAGTTCAGGATGGCCTTGATGCCCGCCGCGACGAGCTGATCCGCGACGGTCTGCGCAGCCTCCGCCGGCACGGCCACGATCCCGATCTGGAAGCTCCGCCCTTTGGCCTCGTGAACGAGCTCCCGCAGAGGGAGGATCGGAACGCTCTCCACGGTCCGCCCGGCTTTCTGCGGATCGTCATCGAAGATCACCGAGATCCGGAACCCCTGGCGCATGAACCCTTTGTAGTTGAAGAGAGCCGACCCGAGGTTTCCGAACCCGACCAGCGCCACTTGCCACTCGCGATCGAGTCCCAGGATCTTCTGCAACTCGGCCTTCAGCCCAGACACGTAATACCCGGTGCCACGCACGCCGAACTCGCCGAAGTAGGCGAGGTCCTTCCGCACCTGCGCGGAGTTGAGATTGAAGCGCTCCGCCAGTTCCTCGGAGGAGATGGTCTTGACCCCGTCCTCCTCCAGTTGGAGCAGACAGCGCGTGTACACCGAGAGACGACGAATCGTCATCTCGGGGATCTTGGGCATCTTGAAGCTCGACCGAGGTCTCATACCCACCGTTTCAGGCGGGGGCGCCTGGCCCCCTCCCCTTCGGGGGCCCACCCCCGCAGCGAACCTACTTCACCGGCTGCACGAAGAGCAGGATCGCGGCGATGACGAAGACGTACAGGGCCAGGGACTCAATCAGGGCTAAGCCGATGATCATGGCCGTCTGGATCCGCCCTGCGGCGCCCGGCTGGCGCGCCATGGCGTCCACCGCGCTCGCGGTGGCCCGTCCCTGCCCGAGCGCACACAGGCCGGAGGCGATCGCCATCCCGATCCCTGCCGCGATCACCGCAAAGGGACCGATCCAACCTCCCGGCGCTCCGGCCTCGGCGGCCCACACCCCGCTCGGCAACACGAACACTGCCTGGACAGCCAGTAGCGTGAGAACGAAAACGCGTCGCACGATATGTCCTCCTTTTCGTCGCTTCACAGCCCCGAGATGCATGATTGGCTCAATGGTGCTCAGCCTCCTCGACGGCCCCGGCGATGTACAGCATCGAGAGCATGCAGAAGATGAAGGCCTGCAGAAAGGCCACCAGAATCTTGAGCGGGAGCAGGAAGCCCGTGGTGAACACGATCAGCAGAACGCTCCCGGGCAGGCCGATCAGCAGGCCCGGAAGTGTTCCCGACGCGACCCACCCCGCCATCCCGAGCGTGAGGGTAAAGATGACCGCAAGCAGGATGTGGCCGCCGGTCATGTTGCCGAAGAGCCGGAGCGCGAGCGAGAGCGGTCGCGCCAGGTGGCTGAAAATTTCCACGATGAACATGAGCGGCGCCAGCCACCAGACTGGGCCGCAGAGGTGCCTGAGGTACCGTCCGAGTCCCTGTTTCCGGATCCCGATCCAATGGTAGGTGAAAAAGACGATCAGCGCGCACGCGGCCGTGGTGTTGAGGTTCGAGGTGGGCGCGATGAGCCCAGGCACGAGCCCCAGCAGATTGGAGGTGAGGATGAACAGGCCCAGCGTCGCGATGAGGGGGAGGTACCGCCGGCCCTCGGGGCCGACCACGTCATCCAGGAGCGTCAGGAACTGCTCCAGCACGACCTCCATGAAGTTCTGGAGCCCTGTCGGGACGAGCTGGAGGTGACGGGAGGCGAGGAGGCTGATCGTGATGAGGATGGCCATCGCGATCCAGGTGTAAGTGAGATGGTTCGGGATTCCGGGGACCGCGAAGAGCGGCGGATGCTCGATCGCTTCCATCGGCTTACGGATTTCGCGCGACCGCGCGAAGCCCCTGGGCGATGAGGACCGGCGGGAGCACCGAGAGGCCGACGAGCACCCCCAGAGGGTGGACGTGCCCGCTCCAGAGGAGAATCCCGAGCGCCGCGAACAGGACCAGGTGCCGAAGCCCGAGACTCAGGAGCCACAGCGGATGAACGCGTCGGGCGCTGAAGAGCGCGAGCGCTCGTCGGCTCCCCGTGCTCAACCAGCCGAAGTTCCCGAGCGCCAGACCACCTCCCGCGAGCACGCCGAGGAGCCCTGGAACGTCGGCGAGATAGAAGGCGGCTCCCGCGATCGGGATGAGCGCCAGCGCGCCAGCGCCCGTCACGCGCCCTACCAGGTCACGGTCCATTCCGCTCCTCACGCTCCGCGGCCTTGATCGTTCGAATGAGCTCTCTGAACCCCACGACAATTCCGAGGCCGAGCCCGATCAGGGTAAGCCACGGCGAGCTTCCAAGCCAACGGTCCAGGAAATATCCAAGAACGGCCCCGCCAGCCGTCGCCACTACCAAGGTGATCCCGGCACTGCCCACAACGCCGAGGCCCCGCCAGGGGGACGGCTCTACCATGTGAACAGGAAAACTATCACACCTCACCACCAAAGACAAGTGGCGGAAACTCATTAATCCTAAAGGGATTCTTCGGCCCTCCCGACTGTCAGTCTCGCACAAACTAGCCGAACATCCCCCCCATGCGCGTCCCCGCTACCCTGTGAGCAGCTCTTTGGCCAGGTCCGGCCGATCCGTGATCAGGACCCCCACCCCCAGCTCGATGAATCGGCGCATGGGCTCCGCCTCGTTGACGGTCCACGCCCCCAGGAGGAGGCCCTTCCCCCTCGCCAGTTTCAGACTCTCAGCAGTCACGAGCGATTGCTGGAGGCCCACGAAGCGGCCTCCGTATTTCCACAGCTCGTTGATCGCCGATCCGACGCTCGAGCGCGTCTGCCTCAGGGTTCGGGGAGAGTAGAGCGCGCCCGCTCGAACTTCCGGACGAAGCTGGCGGACGTGACGAACCGTTTCGGGATCGAACGACATGACGATGGCGCGCATGGTCACTCCGTGCCGGTCGAGAATCGCAAACACCTTCTCCTCGATGCCCGGGTACCGCGCGCGGCGCGCATCCACCTTTATCTCGAGGAGGAGCCCAACCGGGGTCGCCGCGGCGAGCGCCACCACCTCTTCCAGGCTCGGCAGTACCTCCTCCGTGACTTTCCCGTCCTTGTCCTTGAGGGAGAGCGCCCGGAGCTCGGCGAGCATCAGGTCCTGCACTGCGCCCACCCCCGTGGTGGTCCGCGGGAGTGTCGCATCGTGGATCACCACCACTTCTCCCTCCCTGCTGAGGTGAACATCGAACTCCAGGAAGTCGGCTCCGAGGGCGATGGCGTTCCGGAAGGCCAGCAGGCTGTTCTCGGGCCAGAGCAGCGCCCCACCCCGGTGAGCCGCCAGGCTGGTCCGGCCTGATTGGGCGACGCCGGGGGCACCGAAGGCAGACATTGGCATCCTCGACCCAGGGCGCCTCAACTATCCCGAAACCGACGGCTTCGCGCAACAGTGTCGTGATACGCCGCCAGTTCCGCCTCCCGCCGCCGGGAGTTCCACCCCATCAGGTCTCCCATCCGGGACGTGATGCGTTCGGCGCAGTCGAGTCCCTGGCAGGAGCTGGTTCCGATGCCGGTGCGACGAAGCAGGAAGTCTCCGAGCGAGACCGTGAGCTCCTCTGCGACCGCATAATGCAGCTGCGCAACGATCTCAGGGTTTCGGGGACAGAGCCGGGCGTCGCCGTCGGGGAGCTTTCGGGCAAGGTCGAGCACACGCACGTAGTTGCGCCCGTAGGTCTCGACGAGCCTCTCCAGGGTCTCGCGTGGGAGCCCCGTCGCCGCCATCTCGTCTGAGACGTCCATCCACGCCCGCACCTCCACAGGCCGACGGACCCTCTCGTCGGCGCCGTCCAGGGTGAGACCGGCTGTGCGCGAGCGCGCCCGGCGACCCAGCCGGGCCATCACGAGGTCGGCCACCGTCTCGGCCAGGCTCCGGAAACAGGTCAACTTCGTCCCCGTAATCGTAAGGAACCTCCCCTGGGGACCCTCAGCCCACACTCGGTGCTGGCGGGAGACCCTGGATGGGGACTTCCCCGCCTCGTGGGTTAGCGGTCGGACCCCCGCATAGGTGTACATCACGTTGGCCGCCGCCAGCCGGGGATCGGGAAGCACCCGCCGCACCTCCCCCAGCAGGTAAGTCACTTCGTCCCGCGTGGCCCACAGACGATCCGGATCGCCGGCGAAGTCCGTGTCCGTGGTCCCCACGAGGGAGAACTCTCTCCAGGGGATCACGAAGACCATGCGCTCGTCTTTCGTCCCCAGGTACACGGCGTGCTCGGTCAGCCGCGGCAGAAGACAGTGGATTCCCTTCGTGGTCCTGATGACCTGCGGCCCCCGGTCCGAGATACCGGCGAGCCCGCGGATTCGATCCACCCAGGGGCCGGCCGCGTTGACGATAACCCGCCCCCGCACGGCGTGGACCTGATCGGTCAGGAGGTCCCGAACGCGCAGCCCCTCGATTCCGTTCGGGCCGGTCAGGACTTCCTCGACCTCAACATAGTTGAACGCTCGGGCCCCGTGACGGCAGGCGGACAGAACGTTTTCCAGGCACAGGCGCTCGGGAGAGAGCAGGAGGTCGTCGAAGTAGAACCCCGCCCCTTTGAGGTCTTCGGCCCGGATTTCGGACTCCAGCGCCAGCGCGGCCTCGGGCGGGATCACGCGATAGCGGTCGGTGGTCTTCCCCGGCGTGAGCCAATCGTAGAGCGTGAGACCGATCCGGACCTTGATGAGGCCGAGGCGCGAGCCGCGGTAGATCGGGATCAGAAAGGGAAGCGGGCGGATCAGGTGCGGGGCCAGCCGGCCGAGGGTCTCCCGTTCCCTGAGCGACTCCCGCACCAGCCCGAAGTCGAAGAGCTCGAGATACCGGAGCCCGCCGTGGATGAGCTTGGAGGAACGCCCCGTGGTCCCCGAGGCAAAGTCGCCCTTCTCGAAGAGGACCACGGAGACGCCACGCAGGGCCACATCCCGGGCCACGCCCGCGCCGGCCATCCCACCACCGATCACGAGGGCGTCGAACCGTTGCTCCCCGAGGCCAGACAGTCGGCTCATCTATCCTCGGAGGGGGGCTTCGCCCCCCTTCCGACACCTCCCCCCGAGGGTTGCGCGGGCCGGGCACCCATGCCAGAGGCATGGGTGCGCGCTCGAATAAGCGCGGCGGCGGGCGCGAAGGTGAGCACTAGGCGGGTCATGGGATCAGGAGGTCCCGAATCGAGCGGAGGACGTGATCGGGCTTGAGGTCGGCGATGCGCGGGTCGGCGTGGTCGGTGACGCCGGAGAGAACCAGGACAGTGCCAAGCCCGAGGGCCTTCCCCATGGTCACGTCCGTCTCGATGCGGTCGCCCACGATCACCGTCTCCGCCGCCGAAAGGCCCAAGACCTCCAGGGCCACCTCGAGCATGAGGGGGGACGGTTTGCCCACGATCAACTCCACGGCTTTGCCGGTCACTGCTTCGACGGCGGCGATCATGCCGGCGCAGTCGGGGATCTCGCCGTCCGTGACGGGACAGGTCCGGTCGGGGTTCGTGGCAATCAGCCTTGCCCCGCGCTTCACTGCCTGCAGCGCCGTGTTGAGCTTGGCGTAGCTGAAGGTCCTGTCGAAGGCTATGACGACCCAGCGGACGAGCGGGTCCTCCCTCACCTTGAAGCCGTGAGCCTCCAGCTCGCGGATCAGCGGGGGCTCACCGATGACGAAGCAAGTGGCGCCGGGATCCAGGCGGGCCAGGTGACGGGCCAGGACCAGCGAGGAATTGACCACCTCCGAAGCCGTGGTGGGGATGCCCAGCCGAGTCAGCTTGTCCGCGTAGTCGGCTCGGGTCTGGATAGGCTTGTTGGAGAGGAAGGCGACGCGGCTGCCGGCCGATCGGAGTGCCGCAATGACGTCGGCCGCACCCGGGATCAGCTTCTCCCCCCGATACACCGTGCCATCGAGGTCGAAGAGCCAACCGCGGTAATGAAGCCGGATTCCCACATTCCCTCAGCGCAGAAGCGGTGCCACGGCGGCCTGGGCGAGGTCCAGCACCGGACCCGGCATGAGTCCCAGCTGGAAGACGCCCCAGAGCGCGATCCCCAGGGCCAGACGGCCCGCGAAGGACGGCGCCGGCTCGGTGAGCGCGCCCTCCTGGTCGCGCATGTACATGTAGACGATCAGGCGGAGATAGTAATAGGCGGCCACCACCGAATTGAGAACCGC
This sequence comes from uncultured bacterium, assembly GCA_964428805.1. Lineage (GTDB taxonomy): Bacteria > Methylomirabilota > Methylomirabilia > Rokubacteriales > CSP1-6 > CAYRZF01. The sequence continues at coordinate 13,579 of CAYRZF010000006.1, read as the reverse complement.
GATGATCGCCAGCCAGATGTACCCCGATCGAACTGCCGCGCCGAAGAGGTAGAATTTGCCGGCAAAGCCCGCCGTGGGCGGCACCCCGATGAGCGAGAGGAGGAAGAGCGCAAGCGTGAGCGCCAGCACGGGATGATGGGCGGCCAACCCTCCGTAGTCGTCCAGGTTCACGGCCTCCCGGCGCTCCCGCTCGAGAAGCAGGATCACCCCGAAGGCCCCCACGGTGGTAAACGTGTAGACCAGGAGGTAAAAGAGCACACCGCCGGCCCCGAGCGATCCCCCCGCGACCACCCCCACCAGCATATACCCCGCGTGGGCGACCGAGGAGTAGGCCAGCATCCGCTTGAGGTTTGACTGGGCGATGGCAACCACGTTCCCGACCGTCATGGTCAGGACCGCGAGAACCCACAAGAGCGCGGTCCAGTCCGGCTGGGCCACCTTGAACGTCGAAAGGAGGACGCGCAGGAGCGCTCCGAATCCCGCCGCTTTGGATCCCGTGGCGATCAGCGCCGCCACGCTCGTGGGAGCGCCCTCGTACACATCCGGGACCCACATATGGAACGGGACCGACGAGACCTTGAAGCCGAAGCCCACCAGGAGCAGGCCGAGCCCGATGAGAAGTAGCGGATCCCGCGGCGCGGATCCCGCAGCGACGGCGATCCCGTCCAACGCCGTGGTGCCGGTCGCGCCGTAGATCAGCGCGACCCCGTAGACGAAGAAGCCCGTGGCGAAGGCACCCAGGAGGAAGTACTTCATCGAGGATTCACCGGCCGCCAGCCGCCACCGGAAAAAGCCGGCGAGCACGTAGAGGGACAGGGACATCAGCTCCAGCGCCAGGAAGATCACGATCAGATCCGACGCATGGACCATGAGGAGCATCCCGAGCGTCGAAAAGAGAACCAGGATATAGTACTCGCCGGTCTCCATCCCGTTGCGCCGGAGGTAGTCCATGGAGAGGAGGAGGACCAGCGCCGCGGCGTAGCAGATCACCACGTCGAAGAACAGGGCGAAGTTGTCCAGCACGACCATCCCGCTGAACGCGCGGCCCGCCCGCCCCCACAGGAACAGCGCGACGAGGAGCGTGGCCACGATCCCCACCAGAGCCACGAGGCCCAGGTGCCCCTTGCTGTCCCGAGGCGGCAGTAGGTCCAGCAGGATGAGGAGGAACGCCGTCCCCGTCACGACGAGGAGCGGAGCCAGGGGCAGAAACGCGGCATCCATCAGCGTGCCGCCTCACCGGCTACCCGCGCCGGGTACCCGCTCTGCAGGTGGGTCGCCGCGGCCTTGGACTGCACCTGGGCGATCAGCGCCTCGGCGGTGGCCTCGGTCACGCCGGTGAAGGGGCGCGGGTACACGCCGATCCAGACGATAAAGAGCAGGAGGGGCAGGAGCACCGCCCACTCCCGCGGCGTGAGATCCACGAGCCCCCGGTTCGCGTCGGTCGTGATCTCCCCGAAGCACACCCGCTGGTACATCCAGAGCATGTAGATCGCCGCAAAGATGATCCCGGTGGTCGCCAGGACCGGCACCAGGTACGCGAGGGGGCCGGCCGCGGGCAGCCCGGAAGCCCAGGCGAACGCGCCCACCAGGATGAGGAACTCGCCGACGAACCCGTTGAGACCGGGAAGGCCCAGCGAGGAAAGGGAAACGATCATGAAGAGAGCCGAGAATGCGGGCACTACCCGCCAGAGTCCGCCGAACTCGGCGATGAGCCGAGTGTGCCGCCGCTCGTACAGGATTCCCACCATGACGAACAACGCCCCGGTGGAGAGGCCGTGGTTCACCATCTGGATGATACCACCCACGATCCCCTGGGGAGTGAGCGTGAAGAGACCGAGGACGACAAAGCCCAGGTGGCTCACGCTTGAGTACGCCACGAGCTTTTTCAAATCCGGCTGAACCGTGGAGACCCAGGCGCCGTAGATGATACCGACGAGGGCCAGGAGGAAGATCCAGGGGGTGAACGCCAGGCTCGCCGTCGGAAAGAGCGGCAGACAAAAGCGGAGGAAGCCATAGGTCCCCATCTTCAGCAGCACGCCGGCCAGGATCACGCTGCCCGCGGTCGGCGCCTCCACGTGGGCGTCGGGGAGCCAGGTGTGAAAGGGAAACATCGGGACCTTGATGGCGAAGGCCACGGCGAAGGCCAGGAAAAGCCAGACCTGGATCCCGGCCGGCACAACGTACCGCGCGAGGATCGGGAGGTCGAAGGTGTAGTTTCCCGCCACGCCGCCGTGCTGGAAGTAGAGCGCGAGAATGGCCACCAGCATGAGCACCGACCCGGTCAGGGTGTAGAGGATGAACTTGATCGCGGCGTAGATCCGGTCCGGTCCGCCCCAGACCCCGATGATGAGGTACATCGGGATCAGCATGGCCTCCCAGAAGATATAAAAGAGGAAGAGATCGAGGCTGACGAACACCCCAAGCATCCCGGTTTCCAGGAACAGCATGCTCACCGCGAACTCTTTGACCCGGACGTCCACCGCCCGCCAGGACGAAAGGAGAGCGAGCGCAGAGAGGAACGTCGTCAGCAGCACCAGGAGCAGGCTGATCCCATCGATTCCCACGTGGTAGGAGATCCCGAACGACGGCATCCACCGGACCTGCTCGACGAACTGATAGTCGGGATTCCGGGCGTCGAAGCGGAAATAGAGAAGAAGGGAAACGGCAAAGGTGGCGGTCGCCACCAAGAACGCCAGCCACCGGACGAGAGCGGCCCACCCCCGGGGCAAGAGCGCGATGACGACCGCTGCCAGCACAGGAAGAAACGTTACGATCGAGAGAATATGTTGCGTCATCGTGACAGGAGGAACCCGACGATGGCGACGGCGCCCAGGAGCGTCATCAGCGCGTAGTTCATCACGTACCCGGTCTGGAGTCTCCGCATGGAGCGGGCCCAGGCCATCACCAGCCGCCCCACCCCGTTGACGATCCCGTCCAGGAAGCGCAGATCCAGCGCGCGGGCGCAGAAGCCGGCGATCCCGAGCAGTGGCCGGACGAAGAGGTAGCCGTAGAGCTCGTCCACGTAATACTTGTTGAGAACCAGCGCGTGAAACCGGTTCCGCGGCCGGCCGATGGCCTCGACCTTGAGGGGGCGGCTCCGGTAGAGTAGCCACGCGAGCAGCACGCCGGCGACCGCCACAATCACGGAAAGGACGAGGAGCGCGTACGCTCCGAGCCCGCCGTGGTTGACCTCTTCGGAAAGCGGCAACACCGGTCTCAAGAAGCGGGCGAAGGCGGTCCCCTGAACCGAGGGGATCCCCACCACCCCCGCCACGGCGGTCAGCAGGGCCAGGGCGCTCAGGGGCACGGTCATCACCAAGGGAGACTCGTGGATGTGATGGGCGACCTCCTTCGACATCCGGGGCCCTCCGAAGAAGGCGAGAAAGACGACCCGGAAGATATACACAGCCGTGACGAAGGCGCCGACCAGGAGCACGACCCAGAGCCAGAACTGATCCCGATGGTAGACCGACGCCAGGATTTCGTCCTTGGAGAAGAAACCGGCGAACGGCGGGATGCCGGCGAGGCCGGCCGCCCCCACCAGGAAGGTCACCGTGGTGGGGAGCATCCGCGGGGCGAGGCCTCCCATCTTCCGGAGGTCCTGCTCGCCTCTTTGAGCGTGGATCAGGCTCCCCGCCCCCAGGAACAGGAGCGCTTTGAAGAACGCGTGCGTGACGAGGTGGAAAATCCCCGCCGCGTAGGCGCCCACGCCGACGCCGGCGAACATGTAGCCGAGCTGGCTGATCGTCGAGTAGGCCAGTATCCGCTTGATGTCCGTCTGGGCGAGACCGATGGTCGCGGCGAAGAGCGCCGTGATCCCCCCCACCCACGCGACGACGTCGAGGGCGACGCCCGAGCGCTCGAAGAGGGCATGACTCCGGGCCACCATGTACACACCGGCCGTCACCATGGTGGCGGCATGGATCAACGCTGAAACCGGCGTGGGACCTTCCATCGCGTCGGGGAGCCATACGTGGAGCGGAAGCTGGGCGGACTTGCCGCAGGCCCCCATGAAGAGGAGAAGCGCGATCACCGTGGCGGTGGCGGGGGAAAGGGTCCCCGCCCTTTCGAAGACCGCGCCGTAGTCCAGCGTGCCCAGCGCGACCCAGATGTACATGACCCCGAGGGCGAAGCCGGCGTCGCCGACGCGGTTGACGATGAAGGCCTTCTTGCCCGCGTCCGCGGCGGCTTTCCGCGTGTACCAGAAGCCGATGAGCAGGTAGGAGCAGAGCCCCACGGCCTCCCAGAAAACGTAGAGGACGAGGAAGTTTCCCGCGAGAACCAGCATGATCATGGAAAACACAAACAGGTTCAGATAGGCGAAGTAACGCGCAAAGCCCGGATCGCCGTGCATGTAGCCGACGGAATAGAGGTGGATCAGGAACCCCACCCCGGTTACCACCAGCAGCATCACCGCGGAGAGCGAATCCACCTGAGCCGTCACGGATGTCGTGAAGGCCCCGGCCTGAATCCAGGGGAAGAGGTCGCCGGTGAAGGTCTCACCGTGCCACACCCGGAGGAAGACGGCGCAGGACAGCAGAAATGAACCCGCGAGAGCCGGGACAGCGATCCAGTGGGCGCGTCGGCCGATCCACCGCCCGAAGAGCGCATTGAGGAGGGTCCCGAGGAGAGGAAGGAACGGAATCAGCCAGACAGTCTTTGACACCGGCTCACTCTAGCGGACCCCCCAAGGAAGTGTCAAGCCGCGGACCGATCAAGACGCTGGAAGGCCTCCGGCAAATGGTGTAAGAAGGAGGCATGCGACACGCTCCAGCAGAGTCCTCGATCGGGCTCAGGGCGGCACTGATCGGGTATGTCCTCGTGTTCGTCCTCAAGCTCGTCACCTGGTGGTTCACGGGGCTCTTCGCGCTCCTGGCCGAAGCCCTCCACACTCTCTCCGACCTCATGATCTCGGGCTTCCTCTTGGCCGCGGACCGATTCTCCCGCCGTCCCGCGGACGCGCGCTATCGCTACGGTTACGGGCGGGCCCAGCACGTGGCCGCGCTGGTAGCCGCCACGCTCTTCATCTCTTTCACCAGCTTCAGGCTGGCCGAAGAGGCCGTGGGCCGGCTCCTCCACCCCGTGGTTCCGGCGTACAGCCGTCTCGGTCTGGCCGTCGGGGTTCTTGTGCTCTCAATGGTGCTGAGCGCGGTCCCGGTCATCCTCCTTGGCCTGCAGAAGCACCGCGGTCCCGCGGCCCACGCCCAACTGATGGAATCGCTCAACGACGAGCTGGGCCTCCTGGCGGCTCTGGCCGGGGCGCTCTTCGTCGTCAACGGCTGGCCCATCGCCGACCCCCTCGCCTCGCTGGCGGTGGCGATCCTCATCGCCGCCAACGCCGTCGGCCTGTTCCGCGACAACGCCCGCGTGCTGATGGGACGCGCCCCGGGGCGGGAATTCTTCGACCGGATCGAAGCCCTGGCGCGCACGGTCCCCGCCGTCGAGGCCGTGCACGACCTCCGGGCTCAGTACGTGGGGCCCGAGACGGTCAACCTCTCCCTGCACGTGGAGGTGGATCCGACGATGACGGTGGCCGACGGAGAGGAGGTCGCCAAGGCGGTGCGCGACGTCATCATGGCGGAGACGAACTGCGCCTACTGTGTGGTCCACGTGGATCCGCTCGGTGCTCCCCCCGAGCCGGGCGAGATGGAGTTTTAACCCCTGACGTGACGTCGCAGCAGTGGACCATCTATACGATCGGCCACTCAAACCGACCTGTCGCCGAGTTTCTGGATTTGCTCAAGTCCCATGGCATCCGGAAGGTCGTCGATATCAGGACGATCCCGCGATCGCGTCACAACCCCCAGTTCGGAAAGGACGCTCTCCACGCCGCGCTCAAAAACGCCCACATTCCCTATGAGCACCTAAAAGCGTTGGGCGGACTTCGCCGCCCGGAGAAAGACTCGGTCAATCTCGGATGGCAGAATGCGTCGTTTCGCGGGTTCGCCGACTATATGGGAACCCCCGAGTTTGCCCGCGGACTGGCCCGCCTCAAAGACCTCGCCGCGCAAACGAAAACGGCGGTGATGTGTGCGGAAGCGGTCCCCTGGAGGTGCCATCGGTCGCTCATTGCGGATGCGCTCACTGCGCAACACTGGCGGGTCTTCCATATCCAGAGCCGAAAGACCGCTCCTCCCCACGCGCTGACGCCGTTCCTCGAAGTCCGCGCCGGAAGGCTCCTCTACCCCAAGAAAAGCCCGCTGAGCCGGCGGACCGCGTCAGGAGGGGGCGAAACCACCATTACATGAGCCATGCCAGGCAGCCACTCCCGTGAGCACACGCATTACACGGCTTAAAAAAGAAATTGCGAACCTGTTTTCCAATCTAACAACACAATGAACGGATATGAGAGCAAATCTGATAGTACAAGCACACCTCCTGGTACCGAACCTGCGGGCAACTCCCGAGTATTGTGGATTGCATTTGTGGCCTTCTCCCTTGGTTTTGGTATATGGGGAATGTTCGCAGCTCTTGGTCCGTTTTTAATCAAGTGGTATAACTTCACGCCCAGCCAGGTGCTGTTTTTGGCGGCTATGCCGCCCTTGTTTGCAACCATCATAAGCATACCCTTGGGAGTAGCGGCTGACAGGTACGGAGGGAGGAAAGTATTTACAATACTACTTTTTACCTTGCTCATTCCATTGATTGCGGCATTGTTTGTTGACAGCTACTTCATGTTTTTAATACTAGGCATGATGTTCGGCCTGGGTGGAGCAAGTTTTGTCGTAGGCAATGCACATGTGTCTGTTTGGTACCCGCAGGCAAAACAGGGAACTGCACTTGGGATATTCTCCCTGGGAAATATCGGAATAGCATTGGGAATGGTGTTTGTGCCTTTGCTGATTGTTAATGTTTTTGGAGGACCAGAAGGCTACGCTGAACTCCCACCTAAATTTGCATTAGGTCCCTTGGCAGGCTGGCGTTTTATTTTCCTCATATTCGCTGTTCCCACCCTGATTATGGGTTTTCTATACTGGACGATGACCTCTGAACCAACCATTCGCCACAGGAAACTCTCATTTGGACAAATAGCAGGAGTTTACAAATCAGGCTCACTTGTTTGGGTCATTGCTTTCCTGTATTGGACATCGTTTGGCACGCTTACATTTTTTTCTGCATTCACCCCCACTTATCTTGTCGACCGTTGGGAAATAGATGGGACAAAGGCCTCTATGATTTATACATCAGGCATGGTTGTTTTCGTGGCCATTATGAGGCCAATCGGGGGCTGGCTCTCGGACAGACTCAATCCTCGGAAAATCCTTATCTGTTTTTTCGGAATGTCCCTGGTTTTGGCATCAGTGTTGGTTGCGGAGATATCATTTTCTGCACAGATAGGCGCTATATTCAGCCTGGCTTTATTGTCTGGCGCTTCCGCAGCTTGTGTGGTCAAGCTTATTCCAACTTATTTTACGCAAGTAGGTACGGTGAGCGGACTAGCTAAGGCTGCAGGGGCAGCATGCGGCTTTACGATGAGCACTATTATGGCAATAAGTAAAAATACCTCCGGGAGTTATAAGTACGGGTTCTTGGCATGGGCTGTAATAAATGTATTAGCGCTTGTTTTTGTCTTATCACCAAAAATATTTAATAGGGAGAAGGTCTGACCGGAGAGAACGCTCGCAGGAAGACTGGGCGCTCAACGCTCAGGGCGGCCGGGGTGCATCGGGCTGCGGCACCTCAGCGGCAACCCCCAGAGATTCCAGGATGGCCCGGATGGCCTACGGGTCGTCCACCGTCGCCACCAAGCGCACGCGGCCCGCGCCAAGGATAGCACCAAAAGTTGACGGGCTGGAATCGGCCCGCTATCATTCACGTCGTGTCCCGATCCGGCTGGAAGACTTGGCTGCTCGTCACGCTGATCCTCTCCGTCGTCATCGTCGGTGCGGTCTCCTACCTCGCCTGGCGCCAGTCGGTTCCCGGCGTGCGCGCCGAGCTCCTTCCACGCCCCCGCTTCATCGGGCTCAAAACCCCGCTGACGCTGAATCTGGCCGCGGCGCGCGGGGGTCTCCGGTCCCTCGAGCTCCGGCTCGTCCAAGGCACCCAGAAGGTCACGGTGGTCCAGCAGGCCTTTCCGCCGCCGCTGGTCAACGAGCACCGGCTGGCCCTCACCGTAGAGGGACGCTCGCTGGGTCTCCGGGAGGGCGGGGCCACGCTGGAGGTGTACGCGAAGGACGGATTCTGGCGGCCGCTTCGAGTCGACGACAGGCCGATCCTCACTCAGCCGATCACGCTGGATCTGACCCCACCAACTCTCGATCTCCTATCCGCCACCCAGTATCTGGCCCAGGGGGGTGGCGGGCTCGTCGTCTACCGTTCGAAGGGGGCGATGAGGAGCGGCGTGAACCTCGGCGGGATCTTCTTCCCGGGATTCCCGGCAGGACCGCCCGACGCCGGGATCCACGTGGCGCTGATCGCGGTTCCGTACGACTTCCCCGTCGCCTCACCGCTCGTCCTGACCGCCCAGGATGAAGCGGGCAACGACGCTTCGCGATCGGTCGCCAGCGAGATCAAGCCGCGGAAGTTCCCGAGGGACACGGTGGACATCAAGGAGGAGTTCCTGCAGCGAAAGCTCCCGGAGCTACTTCCCGAGCGCGGGAACGTTCCAGCCGATCAGCTGCTCCAAGCCTTTCTGGTCATCAACCGAGATAAGCGTCGCCAGGCCGAGGAGGCCAAGCGCACCCTCTCGGCCAAGACCCAGCCGAAGCCGCTCTGGCAGGGCGCCTTCCTCCAGCCGAAGAACACCAAGGTCTTCTCCAACTTCGCCGAGACGCGGAGCTACCGCTTCGGCGGTCAGGACGTGGACACCCAGGTCCACTTCGGCTACGACCTGGCCTCGGTCAGGGCGAGCCCCGTTCCCGCCGCCAACCGGGGGACGGTGGTCTTCGCCGGCCCTCTCACGATCTACGGCAACACCGTGGTGCTGGACCACGGGCTGGGGCTTCAGACCCTCTACGCCCATCTCTCGCGCATCGACGTCCAGGAGGGACAGGAGGTGGCCAAGGGGGCGGAGCTGGGCCGGACCGGAAGCTCGGGTCTCGCCATCGGCGACCACCTGCACTTCGAAGTGCTGATCAGGGGGATCTCGGTCACACCGCTCGAGTGGTGGGACGCCCGATGGATTCGCGACCACATCCTGAAACCGTTGCGCGAGGCGAACGTGGCGCTGATCGAGGGCGACCAATCGGAGGGGGCCCCCACAGCCCCAGCGCCGCCGCGCCCGCGCCGCTCCCGCTAGCAGGCGAATCCCCCGAGCAGGACCGGTCATCAAAACCGGTAGGTTCCCCAGCCCCAGAGGAGGATCACCCATGGCTGAGCTGATCCACATCTCCAAGGTGAAGATCATCAAGGACAAGGGCCCAGCCCGCCGGGCCTACATCGAGGCCTTTCCCGAGCCGGTCCGATACGGGGTCCACGGCGGGATCAAAAAGTTTTACGGCGTGGAGCCGGAGGAGGAGATTCCAACCACCCTTGACCACATCGTCGCTGCGGTGGCCGGCTGAATGACCGGCACGCTGGCCGTGGCGCTAGCGGCGAGGAAGATCCCGACCCACCCCGACCGCCTGTCCTCGGAGGTGGAAGGCTTCATCGAGAACGTGGACGGCAAGCCGCTCATCACGCGGATCAAGGTGCATTACAACGTCAAGGTCCCCAAAGGCAAGCGCGAAGAGGCCCTCCGTGCCATCGAAGTGCACGAGAAAGGTTGCCCCGCCTCTCAGTCCGTCCAGCGCGGCATCGCCATCGAATGGGACGGCAAGGTCGTGGAGGAATAGAACGCCCGGGTCAGCGCTGACGGCCGAGCAGCCGCCGCGGGGAGAGCAGCACGCGGGGCGGGACGAAGTCGCCGATCACCCCCATCAGGAGACTCAGGAGGTCGGGGCGCCGGGCCAGCCGCTGGGCCACGAGGTTCGCGAGCCACCGGTGTCTAATCACCACCTGGAGCAGGCGCGTCACCCGCTCCTTGTCCTTGAAGGCCACGTGGCGCGCGTGCCAGTATGAGGTCAACGCCGCGCGCGAGAAGTCCCCTCGCGCGAGCGCTCCGTGGGCCACCTCCGCGGCCAGCTCGGCTGAGCGGAGGGCCGTGTAAATTCCCTCTCCCGTGAACGGATCGTAGAAGCCAGCCGCATCCCCAACCAGGAGCACTCCCCCATGGCGGGACGGCTCGACCCGGTACGCCAGTGGGCCGAGCGCTGCCACCGGGAGGAGCGGGCGCATCCGCGAGACCCGCGACCGGAGGCGATCGAGCTGCTTCAGCCGCGCGTAGAAAAAGGTCTCGAGTCTCCCCGAAAATGGCGTGGCGTGATCGAGGGGCACGACCAGGCTGAGGCTGACCACCCCGGCGGACACGGGATTCAAGATGGCGTAATCCGGCGGGTCCACGTAAATCTCCCCCCAGCCCTCGAAGTCGCCGAGCCCTTCGACATAGGCGATGAGCGCCAGGCGACGCAGTCCATGCGACCTGACCAGACCGAGTCGCCGGGCCACCACCGACTGCCGCCCGTCGGCCCCGACCACCAGCGGGCTCCTCACCTCGAACGCCGCGCCGTCGGGGCCGGCGGCGCGGACTCCCACCACCCGGCCCCTCTCGAGCAGCAGGTCCTCAACCCGGTGCCGCTCGCGAACGTCCACGGGAAGCGACTTGACTCGCTCCAAGAAAATCTGGTCCAGGATGAGCCGCTTGATCGCCAGGGCGTGATCGCGGTAGCCCCGGAACGGCCCGTCGGTCGGATAGTTCCCCTCCAGCACGGTGCCGCCGGGCGCCGTGATGCGCATTCCGCGGAGGGGCACCGCTCCCGCCCCGTCCACGGCCTTGAGCACGCCCAGCCGATCCAGGATCCGCGCGGCCTCGGGGCTCAGGTACTCGCCGCAGAGCTTGGGGCGAGGGAAGGCGGCCTTGTCGAGGACGAGCACCGAATGGCCCTGCTCGGCCAGCAGAATGGCCACGGCGCTTCCGGCGGGGCCAGCGCCCACGACGACAGCGTCGTACGCACGCGCGCTCACTGGCGTTCGTTCGAGCGCGGGCTTTGCCCGCGCCATCCCAGGGGGGAGGTGTCGGAAGGGGGGCGGAGCCCCCCTCCGAGATACCCGACGATGGCGAGCCTGACGCAGAAGGGATGGCGGATGATCCTGACCCGGCCGACGCCGGCCTGCCGGGCGAGCGCCCGGATCTCCCCGGAGGTATAGGCGCGCAGGACCGAGAGGGGGCCGTCGTGCCGGGACATGTGGCTCCAGGCGAAGAGCCGTGTGGCGAGCCAGACGAGGGCGTAGGCGACACGGCTGCGCATCAGGTCGTTCACCACGAATCCGACCCGGGCGACCCGCGCCATCTCGGCGAGGAGATGCGGCGCAGCGTCGGGCTCCAGATGGTGGAGGGTCAGCGAGGAGATCGCCGCATCCACCCCGCCGACCCTCACGGGCAGCTGGAGGCCGTCAGCCTGGACGAAGGAGATCTCGGGATAGGCGCTCGCCCGACGCCGGGCGACCTCGAGGATCTGGCGGTCCCGGTCCACGGCGATGACGCGAAACCGCCGCCCCCGGCGTCGCGCCCAGCGAACCAGCTGAACAAGGATGTCGGCCCCGCCGCTCCCGACGTCGAGCACCGTTACCGGGCCGCCCCGGCGTCTGCCCAGGAGCCGGATCAGATGAGAGCGCGTCACCCACGAGCCCCCGAAGTAGCGATTGAGCCGCGAGATGTCGCTCAGGCTCTCCTCCAGATCCGAGGGGGAGACCGGAACGTCGAGAAACTCGACGGCGTTGTGGGCCCGGGGGAGCTCGGACAGTAACCGCACGGACGAGCCCGCTACCAGCGCAGGAGCGCGCCCTCGGCGGCGAACCCCGGGCCCAGCGCGACCATGACTGCCCAATCCCCTGGGACCGGCTGAGCACGCTTGAGCAGCTCCTCGAAGACAAAAATCACCGTGGCGGAGGACATGTTGCCGTACCGCCTGAGCACCGCGCGCGAGGCGGCCACATCCTCGTCGCGAAGATCGAGGGCCCTGACGGCCTGGTCGATGACCCGGCGGCCTGCCGAGTGCAGCACCCAGAAGGCGACATCCTCCTTTTTCAGGCCGTGAGTGGCAAGGAGCGTCGCCGTCATGTCCTTCATCATCGCCGCACCGATCTTTCTAACTTCCTTGGAGAGAATCACCCGCGGCCGACCGTCCGGGTACTCGAACCCCATCGCGTCCAGGTGCTCCGAGCGGAAGAGGGTCCGGTGTTCGATCAGGCTCGGCCCCTCCCCCGCGGTCCCGAGGGCCAGCGCCCCGGCGCCGTCGGCGAAGATGGCGTGGGCCACCGCGCTCTCGAGCCGGTCGTCGAGATAGTACGCGGCGGAGCAGATCTCAACCGCGAGGATGAGCGCCCGGTGACGGGGGAACGCCGCCAGGTGGTTACTGGCCTGCTGGAGCGCCACCATGGCGCTCGCGCAGCCGGTGTCCCCCACGTGGACCCGCTGGATGTCCCGGCGGCAGCCCAGATCCCGGATCAGGTGCGCGTCCAGGCTGGGGCAGAGCCGCCCCGTGCACGTGGTGGTGGCAAGAAAGTCGAGATCGGTGGGCGACCAGCCGGCCCGCTCCAGGCACGCGAGGACGGCCGCGCGCCCCAGCTCGAGCGCCCCCTTCTGGAAGCGGTCATTCAGCTCTTGGGCGCCCTCATCGGTGCGGACGTGGGCCGGGTCCAGATAGAGGTAGCGTCCCTCGATGTCGCTGTTGGCGAAGAAGCCGCTTCGCTGGGCATCGCGGTAACCAACCAGCTCGGCGAGGCGCGACTGGGGAAAGTAATGGGAGGGCGTGGCGGTGGCGACGGCCAGAATTTTGGGGTTCTGGGGCGGCATGGCTTGGAGCATACGCCCTGGCCCCGCCCCTGTCTAGCGACCGCGACCCCGATTGACGCGCGCGGACGGGGGGTGCTAGGGTGGGCGCGATTTTTCAGCGCGACAGGAGGAAATCATGCCGCTCTTCAGCTTCGAGGGAAAGGCCCCGCGCATTCATCCCACGGCCTTCATCGCCCCCACTGCCACGCTCGTCGGCGACGTCATCGTGGAGGAGCGCGCCTCGGTATGGTACGGCGCCGTCCTGCGGGGGGACTTCAACCAGGTCGTCGTCCGAGCGGGCGCCAACATCCAGGACAACTCGGTGCTCCACACGACGCCGGCCGCACCTCTCGAGGTCGGCCCGCGGGCCACAGTCGGTCACTCGTGCGTGGTTCACTCGGCGACCCTCGGGGAGGAGTGCCTGATCGCCAACGGCGCCACCGTGCTCGATGGGGCGAAGATCGGGGCGCGCGCGATGGTCGGCGCCGGCGCCGTGGTGACGCCGGACACGGAAGTGCCCCCGGGAATGCTGGCCGTCGGGATACCGGCCAAGGTCACGCGCGCTCTCGCGGGAACCCCCGCCGAGTACTGGGTCCGCTTCAACCCCGAGGGCTATCAGGCGCTCGCCCAGCGCCACAAGGCCGGCATCACCCCGATCTAACGGCCCATAAACTTCGGCGGGCGCTTCTCCTTAAAGGCGCGCACGCCTTCCGTGTGGTCCTCGGTGTCCCGGACCACGGCCATGTGGGAAGAGACCAGGTCGAGATG